>NZ_CP032514.1:0-302491 GCF_003606385.1 Actinomyces lilanjuaniae | reverse complement strand
GACCGGTGACAGGTTCGTCACCGCCACCCCAGCCAGCCAGCTGGCCCACCTGCCCCGTTACCTGAAGGCGCTGGCGATGCGGGTGGAGCGGGCGGCGTCCTCGCCCTCGGCCGCCTCCCAGGACGCGGCCCTGGCCTTCCAGGTGAGCCAGGCCTTGGACGTCGTGGAGCAGGCCCGCACCCGGGCGGCGTCCCTGCCCGCGGACCCGCAGCGTCAGGCGGTGCTGGAGGAGGCCCGCTGGATGGTCGAGGAGCTGCGGGTCAGCCTGTTCGCCCAGACCCTGGGCACCGCCCGGAAGGTGAGCCTCAAGCGCATCTCCAGGCTGGTGTCGGGGATCGGGTGAGGCCGTGCCCGGGCACGTCCGGCCCGCTCACTGCTCCGCTCGTCAGCGCCCAGACCAGAAGGTCTCGCTCCAGCAGCCACTCGGCTCTTGCAGAATCGTGACATGACTCCTGTCCCTGCCCGCCCGGCAGACTCTGCCCACCCGAGGCGCCCAGTAGATCCAACGGACCCCGCTGGCCAGCCCACTGCGGCTGGCCGCCCCGGGCTCGCCTGCGGGGCGCCGTCGTCCTCGGGCGGGTTCCCGCACGGGCTGAGCCGCCGGGGAGCGCTGCTCCTGGCGGCGGTCGCGGGCCTGGCCGGGTGCGGATCCCTGGGCGGCATCCGGGGTACCGAGCTGACCAGCAAGGTGGCGCGCACCGAGCTCAGCCTCACCGATGCCCCGGACCTGAAGGCCGCGGTCACCGCCTGCGACACCCTGGGAGCCGCCCTCCTGGCCACCCAGCTGGATGACGATGCCCACGCCAACGCCCTGGCCAGCCCGGTGTCCCTGGCCCTGAGCCTGGCCACGGCCTCGCTGGGGGCGACGGACCCCGACGCCCAGGGGCTCAACACCCTCCTGGGTGCTGACAGCGAGAAGGAACGCAGCACCACCTGGTCGGCGATCCGCAGCTGCCTGCTGGCACACGACACTGACGACGGCGACGTCTCCGGCTTCGACCCCGGTGACGAGGCCCCGGAGGAGCCGCTGGTACACGTGGCCGACCAGCTCCTCATCGTCGACCACGACGAGCCCACCGAGGTGAGCCAGGAGTTCGTCGACGAGGTCCACCGCTGGTTCACCACGGACCTGCGGCGCGCGGATGCCGCCGCCGCCCAGGACATCCTGGATCAGTGGGTCAGCAAGAACACGGCGGGGCTTATTGACTCCTCCGCGCTGGAGGTGACGGTGAACCTCAAGGTCGCACTACAGAACGTGGTGCTGTTCGCCGCACGGTGGCGCGAGCTGTTCGACGAGTCCGAGACCCGGGACGAGGACTTCACCTGCGCTGACGGATCCGTGACCAGCGTCCCGATGATGCGCCAGACCAGCACCATGGCGTGCACCGAGGGGAAGACTGGGGGCAGGACTGAGGGAGAGGACGAGCCGGTGACCTGGAAGGTGCTGCGCGTACCCTACTCCCAGGACTTCGCCCTGGACGTGGTGCTGCCACAGAAGGGCACTCTCCCGGGTGACCTGCCGAAGGAGACGTGGTCCCAGGCCTCCGCCCTCCTGGACGAGGCGGAGGAGGAGGGGCTCCACCCCGAGGTGAGCCTGGTGATGCCGCGCATCGACCTGGAGACCGGTGACAGTGGTGTGGACATCATGCCGGTGCTGGAGGGGCTGGGGGCCGACATCGCCCCGATGGGACGCATCGGCCCAGGGCTCGGGGTCAACGCCTACCGCCAGCAGGTGCGGCTCATTGTGCGCGAGGACGGGACCGTGGCCGCAGGGGCCAGCGAGGTCGATGTCGGGGTGAGCGCCGTACCCGACCTGGGACCGACCACCGAGTTCCGTGTGGATCGCCCCTACGTCATGCGCCTGCGGGACCTGACCACCGGGGTGGCCCTGTTCGAGGCCGTCATCAACAACCCGAGGCCGTCCTGACAGGGGCCTGACAGGGCTGCGTCTCGCCGGGACTGCGCCCGGGCCGTGGCCGAGATGTTCGAGACCGCTGACACCCAAGGGACCAGCCGCCGTACCACGCTTCCTTCACTCCTCCCGCCGGAGGAGGACGGGCGCGCGCACAACCCTCCTTCTGGGCGAGCACTGTCCTCCCCGCCCTCCATAGGCTGGGCTCATGCTGATCTGCGAAGAGCTGTTCCTGCTGCTGACCAAGGACTCCGGGACCCCCGAGGTGTGGGGAGGAAACGAAGACTACGGGCTGCGAGGTGCCCTCCTGGCTGACCTCGCCCTCCACCAGCGGCTCACGGTCGAAGGGGGCACGGATCCCCGCTTCCGCCTCCTGGACACCACGCCCACCGGCCACCCTGCCATGGACCACGCCCTGGCGGCCCTGCCCGCCAAGGACGGCAAGCGGGTGTCCTCCCTCATGTCGTGGACACGGCTTGACCCTCGCCCCGGCATTGTGAGCTCACTGGCCTCGGCCGGCACCATCTCAGTGGCCAAGGGAGGCTTCCTGGGGATGCAGACCATCTACCCCACACTCAACCCCGGACCGGAGCAGGCTCTGCGCCAGCGCCTCTACGCCGTGCTGCACGGCCAGGTAGTCCCCACCCAGGCCGACCGCACGCTGCTGGCTGTCCTCCAGGGCCTGGGCCACACGTCAACGGTCCTGCCCCGCCAGCACACCGGCATGAGCGGGCGGGACCTCAAGCGCAGGATCACCGAGCTGGCCAAGGGGGACCCGGCCGGGGACGCCGTGTCGCGCGCCGTTGAGGCGGTCGACGCTGCGCTCATAACTGCCGTCATCGTCCCGACAGTGGTTACCTCCTGAGCACATCCCCGCCCAGGGCCAGGGGCTGCACAGGCCCTCTGGACCACGCTGCGGCCACCGGCTGGCTGGCGGGGCCGGCGGGACTGGCGGGCTGCACATCTTCACCCCACCAGACCGGCCGCCCAGCCCACCAGACCAGCCACCAGCCGCGCAATCCCGCCAACCCACCCGCCCCACACCACCAAACCAGACCCTGAAGATGTGCAGCTCCATACAACCCCACCACAGAGAGCGGCCGACCTGCCCCCGTCGGTCCGAGGCGTCACAATGGTGCCCATGCTGACGCCGTACTCCCCCGCACCCGAGCCCCTGACCCGCATGGCCGACGGCACCGTCAAGCAGATCAGCCCCTTCACCGGCACGCAGGTGTGGACAGTACCCGGCCGGGGCAATCGTCCGATCTCCCAGCCGGTGGACAAGGTCCGTCCTCTCACCGACGCCGACCGCACCCGGGCCTGCGCCTTCTGCTCACGGCGCTATACGGACACCCCGCCGGAGAAGTCGCGCGTGGTGCGCGACCCCGCCGGTGGCTTCGTCCAGCACGACGCCCTTCTGGCCTCCCAGCTGGACGACACCGTGGCGGAGTTCCGCCGCGTGCCCAACCTCTTTGAGATCCTCTCCTACGACTACTGGCACGCCAACCACGGCTACGAGATCCCCGAGGCCGCCCGGGAGCGCATGGGCACCTACCTGGCTGACCCGGTGGGCCGCGAGCACGTCATGGGGGTGCTGCGCGCCAAGCTGCGGGCGGCGGGAGGTACTACCACCCAGTGGGAGACGATGGGCGACGCCGAGCGGATGCGGCACATGATCGGCTTCTTCGCCGGGGGCCACGACGTCATTATCGCCCGGCGCCACTACACCGACGACGCCGTGGACACCTCCGGCCTGGCCAGCTCAGGCACGCTGAGCGTAGAGGAGCACCGCGCCTACACGCGCCTGGCGGTGGACTCCATGCGGGACCTGTACGCGGCCAACCGGTGGGTGCGCTACGTCGCGGTGTTCCAGAACTGGCTGCGCCCGGCGGGAGCGAGCTTTGACCACCTGCACAAGCAGCTGGTGAGCATTGATGAGCGCGGTGTCAGCTCCGAGCTGGAGCTGACCCGGGTGCGGGCCAACCCCAACCTGTACAACGAGATGGCGGTGGACTACGCCGCCTACCGGGGCCTGCTGGTGGCCAGCAACGAGCACGCGGTGGCCTTCGCCGGCTTCGGGCACCGCTACCCCACCCTGGAGGTGTACTCCACCTCCCCCACCACCGAGCCCTGGCTCATGGGCACCCAGGAGGTCGACGCCGTGTCCGACCTGGTCCACGCCCTGCACGCAGCCACCGGCGTGCACGTGCCCTGCAACGAGGAGTGGCACCACAAGCCCGCCGACGTCGACCAGCCCATGCCCTGGCACGTGACCCTGAAGTGGCGGGTCTCCACCCTGGCGGGCTTCGAGGGCGGCACCAAGATCTACCTCAACACGATCGACCCGTGGCGGCTGCGCGACCGCGTGGTGGTGCGCCTGGAGGACCTGCGTGCTAGCGGGCGCATCGCCCCGATGGACGTCGGCCATGAGTGCCCCACCTCTCCCAACCGGCTCCTGTACAACCCGGTTCTGGCCGCCCGGGCCTAAGCCTGCCCGTCGGAGCGTGCCAAGGGTGTCCAGGCAGGGTCGCAGCAGCTCGCAGACGGCAGTGGCGCGGCACGCCTGGAGCCACCGCACCTGGCACGACACCACACCACCCCACTGTCCCTGATGCCACTCCTTTGATAGCAGGACCCGAAATCACGATATAGACAAGAATATAGAGCCTCAGAGAAAAATGGGTACGATGGCGGGCGGCGTTCCTCCACGCCATCCCTGTCACACGAAATAGGAGTACCCATGACAATCCCCAACCACTATCCCGACCCTCCCACACCTGCTGGCTCGCCTTTTAACGCCTCCCCGCAGCGGCTCCCGGCACACCCGGGGAACCTGCCTCCGGGACACCCCAGGGAACACCTTTTAGCGCCCCTGGATCCCCTCCCGGAACACCCCCTTACGCGCCCGCGCAAAAGCGGCGCAATACAATTGGAATCATTGCCCTGGTCTGCGCGGTCGTCGGGTTCATCTTTGCCTGCGTCCCGGGGGCGCTCATTATCGGCTGGGTGCTGCTCCCCGTGTCGTTCGTCCTCGGACTTGTGGCCCTGTTCCGCAGGGGAGAGACCCTCTGGCAGGCAATTGTCGCCATTGTCCTGTCCATCGTGGGGACAGCTGTCGGCGCGGTGGTGTTCCTGGGGCTGGCCGCCGGCAGCCTGGGCGAGGCGCTCGACGGCGGGCCGGTGACCACCTCCTCCCCAGGCTCCGACGCCGAGGCCGCCTCCGACACCACCTCCGACTCCGACAGCGACACGGGCGCTGACCAGCAGGGCTCCTCCGCAGCAGACCAGCCCGGGACCCGGGAGGACCCGCTCCCCCTAGGCACTGAGATCAGCAACAGCGAGTGGAAGGTGGTCGTGAACTCAGTGGAACTCGACGCCACCGACACCGTGATGGCGGAGAACCCGTTCAACGAGGCGCCTCCTGAGGGCTACCAGTACATTCTGGTCAACTACACCATCACCTACCTGGGAGACGACCCGAACGGGGGCACTCCCATGTCCACCGTCAACTATGTCTCCGCCGACGGGACGACGATGACCACCCTCGACACGCTGGCCGTGGCCCCGGACGCGATCGACACCCTGACCACCCTGTACAGCGGCGGCAGCGTCACCGGGAACGAGGCCATCGCCGTGCCCTCCGACTCGGCCCAGGACGGCGTGCTGGCGGTCCAGCCGGGGATGCTTGACGACAAGGTCTTCGTCACCCTCGGCTAGGGCGGCCGCGGGCTGCGCGCAAGGGCTGACCGGGGCGGGCTCAGGCCCACCGGGCAGCCAGTCGGGGACTGGGCACCGCGAGGCCTGGCACCAAGAATGACACCAAGAACGTCATAGGACAACAAGATTTTCTGTTGTCCTATGACGTTCTTGTCTCCTAGGGGTGGAGGACACCGCCGGTCACACGCGGCGCGCTCCCAGCCCCCGTACCAGGGGGACGGCCAGCAGACTACCCGCGACCAGCGCCGCAGCCTCCAGAAGCGTGTCAGCACTCAGGCCCGACAGCACGAGATCACCGCCACAGATGACGACGACCGCTATCGCCGCATAGAGCAGCGCGTGGACCAGGAAGAAGGACGGGGCGGCGCCCTCGGACACTCCTACGGGGTCCCAGGGGCCGGGGACCGGGACGCCGTCCCTGCCTCGCCCGCGCCCCTCCTGCCTGTTGCGCAGCGCCACGAGCCCCACCAGGCTCACCACAGCGGCACGCAGCACCTCAACGAGGTAGAACGGCCTCAGCGGCCCCGCGTCGAACAGGCCCAGGGCCTCCCCGGCCGGACGCGCCACAGCCAGCGCCACGAACACCACCAGGTAGACGACCACGCCCACGAGCCCCGTCACCACGACGTTGCCCCACCGGACACGACCACCGCTCATCTGCTCACTCCCCGATCCTCGCGCTAAGAAGGGTGTCCATGACCGGGCTGGACCCGGACAGCAGCTGCCCCGGTCCGGCCACCGCCAGCACCGCCCACATCCCCGTAGCCCCGTCACTGATCCACAGGGACGCGCACTCACCAGGGCTCTGCGAGGTCCATCCCCGCTGGGTGTCCACGTGGTACCAGGTCATGTAGTAGGCCTCCTCCGTACCCGGCCACTGCTCACGGCTACGGACCACGTACGGGTTAGTGCCGCGCTGGACCGCCAGCAGGGAGATCTCCTGGTACTGGCTCTCCGCCAGCAGGGAGCGCCCCAGGTCCGGGGCGTAGAAGGTGTGGACGTCGGGTGAGGGGTCCCCCTCCAGGTCAGGGAAGAGGATGGTCGTCTGCTCCTGGCCGCCGCTGGACTCCCCCTTCTCCACAGTAGTTCCCTCGGGGGCGGTGAGGGTGAGACCGTCCTGGGTCACGGCCTGCCCCTCCTGGGTCACCTGCTTAATATTCCGCGACGCGTACTCCGGCTCCAGCCGCACCTCATTGGGGTTGCGCCACTCCACCGGGGTCGCTGTCGCCGCAGCCGCCTGCTGGTCCCCCTCCTGCTGCTCCGCGTCCTGCCGGGCGCACCCCGCCTGGCCCGCCACCAGCAGCGCACCTGGCAGGGCCAGGGCCGAGCGACGCGGGAGAGCCAGGGGGCCGCCCCTGGGCCGACGTGGCAGAGCGCGCCTCCCCATAGTCGCCACAGCCGTCATCAGGCTCGTCACAGTCGTCATGGTCACTCGCACCCTTCCCACGGCAGCCACTCGTCACCCTCCAGGTACCGGCCGTTAGAGTACGTGGTGGAGGAGCTCTCGTCAGAGTACCCGAAGCCGAAGCCGATCCCGCCCGGCTTGAAGTTCGCACTGAGCCCGAAGTCGGTCTGTCCCTCAGTCTCCACGTCCTGCGCGGTGACGGTCCCGTTCTCCCTCGCCTGGGCAATGTAGTCGGCCAGGGCGAAGTGCGCCCCGATGGGGTTGGAGGACGCTCCCGCGGCCCCCACCGCCCGGGCCAGCGCCCAGCCCTGCTCGGCGTCCGGACCGGTCAGGTCGATCGTCGCCTCATAGATGCGTCCACCGGAGGCCGGAGCCGTGGTCCAGTCGTCGCCGAAGGGGTTTGTTGCCGACGCCTCCGCGTTCCCTGCGTACATCAGCTGCATCGAGGTCTCGATCGGCTCCCCGTCCTTGTCAAAGGTGACCGCCACGACCGCCTCCTGCTCACCGGAGGCCTCTCCCTCGCTCTGGTTGACACCGGGCACGCCGTTGTTCCCCTGGACCGAGCCGTCCACCTTGGCACTGTAGTACACGGTCGTCGTCCCGTCGCCGGGGGAGGTGGTGACTCCCAGCATGTTGGCCTGGTTGACGCCCGCCTCCACGTGCGTGGAACCACCGGTGGCACTGGTACTGGCACTCGTGGTCACCCCGCCGGCGTAGGTGACGGAGGTCGGCTCCGGCGGGGTGTAGCTGCGAGCACCGTTCCTGTCCGTGACGTAGTTGTAGGCGGAGTACAGAAAACCGCCCACACCAGAGACGGCCGAGACAGCCTGCTCCTCCTCCGCCTGCTGCAGGTAGGCCCGCAGCTGCTCGGCCTCCTCAGCGGAGTTGACGGTGTAGGTCGCGGTAGCCTCCCCCTTCAGCCCCGCACCGATACCAGCGCTGGCACCACCCCCGTAGGTGTTGCCGTCAACCGTCACCTCAAGGCCGTAGTCAGTTCCCTTGCCCTCCCCGATAGAGATGTTGGCCGTGTTGGTGGCGGAGACCTGGTAGGTCCCGTCGCTCATCTCCACCACCGTGATCGTCCCGGTCCCGTCAGCGGTCGCGAACACCGACACGCTCACGCTTCTGCTGCGTGACGACTCAGAGAGCTTGCACGGCCCATCCGGCTCGTGGGTCTCCTCGGCCTCGGTGCTGGCCTCCCCGCACTCCAGCTCCGGGCCTCCCACCGCCCGGCTCACCGTGGAGACCAGCTCGCAGCCGATCTGGCGGGCTGCCGGGGAGACGGCGATAACCACCGCCAGGAGCAGCGCGACCACGATGAGAACAGCCCCGACGTACTCCACAGTCGCCTGACCGGACTCGCGATGACGTGTGCTCCTGCTCACTGCTGCTCTTCCTTCCCGCCCCCGCCTGCCGGGGTCCGCCCACCATCTCAGCAGGAGCAGCGAGCCTGTCACAGGGGCGATCGCCCCAACGAGCGACCTGACGACCGCCCTGGCGAGCCACGGAAGACCAAGGCGGGGCGAATAGCGCAGGAGGGAGGCGCAAGAAGAACAGGAAGAGGGCGGGAACCAGGACGGCGGTCAGGGACTCAGGGGCAGAGCTAATCCCCCCTGAACGTGAATGTGTTCCCCGCATACGGCGGCCAGGGACTCTAGGGACAGAGCCCCAGCCCAGCTGCCTCACAGTCCCAGGGCGCTGCGCTCCTCAGGGCCGACCCATCCGGCACGTCCCTCCAGCGCCCGGAACCAGCGGGCCAGGGCAGGCCAGAAGGAGATCGGCGGGGCCTCCCCGTCCGGGTAGCCCTGCCGTCCGCGGTACTCGTAGTCCTGCACCGTGGTGAACAGGCGGATGTCACTGCCCGTGGGGGCGTCCCCGCACAGGAACTGGCCGATGGAGACCAGCGAGGACAGGGGCGGGCCGTCCAGCATAGTCAGCCCAGCCTCCCGGGAGGCCTCCATCCCTGTTGCCCGGGCCAGCAGGGTGTCGATGACGTCGAAGGCCACCAGGACCCCGTTGGCGGCCTCGGCCGCCGCCGCCTCGTCCTGGGAGTGGGTGGCCACGGCGTGCCCTCGGTTGACGTGCTCACCGACCCACCGGTCCCAGGCGTCGGTGGAGTTGCGCCGCCCCAGGGGGTAGAGGTCGGGGGCGCCGTCGCGGTGCAGGTCCCACCAGGCTGTGGCCAGGTCGAACAGGAGGGAGCCGGAGTCGTCGCTGACGACCTGCCCGGTCGTGGTGTCCACCAGGGCGGGGACCGTGGGAGGCGGCTCGTAGCCGGGGGTGGTGGCATAGACCTCCGCCAGCGACCGAGCGCCCAGGACAGGGTCCTCCCCGGGGGCGCCGTCCGGGCCGGTCAGCTCCCAGTAGCCGTCCTCACCTCTGCCGTAGGTCCACGACACCGGGATCGCCTCTGTCAGCCCCAGCAGGCGACGGGCGATGAGCACCCGGCGGCACCACGGGCAGCTCCCTGAGGCGACCAGGCGGTAACGACCTGCTTCCACAGGAAGGTCGTCGTCAGTAAATCGGTGGGATACTGCCAGGCCCATGTGCGCCTCCTGGGTCAAGATGGGGCTCGGTCGTGCTCAGGAGTCAATCATCCCCCGACCAGCCCCGGCAGGCCCCATATTCTCAGGTGGCGAACCGACAGGCTCAGCCCAGACTGGCCTCGATACTGTCCACGAGCCCCAGGGCGTCGTGACCGTCCCAGCGGGGGTGAGCCAGGAGATCACGCACCCGCGCGCACGCAGCCAGGGCCTCCCCCTTCTCGCCACGCTGGGCGTGCAGGCGGGCGAGAAGGCACAGCGGCCGGGCGGCCGACTCACGGTCGTGGGAGACCATGTAGCCGGAGAAGGCCTTCTCGCAGTGCTCCAGGGCAGGGCCGCTCTCACCGGTGCGCCACAGGATCCACGCCATGTCGTCGTGCCAGTCGCCCAGCTCCCAGGCGGCGGGGTATCCGACGGTGTCAGGCACGTCCTCAACAAGCCCCCTGGCCTCCTGCATGAGGGCGAGGGCCTCCTCCAGGCGGGAGCGGGCCGTGGACAGGGGGCTGTCGTCCACCAGCGCCCGCGCCGCCCGACGCAGGAGCCTGCCCCGCTCTGCCCGCTCCGAGTCTGTGCTGGAGTCCTTGGTGGCGGCGGCCCGCTGGAACAGGGCTGCCGCCCAGGTGCTGTCACCGGTGCTCGCGGCGGCCGCGGCCGCGCAGGCGAGGTGCTCGCCAGCCGCTGCCTGCCGCCCCTGAGCCTCTAGGACCTGTGCGGCTGCCAGAGAGTGGTCCACCACGTCGTGGTACTCGCCCAGCGCCGTAGTCGTCTGGGCCAGCTCCCGGTGCAGATAGGCCACCAGGCTGCCTGCACCGGCCCTGTCAGCCAGGGACAAGGCCGTCTCCAGGACCTCGGCGCTCTCCAGGTAGCGCTCACAGGCACCTAGCGCCGTCCCCAGCGACAGCAGGGAGGTCACCGTGTACATGGCGATCCCGGCAGACATCATGACGCTGGTCTGCTCACGGAAGTGCGTGACCGCCTCGGGGAGCCGCCCCGTCCGCATCGCGGCGACCCCCAGGGTGCGCCGTCCCCGAACAGCCAGCACCGGGGAGACCCGCTCATGACGGCGCAGGACCTCCTCCGCCAGCCGTCCTCCGGTGTCGGCGTCGCCGCACTCGGCCAGCACCTCCGCACGGGCCATGTCCAGGATGTCCTCGATCCTCTCGGCGTGGCGGTCAGCAGGTAGCGCTGCGGCCGCGACGGCAGCCGCCTCCAAGGCGTGCAGCGCCTCCTCCCGGGCCTCCAGGTCCGTCAGGACCGAGGCGCCCGCCATGAGGGCGTCGGCAGCCAGCACCAGGAGGTCGCCCGCACTGCCCCTGCCTGGGCTTCCCGGCCCTGTGTGCCCGTGCTCCTCCACGGCACCGACGGGAGAGGGACCGCCTGGGGCAGCGTGTCTGCCACTGGTGCGCGAACCACCACCGGTGAGCCTCTCGACCGTCGCCGCGATCCGGCTGGTCAGCCGCGTGGCCCGCTCCAGGCGCTGTTCACGCTCACCGGCCTGGTCCCGATCGGCGATGCTGTCAGCGGTGATCTCGTTGTCCAGGTTCAGCAGGTCGATGTAGCAGGCCCCCAGCGGCCCGTAGTCCGCCTGGAGCCGGGAGCGCACCCGCAGGCGCTGCGTGACGGCCTCGTCCATGTCCCCACGGCAGGTCAGGGCTGCCGCCCGCAGCAGCCCTGTCTGCGCCTCCAGCCCCTCCACGACCAGGTCGGGGGGCAGGAGGTCGCGGGTGGCGACCTGGTCCACCACGAACCAGTGGTCCAGGGAGGAGGAGCCCACGACCCTGCGCAGCTCGGCATAGCGGCGCACGGCGTCCTGGCCGTCGCGCACCGGCTCCGGAGGAGCCAGGTCCGTCGGCGGGAGGGGCTGACCCTGCTCTGCCGACTCCTCCCCGGGCTCGTCCCCCCGGGCCTGCACGGGCTGCGGCCCACGGGAGGCGGCCACATCCGTAGTGCCGGGCGCCGGGGTGCCGAGCGCCGCCTCCTGTCCCGAGCCGGGAGGGATGATCCCTAGGGCGGAGGCGACATCAGCGTCGTCGCCGGCCTCGACGGGCGACAGGTCGGTGGGTGCGGGCTCAGGCAGGGGCTCGGGCACCCGCAGCAGGCCGAGGCTCCCCGGACTCCCCAGCCTCCCCGCTGTACGGCCGTCAGCCCCGCCCACAGTGCCGCTGTCAGCGCCGCCCCCATAAGCGTGACGGTCAGCATGACCGTCAGCGGCACCCTCGGTGAGAGGGGCACGGATGAGGCTGCGCTCCAGGTGGTCGGAGACTGTCGTGTTGCCGTTGCGACGATCGTAGGCTGCCGCCAGCCGACGGGCCCAGGCGGACAGCCCGGCGTAGGCCTGGGACACGGGGGTGCCCGTCCCCATGGCCGGGTGGGGGCACCACAGGGCCTCAGCGGGCACGACCACACCCAGTGCCTCCTCCCCGGCCCCGGCGCGCTCGACCTCCCTGAGCACCAGGCTCATCCCGCACAGGGCGGCCAGCAGCACGTGGGCCGACTCCGCCTGGTCCAGCCAGCCCACGTGCCGACGCAGGACCTCCATACCCCGCTCCCACCTGCCTGCCAGCGCCAGGTACTCCAGATGATGTCCCACGGCCAGCAGGGCACCCGGATCCCGCCGCAGCCCTCGGTAGGAGCGTAGGTGGGTGTTCCAGGCCGCCCCGGGGCGCCCGGAGGCCAGCAGGGGCAGGAGCACTCGTGACTGCACCGTGCGGGCCTGGAGACCGCAGCCGACCTCCCCGCGCAGCACAGGCACCGCTGTGGCGACCGCCAGCTCCCACCTCTCCGTCCGGTAGGCGAAGGCCACCTGGCGCGCGGGGTCGCAGCCCTCGCAGTCAGAGCTGTCGTCACGGGGCGTGGCCCTCCACGCGGCTAGCTCCTCAGCGGCCTCCTCCTCCAGTCCCAGCAATCCGGCCACCGTGGCCCGCACACCGTGGACCACGTGCATGGAGGCGCCCTCGCTGCGGTAGAGCTCCTCCAGGCTGGCCTCCAGCTGGCGCACCTGCCCCTTGGCCACCTTCGGGTTGGCGGCGGCCACGGCAACCACCCGCGTGAAGTGCCGACGCAGCCTGCGGGCCTGGTCGGCGTCGAACAGGTCCGGGCGCTCCTGGTAGCGCGCGAGGTTGCGCACAAAGGGTTCCAGCGCCTTCCACTCCTCGTTGCCGTGCAGGTAGCCGTCGGTCAGAGCCAGGCGCGCCACGACCTGAAGATCCTCCTCGCCCAGGGCGTCTGCCCAGGTGACGGCCTCGGCGACCAGCGCGGAGGCCCGGGGGTCGCGTCTCAGGGCGTCGGCGTAGGCGAGGCGCTCACGGATGTCTTCACGTGTGGTCATGGGTGGTTCCTTCCGGTCAGGAGCGCAGGAGGCGGCGTCAGGAGCGGCGGCGTCGCGGCGTCATGGCTGCGGCCCCGGCAGGGCTGCGTCCAGCAGGGCACCGAGCGTCTCGGCGGCCCACGAGCGCTCCCTGGGTCCCAGGGTCTGCCTGCCCTGGAGGAGGCACTGGATATAGAGGCCGCGCAGCATCTGCACGACGACGGCGTCATCCGCCCCTGCTGTCACCAGCCGGACGATCAGCGGGTTGGCCCGGTTGAGGACGAGGCGGGGCACGCGGGTGCCTGCGAGCGGGTCAGCCACACCCAGGACCTGCGACCACACGCCGGAGGCCGCCGGGTGGGAGACGCGCACGGCCACAAGGCCGGCCAGGTCAGGGTCGGGCAGGTAGAGGGCCGGCAGGCTGGTCGGCTCGAAGCGGCGCATGACCACCTCGCAGTCCTGGGGGTCGATTGCCTGGGAAGCGAGCACGAGGACGTCGAGGGCCTGCGCCTCCTCCGCCGGGGAGCAGGGGGTGAAGGCCTCCAGCAGCTCGCCGGGGTCCACCAGCGCGATGTCCGCCCTGGCACCCAGGAGGTCGGCGCGGGCCAGGAAGGCGGAGACGACCTCCTCCTCATAGGCGTAGCCCGCGTTGACCAGGACGATGCCCTGGGCAGCGGCTACGTCCGCCAGCGCCCGGTACTGGTCCACGGTCCGGGTAAACCGGACTCTCTGCCCGCTGGAGGCCAGCTGGGAGAGAGTCCTCGGCCCCAGGGTCGTCTCCATCGGCGCGTAGGACACCACCAGCTCCAGCATGGCGCCGTCGCTGACGGCGACGCTGCGCAGCCCCACGGCGTGGGCGGCCATGAACTCGGCGAAGCCCCCGGGGTCGGTACGCGCCAGGCGCTCCAGCCAGGCGCGCACCGCCTGGCCGACTGCCTCTTGGGTGTGGCAGCGCAGGTCGTCGTCCACGAGCTGCTCGCGCGAGGCGGTCAGGCGCAGGTGGGAGGCATCGGCCACCACCCGCACGAAGTAGGCCCACTCCGGGGCCAGCCCCTCCGCGTGGCGCGAGACGAGCATGCGCCTGACATAGGCGGTGTGGTGGGCGCCGGCCGTGGGGTGGGCCGCAGTCACCACTACCGCGATCCCACGCAGCCCGGCGGCAGGCACCTTCAGATCGATGACGTCGAAGGGGTCGACCCCCAGGTGCTCACGGCACCAGTCCTCCTGCTCCTGGCGGGTCAGTTCCCACGGGGCGGCCTGGCGGGCGTGGCGGGTGAGGGTCCCCCCACCACTGCGTACCTGGACCTCGACCGGGAGCAGGGAGCCGAACTCGTCCACCAGGGCACGCACCGTGGCCGACTCCAGCCACGGCTCGCCGGGCAGGCCGGTCAGCGTGACGCTGGTGCCCGGATGGTCCAGGCTGGTGGGGTCGCCAGGGTCCAGGGCGCGCACCTCGTAGGTCCCGTCGGTGCTGCCCGTCCAGGTCACAGTGGGGCTGTCCGGGGCACGGGCGGACCGGGAGCGCACCAGGATCTCGCTGGAGACCATAAAGCACGACAGCATGCCGATACCGAACTGGCCCAGGTAGTCGCCACGCGCCAGCCCCAGCTCGTCACGCTTGGAGGAGGTACCGATGGTTGACAGGAGTTCTCCGGCCTCCTCCAGCGTCAGCCCGACACCGGTGTCGTGGCAGGTCAGGCCTCCGTCGGCGACAGTGAGGGTGACCTCGGCGGGGCAGCCCGGGTCCAGGGCGCGCCGGGCCGCGATGGCGTCCACCGTGTTCTGGAGCAGCTCGCGGACATAGACACGGGGGCCCGAGTAGAGGTTGCGCGAGAGGAGGTCCACCATCCCGCGCAGGTCAACCTGGAATGCTGCCATCGGCTCAGAGAGCTCCTTCCTGTCTGGTCCCCGCGTCGCGTCTCCCGTGCCGTGCAGGTCCGCCCTGGAACGGCGGTGCCAGGGCGTCACGGACCGCCCGCCTGGCCAGGCGGCCTCGGCTGCCGAGCCTAGCCGGGTCCGGCCAGGTCCGTCGCCCAGTGTCCGCCAGCTTGCTGGAAGCCTCATCACAACGCGGGCGGCCCGTCCGCTCCGGGACGGGCCAGGCGTCTCAGAACTCGATGTCAGCGGCAATGTCCCGGGGCGTGCCCCGGGGCGTGTCCCAGGGCGTGTCCCAGGGCGTGTCATTGAAAGCGTCCGGTACGTCGCTGGGCACGCGCCTGGACGCGTCGAGCTGGCCGACCGGCTCCGCCTCTGCGGCCAGGTCGGCCGGATCCGCCTCCTCGACCTGGGCGGTCACCGTGACGGTAGGGCTGGCCAGGAAGAGCGCCACGAAGCGGTTGAGGTCGATGTGGAGGTCACCGATAGCCAGGTGGGCGGTACCGACAGCCTCCGAGTCGTCCCCACCAGCAGCACGGACCCGCATGAACTCCCGCAGCGCGTCGACGACGTCGGCAAAGCGTCCCTCGATCTCGTCGGAGCCGATCACCAGGGTGCGCCCTCCCTGGAAGTCACCCATCTGGTGCGCGTCGGCACTGGCCCGCAGGACGGACTGCTCCCAGTTGTAGAGCAGCTGCTCGGCCTGGGGGATGTTGCCCGCCTCAGCGGCACGGGCGACGTCGATGTGCCCGTCGAGCAGGGGGCTCCAGGTCTGCCACCAGGCCTGAGCGTACTCGGCAGCGCCCGGGGGCAGGTTCGCGGGCACCTGCGGATAGTGCAGGTGGACCATCTCCTCCCCCGGTATCCCCACGTTCATGGGACGGCTGAAGCCGTGGGGCAGGTCCAGGCGGTAGTAGCTCTCGGCGCTGTATCCGGACATGGTGGAGTCCTCTCGGAGGGGTCGTCGGGCAGGTCCAGGACAGGGGCGGGTCAGCCTCCGGTCACGCCGGTCAACGCGGCAGGGCGTCGGGCAGCCGCAGGGCCGCGTCGGCACGCTGCTGGTAGGCGGCCTCGGTGTAGGTGCCCTCCAGCACGCTGTGAGCCAGGGCGTCCCCGGGGCGCATGACCGAGCGCACCACAGCGAGCAGCAGCTCCAGGTGAGCGGCGAGCCCCTGCTGGCGGAGCACGGCTGCGTAGTCCCCGAAGGAGCCGATGATGTTGACGTACTCCATCTCGGCGTAGCGGGAACTCTGCGGGCTGCTCTGCGGCTGGTAGCAGGAGCCCAGCTCGCCCAGGAAAGCCTGCCTCCTGGTCCTGGCGTAGAAGGGCAGCATGCTGGAGAGCGCGTGGAACCAGGCCAGCCGGTAGTACACGTCGTGGACCAGCCTCATCCCCGGGGCCGACTCCTGGGCGGTCTGCTCCTCATAGCGGCGTCTCTGCGGGGCAGCCTGCTCCTGCGCCAGCTCCTCCGCCCACTCCGGTGCCGCCTGCATGGCGGGGGAGGGCTGGAAGACGACCCGGGAGCCGCAACCCGGGCAGGTGAGGTAGACCGCCACGTGGTAGAGCTCGGGAAGAGGCACGCGGGTGCCGCACCGCTGACAGGTGAAGGAGGCCTGGGCCAGCCTCCAGTCCTCGACCGCCCTGTCCCACCCCGACCCGGACTGGGGCACGTCGCGGTGGGGCAGGTCCTGCTGAGCAAGGTCCTGCCGGGGCTGTTCAGGGGGCTGGTACGCCGGGATCTGGTCGGTAGCCTGGTCCTCCAGGCCTGGCCGGGACCGGGTGGGCGCCCCGTCCACGACACGCTCCAGCCGGGTCCGAAAGTCGCCCACCATAGCCCTGGCCGTCTCCAGGAGGTTCTCCAGGGCAGCGCGCTCCTGCGGGGTGAGGTGGTCGTCGTCGATCCTGCCAAAGGGAGCAAGATGCTGGTCGAAGGTGCGCTGCGCCTTGGTGTGGAGGTACATGACGGTGCGACGGACCTCTGCACGGTGCTCCTGTGCGGCCCCGGGGTCGCTCACCTGGAGCCCGGCGGTCACGGAGGCGGCCTGGGCGGTGTACTCGCGAGCGCGCGCCTCCAGGCGGTCCAGGTAGACCCGCAGGCGCTCAGTCAGCGCCTCCAGCTGGCTGCGGTAGTGGGCATAGGTGGGCACAACTGCCTCCTTGCGCTGGGAAGGTGACGACAGGCAAAAGACGAGAAAGACGGAGAAGACAGAACGGAAAGGCAGAAGAGAGACGGGCGGTGGTGGACAGGTGGCCAGAGGCGGGGCCGCCGTGTCCCGGCAGCACCCACCGGCACAAGGCTACGGGATGCTGCTACCTCTCACTTACCTCTCACTGACCCGCCTGCCCGTCACAGTCCGGCAGCCGCCCACGTCCCCGCCCCTCGCACAGGATCGCGGCGTCCACCGCCAGGCCCACCGTCATGAGGCCGGCTCCCCGCCCCCTGCGTACCGAGGCAGGAGCGCGGTCCTTGTCAGGTCGAGCAGCGCGATCACCGGCTCACCTGGCTGACTGGCAGCCCTGGCCACGACGGCAACCCGCTCGCGCCCCGTGGTCACGAACCGGTCGGCACCCAGAGTGACCACCTGGCCGGGCCCGAGGAGGACCTCCACCTCCCACCTGCCCCGGCGCACCCTCGAGCCCAGGGTGGCGCCGACCAGCCTGACCGGCGGCTGCGTCCTCAGACCCGGTGCTCCCGTCTGCTCCCCTGCCTTCCCGGTGGCTGCCGACTCCCCGGCACCGACCTGCCCGGAGCCTGTGCCTGGTGAGACCCTCAGAGTCTCCCCGGACTCCTGTGCCCGCAGCGCCCCGGGCGCCAGGGCGAGGCAGGACCCGCCCCCCGCCCCCGCGGCCAGGAACGGCCCGAAGCCGAGGAACCTGGCGACCTCGTCGCTGCCCGGGTGCGCCCACAGCCTCTCGGGGGTGTCCAGCCGCAGGAGGCGGCCCGAACCCATGACACCGACACGGTCAGCCACAGTCATCGCCTCGTCCTGGTCGTGGGTGACATAGAGGGCGGTGGTTCCCTGGGCACGCAGGATGGAGCGCAGGTCTGCGGCCAGCTGGTCACGCAGGGCACGGTCCAGGGAGGACAGGGGCTCGTCCAGCAGGAGGAGCCGTGGGGAGGGGGCCAGTGAGCGGGCCAGGGCCACACGCTGGGCCTGGCCGCCCGACAGCGTCGCCACCCGGCGCCGCCCCAGGCCGGACAGCCCCACGAGCGCCAGCATCTCCTCCACCCTCTGGGCACGTTGGCCCCGCGGGAGCCGCCTCAGCCCGTAGGCGACGTTCCCGGCCACGTCGCGGTGCTCAAAGAGCTGCCCGTCCTGGAACATCAGCCCGAACCCGCGCCGGTGGACAGGCAGGCCCACCACGTCCTCACCGTCCCAGCGGACCTCCCCGGCGGCCAGGTCCTCCAGGCCTGCCACGGCGCGCAGCAGCGAGGACTTGCCACAGCCGGAGGGACCCAGGAGCGCGACGACCTCCCCGGGGGCCACGTCAAGGTCGAGGCCGCTGACGGCACCGGTAGCAGTGCGCCCCCCATAGGTCACGGCGAGGCCGCGTACGGACAGGCCCCTGGCGCCCGGGCCGGCCGTGCTGGCTGTACCGGCGGCCTCACCTGTGGCGGCGCCACTGGTCCCGGGCGCACCGCTAGTCGTACCGGCCGTACCGTTGCTGCTGGTCCCGGGACTCATGCTGGTCATGATCCTCCTGGTCATGATCGTCCTGGTCATGGTCATCGCTCCTGTCCTCTCAGCTCAGCCACGCGCGCCAGCGCCTCGCATCCCAGCATGACCAGTCCCGCCCCACGGCGAGCACGACCCCGGCGGCCAGGGCCATCCCCTGGTTCTGCGCCCCCGGGCTGGAGATGAGGCGGTAGACCACCACCGGCAAGGTGGGCTCCTGGGGGCGGGCCAGGAACGACGTCGCCCCGAACTCGCCCAGGGAGGTCGCCAGGGCCAGACCTGCGGCCAGCCCGCCCGAGCGCAGCGCCTGGGGCCGTCCACGCTCAGCAGCACTCGGCCCGGCCCGGCTCCCAGGGCGGCGGCGGCCTGGCGCTGGCGGGGGTCGACAGCGCGCAGGGACGGCAGGAGAGTGCGCACCACCAGGGGGACGGCCACCACCGCCTGGGCCAGGGCAGCACCCACCAGGAGCGAGTCAGGGACAGGGCGGGCGGCTCAGGGTGATGAGGAAGCCGAAGCCCACGGTGACCGCGGAGACCCCCAGAGGCAGCATGAAGACGGCGTCCAGGACGACCAGCGCCCGGGCGAGCCAGCGCCCCCGGGGCCGTCGGGACAGGAGCAGGCTGACAGCCACCCCCACCACCAGGGCGATGATGGCGGCGACCACGGCCACCCGCACGGAGGCTGCGGCCGCCTGCCACACGGTGACCACCAACGCGTTGCGCCCCCCGGTGGTGGCCAGGTCGGCATAGTTGGCCAGGGTCCAGGCGCCGTCGCGCTGTAGGGAGCGCGTCACCAGGACCGCCATGGGGGCCACCAGCAACCCGGCGACGGTGGCAGCGGTGACCAGGAGGGCGGGCAGGTCGGCAGGGCTCAGGCGGGTGGGCCTCACCTCGGTACGCGTGCGCAGGCGCACCTGGGTGGCCCGTCGGGCACGCTCGGCCACCCACAGGGCCGCAGCGACGACACCGAGCTGGAGCATGGACAGGACGGCCGCCGCCCGCAGGTCGAGGTACTGGGTGGTGAGCACATAGATCTCGGTCTCGACGGTGCCCGTGCTCGGGCCGCCCAGCACCAGGACCACCCCGTAGGCAGTGGCGCTGAACAGGAAGGTCAGCGAGGCGGAGGAGGCCACGGCAGGAGCCAGGGCGGGCAGGGTGACGGTAGCCAGGGCACGGGCCGGTGAGGCCCCCAGCGCCCGGGCGGCCTCCACGGCGCGGGGGTCCAGCCGGGACCACATGGTGCCCACAGTGCGTACCACCAGGCCGTAGTTGAAGAAGGCCAGGGCGGCGACCACCGCCGTCGTCGTCCCGTCCAGGCCCAGCGCCTCCAGGGGGCCGCCGGTGGTGACCAGCGCGTGGAAGGCGGTGCCCACCACGACGGTGGGCAGCACGAAGGGGACGGTGACCACGGCGCGCAGCAGGCCCCGCCCGGGGAAGCGGCGTCGGTAGAGGACCAGCGCCCCGGGCACGCCCAGGACCACGCAGGCGGTGGTGGCCAGGGCGGCCTGGACCAGGGTCTGTCGCAGGACCCGCCAGGTGCGCTCCCGGGTAAGGACCTCGGCGACACCACCGGGGTCAGGCACGCCCTCGGGGCCAGGCCGCGCGCCACCAGGGTGGCCACCGGCCAGGCGAACAGGAGGGCGAGCAGGCCCAGAGGCAGGGCGAGCGCCAGGGTCCAGCCCAGGCGCTCCGCCCAGCTGGGCCTCGGGCCGGGCGGGCCGGCCCGGGACAGGGGCGCTCCTGCCCGGCCGACGTGACCGCCGGACCTGGGGTGCCCGGGCTCACCGGTACGCCCGTGCCCACCGGTGCACCCGTGCCCGCCCCGTCGCGTGACCGGGGCAAGGCTGCCGGGCTCGCTGTTCCCCGGGCGCTCGGGCACCCCGCCTGCTGCCGGGCTCACGCGCCGACAGCCCCGCTCCAGGCGCTCAGCCACTCCTCCCGGTGGGCGGTGATGTCCTGGGGGCTGACAGTGACGGGGTCGGGAGCCAGCGGCCCGAAGGACTCCAGCTCGGGGGGCAGGGAGGCCTCGGCATCCACGGGGTACATGTACATCTGGCCGGGGATGTCCTCCTGGACCGCCCGGGAGAGCATCCACTCCACGAAGGCCCGGCCTCCTTCCGGGTTGGCGGCCCCGGTGAGCACCCCGGCGTACTCCACCTGGCGGAAGGCGGTGGCAGGCAGGGCCGCGGTGGTGGTGGCCGAGCCGTCGTCGGTGAGGGTGTAGGCGGGCGAGGAGGAGTAGGACACCACGACCGGGTAGGAGCCCTGGCCGCCGCCTGCGGTGAAGTCGGTGTAGTAGGCGTCGGACCACCCGGCGTCGATGCGGGTCCCGCCCTCGACCAGCGTCTTCCAGTAGCTGGCGAAGCCGGAGCCGGCACCGGTGCCGAAGTGGCCGACGGTGGCCAGCATCCAGGCCAGGCCGGTGGAGGAGGTGGAGGGGTCGATGGCCACCAGGAGGGGGGCGTAGTCGCTGTCGGCGAGGTCCTCAAAGGTGCTCGGTGCAGCGAGGTCGCGGTCGGCGAAGTAGGCGGTGTCGATGTTGAGGCAGACGTCGCCGACGTCGACGGGGGCCAGGGCAGGGGTGTCCTCGACGACGTAGCCGTCGGCCCCCGGGGCAGGGCGGGGACGGCGGTGGTGTCGATGACGCCCTCGGCCAGGGCGCGGGAGGCGTAGGTGTTGTCGATGCCGTAGACGGCGTCGCCCAGGGGGGCGTCCTTGGTGAGAACAAGCCGGTTGACCAGCTCGCCGGTGTCACCGGAGGGCAGGGTGGTCAGCGTGTAGCCGGTGTCGGCCTCGAAGGCGGCGAGGAGGTCCTCGGAGAGGCTGAAGGAGTCGTGGGTGACCACGGTGACGGTGCTGCCGGAGGCTGCGCCGCCGGGGTCCCCGCCTGAGCAGGCGGCCAGGGCGGCCGACAGCGTGGCCGCCAGCGCCCCGGCGCCCCCGGCGGTGAGAAGGCTGCGGCGGGAAGGGGTGGGGCTGAGGCGGGCGGCGCAGGTGGGGGCGGGGCTGAGGCGGTAACGGGAGCGTCCCGGCCCCAGCCGGGTCAGTGGCTGCGGAACCAGCAGCCGGGGGCCAGTGCGCACCTGGGAACGGCTGCACGGCTGGGTGTGAGCGCACGGCCGGAGTCGGCTGCTCTGGGGTGTCTGTGTTGTTGTCATGGTTGTCATGGCTGTGCCTCCAGGATGGTGGTCCGGAGGGCCTGGGCAGGCGGCACGCTGGCCACGGTGCTGCGCGCACTGCCCAGGGAGATGTCTCGACTTCCTTCGCCGGTGCTAGCCGGAGCAGGTTCGAGGGTCTGCGGGTGCCCGCACTCTCAGCGCCGCTGCCGCTGACGGGGCCGGGCTGGCCGTGGTGGTTGGCACGCTGGCCGGACCCGGGCTGCCTGGCGGCGGGGCGCTCCCCTGTCGCAGGGTCCATGGTAGCGGGTGGTGGCGGGGCCGTGTGGTGGGTGTAGGCAGGCTGTTCTGGCTTGGAGACGCAGACGCTGAAGAACACCGCCCGTTCGGCTATTGTTCATCCGTGACGGTGACGGCTTACGGCGATGAGAGCATCCGTCGCACAGGTGTACCCGAGTCGATGTACTTGCTCGGCGCCTATCTTCATGACGACGCCCTCCCGGACCCGATCAGCCCCCTGAAGAAACTCGCGCGAGGACCCAAGCTCCACTGGCGGGACTCCGTGCCCCACGTCAGGAAAGAGGCGTGTCGCGTCATCGGCTCCTCCTCTGCCCGCCATCTGATTGTCCTCGCCTCTCCCTTGGTGCATGGTGCTCACGAAGAGCAGGCACGCCAGCAGGCGCTCATGACGCTAGTGACAATTCTTGCCTGTGACTACGATGTCGGGAGGTTGGTGCTTGAGCACAGGCAACGGAAGCAGGACGACAAGGATCAAGCCACTGTCGCTATCGCTCGTCAAAGCGGGATGATCTCCACACGCTTCAGCCTGCAGCACGCCTACGGTGATGAAGAACCGCATCTGTGGGTACCTGACCAGGTTCTTGGTGCTTACGGCGACGCGAGGACAGGGAAAACCACAAACTGGAACCTGCTGGCTGCTTCCGTCCGGCTGGAGACGATACAGCCCACCAGGTAGCGCGAACGCCGGGCCCTATGACCTCACAGGCGCCCGGCGTCTACTTCCGCTCCGCACCGTAATGCAGCGGCAGACAGAGTATGACATGACCCCGTCTAGGAAGCAACCCCATGCGCTCCACTAGTCGGTGACAGGGCGCTCCCCCTGTCGCAGGGACCATGGTAGCGGGTGGTAGGGGTGGCGTCCGCGACAGCGGCACGTCTTGCTACGGTTGGAGGGGTGAGCACCGACGCCTCCAGCAGCCCTGGCCTGAGAACCCGCGACCTGCCCGACGTCGAGACCATGACCCGCCATATCGCGGTGGACGCAGCCCTCATGAACGCCTCCCTCAACAGGGTCGGCGGCCCCCGCGCCGGGGACACCGGGGAGCCTGGGGACACCGTGCTGGTCCCTCCGCACTACACCGGAGCGCAGCCCCACGGGTGGTACTACAGTGACGGCGGCGGCTCCTGGGCGCAGTTGATCCAGCTCACTGGTGGCCGGGCACTGCTGGCGGGCTTCGACCGGGACGTGTCCTTCGGCTACTCCGGCGAGGAGGACCCGCGCCGGGGCCTGCCGGAGTGGGCTGCCCGGCTCCTGCCTTGGAGACCACAGGACAGACAGACCCGGCACGTCCAGTGGTGGACTGTTGCCGCGCTCTACGACGGGCAGCAGTGGTGGGAACCTGACACCGACGACGCTGGTGTCGAGCTGAGCGGACTGGAGATGCTGGCAGCGGGTGATGAGTGCCTGCAGCAGTACGCTGACGACTCCTTCTCCGACTACTTCTTCGGGGTGGACCTCAGCCCTAGAAAGCCTCCCACCGATGAGAGGGAGGCGCGCCTGCGGGCACTGACGGACGAGGTCGTCAACGAGTTCTTCTTTGGCGGCGGCCCCGGCACTGGCCCCGGCCTTGGCCCTGAGGAGCCTCCCGCCGATGACCCGCTGGCCGCGGACCCGCTGATGACCGTGGAAGGTGTCCGTGAGGTCCTCGCACGCGTCCCGGACATTCCCGGGCCTGTCCTGCAGAAGCTGATGGACATGGCGCACGACTTTCGGATCCACCACAGACCGAGGCAGGAGGCACGCGCCCTGGCCCGTGACGTCGAGGAGGCCTTCGACACCTGCCGCAGGCACGCCCTGCGCCGTGCTGTTAGCCAGGGAGCCGACCTGACCGAGGAGGCACTGCTGGCCCTGGCGGGCAGCCCGGAGTGCAGCCTGACTACCGGGGTGCAGGCCGCCCGCAGGTTTGCCAGCATCACCCCGCTGCCCGACGGCGCCGATCTCGGCTACCCCCTGGGCTAGGGCATCGCGGGCTACTAGCTGTGAGCCGTGAGACACCTGGTGCTTACGAACGGACCTTGATGTGCCGCCCGGTCGTTAAGCCGCGTGCCACGGTTCCGCTCCCAGCCTGACGCCATACGAGCCCCTCGCTGACGCAGCCGCCCTCAGTGCGCCTCCACGGCGTGGTTTGGACGAGTGAACTGTGCGGCATGCGCCACCAGCGTCTGCCCCACCGCCTCTCCCAGGCGCACGGGAACAGCGTTACCTATGAGGCGGCCCAGGACGTTGAACCGGACAGGCTCATCGGGCCGCACAAACTTGTACTTCGGCGGGAAGGTCTGCAAGATCGCGGCCTCGCGAAGTGAGATGGCCCGATCCTGCTCGGGATGCCCGAAACGCCCGTTGCCGTATCCGAAGCACTGAGTAGTGATGGTCGGACTCGCCTCATCCCAGGACATGCGTCCGTACACGCTCGGGTAGGTCGCACCACTGGTCTTGCGGTGACACGCGGCTCGGAGGTCCTCGGGCCAGTCACGCCACGTCCCCCCCGGCTTCGAATGACGTATCCGCTCCAGGTTCACCCTGCTCAGCCGAGAGGCTACGTGCAGCCGGTCCTCGGGGTCCGACTCGCCAGCCCTGATGGGGCGGAGTCCCCCGATAGCCTGACGCACAGTCCTTGCTTCCTTCCCCTCCTGCGAGAGGGGAAGGCCGACGTCGCCGAGTCGTGAGGCGACCAGGACAAGACGCTTTCTTGTCTGCGGGACACCAATACGAGCGGCCTGGACTACGGACCACCCGACCGAGTAGCCACTCAGGTCCTCCACGAACCGGCTAAATACCGGATGGTCCAGCAGCTGCGGCACATTCTCCATCGTCACGAGGTCAGGCTGGACCTCTCGCACCAGCCTGCCAAACGTCTCAACAAGCTGCCAGTCGCTACCGCGCCTCTTGCTGCGGCCAGAGCGGCTGTATGTCGAGAACGGCTGGCAGGGCGCGCACCCGGCAATCAGGCTGACATCAGCTCCACCGACGAGCCGCTCTACCTCTGACGCCTCAAGGTCATTCACGTCGCCTTCAACGAACCTCGCCTCATTGTTAGCCTCATAGGGATACCTGCATGCGGGATCAATATCGATCCCGGCTACGACGTCTATGCCAGCCCGGGCGAGGCCGTGGGTGAGTCCACCGACTCCACAGAACAGATCAACAGCACGGATCGAGAGGGTGCCGACCTCCTTTCTCACGAAACTCGCACCTCCCGTCTTCTTTCCCGTCTCCTCTTGCCTACGATCTCACGCGCGATGAAGCTATCGAAGCAGCCGACGGCTTCTCGCAGGTAGTCACTGACCGCGTCGGCAACCTCCTTGAGCTCACCGACTGTCACGGTTTCCCCACAGCACTCGACAAAGGACAGCGAGCCGTGCGCCAGCCTGTTACGGCGGTCCTTGACAAGCTTCAACGCACCCATATTGTCTCTGATATGGCGCTTGGCTGCCTGAGATACATCCCGGGAGATCACCAACCTGCAACCGACGCGCTCGCAGAGCTCCTTGATAGAGACGTCATCCCAGTTCCCTCCTCCACCAGGGTCGATCTTGAAGCCCTTGACCGGCACCTGGTCCAGGAGCTGTTCGCACATGCCGAGAGCAGCCTCCAGCCGTCTCTTAGGGCCGAGGTCGTTTCCGACAGGCTGCACAGGCCTGCCTTGAGGATATCGTGGCGAGAGCGCCATCATCGACACGGCGGGCTGGTGATCCCTAAGCCCGTTTCCGGGAGAGTACCAGGAGATACCGACGCCTTCTACACCCTGGATCTGGGCTGTGTATTGTCGACACGACACGATGGGATCGCAGCCTGGACAAAGCGGAGGGAACTACCCGGCCGCCCGAGTCCGCCTGAGACCCTCGGCAGATAGTTCATCTGAGCCGCCAGCCTCGGGGGTCACCTGGCGGCAACCGGGTGACCCCCATCATGCGCTACGGTCGGGGACCGCCAGCGTCGCCCCTGGACCAGGCCCCTGTGTCAGAACGTCGCTCCTGGGCCAGACTGTCAACGCCGTCCCTGAGCCAGCCAGTCGGGGGTGGCCCGGGGGTCACGGGGGAAGAGACGCAGCTCCTCGGCACAGTCGTCCGCGGTGACGGGGGGGTGAGCTGGGGCTGGTGGTCGTAGTCGAAGTCGGAGGCCAGCTGGTAGTCACGGCTGCTCATGGTCAGCGACGCCCATGTCCACGCGCCTCCTCCGGGGCGGGCCATGGGCGAGCGCAGGCGCACTGACTCCTCCACGATCGGGCCAGGGACCACGTTCTCCTCCCAGTCGCCTCCTGGGCGCAGAGCGCGGGTGCGGGCGGCGGCTCGCGTGCCCACGCACTGGACCTCGACCACCACCTCGCTCACGCCTGCGGAGCGCATAAACTCGGCCAGGTGGGTCTGCAGGCTGTCAACAGCCTCCATCTGGGCTTCAAAGGACCACTCGGGCATGAGATCTCCTATCCGCCCGGGCGCACCGGGCTCAAACCGCCTCTGCCGCGGCGCTTGGGAACCTGTGTCCCCAAGCCTACAAGCCAGAGGCAGCACCGGCGGGTAACGCAGAAATATCTCCCGGATACGTCCCGCCTGTCCTGGCATGTGAGCTCAGAGGTCGGCGGTCCCGCCCCGGCGTGACGGACACCAGGGCGCGGGGGAGGCGGAGGGAGGACGACGGGTATATGCGTTATGGCGATGTGAGCCGCGCTAGAACGGTGACAGCCTGTCTCACGCGATGCAAGCGCCGCCGAATTCTGTCGCTCCTGGCTGACACAGCTCCAGGCCCCTACGACGTCGTTCGCCTCAGCCCGATCCACGTGAGCCAGGATGGCACAACGCACGCTGGGATGACACCGCCTCACGACCTATGGCTGGGGTGGTTGGCGCGGATGTTGTGTGCCGCCAGCTCGACGGTCCTGGTGATCCGGCGCTGACGTGTCTCCGGCTTCTTTGCGCTGGATATCCACTGCAGGATGAGTCGTCGTGAGGACGGGGGGAAGGCCGAGAAGCGGGCCAGCGCCTGCTTGTCCGCCTCCAGCGCGGCCCGCAGGTCCTCGGGGACGACCAGGTTCTGGGCGTCGGCGTGCTCGTCCCACCTCCCGGAGGCCTTCGCCTCGTCGATGACCTTCTGGCCCTCCGGGCGCATGTACCCAGCCCTGGTCAGGCGCTCGGCACGCTCCCGGCTGGCCCGCCCCCAGCTGCTCCTGGGGCTGCGCTGGTGGAACTTCAGGTAGCAGCTGTCGCGGTCGCGCCTCACGGCCTTGCTGTCGACCCAGCCGAAGCACAGCGCGTGCTCGACGGCGTCACGGAAGCGCACGCTGGCCTGGGAGGCGCCCTTCTTGTAGACGATGAGCCAGACCCTCGAGGTGCGCCGACCGTTCTCCTCCAGCCAGTCGCGCCACTCCTGCAGGCTCCTGGCACGCACGACCGGAACGCCGTCCACGACCTCACTAGTGACAGTCATCAGGAGCCCTCCTGCCAGTGGCCCGGCTGGCCGTACGCGGGCTGGCCGGGGCTGGACGCGCTCAGGCGCACGTAGGCGTAGGCGGCCATGAGAATCCCCACGGGAACAGTGAAAATACTACCAATTGTAGTAAAGGCGCCGACCATATTTTGAACCAGAATCACCAGGAACAGGGGCACCATGTCGCCACTCGCGCCGTGACGCATCATCGAGAAGGATCGCGAGATAGACCGGAACACGGGCGTCCCCTGGTCCAGGGAGACAAAGATCGCAAAGAGGCAGAAGTAGGCCACGATCGGCGTACCGATGATAACCAGTAACCCGGCAAGAGTAAGAACAGTGGCAACAAGATAGACGGCCACGGTACGCCAGCGGTTGGGGAAGACCAGGAAGTCCCGCAGCCGCGCACGCTCCCCCGCGAGCCGCGACCAGGCACGCGTGGTACGCGCCTACCGTGACGGTCATAATCCCCAGCAGGAATGCCAGCAGCACCGCGAAAAGCGGCACCAGGAGAACCCAGGCCACAGTATCTGACGCGTTCTCCACCACCGTGCTCAGCGGAAAGACGCAAGCCGCCATCAGGAGGTAGAAAACCACCAGGAACAGCGGACCACCGCCAAAGACAGCGGGATTACTCGACACCCGCGACCACGCCCACCGCCATGCTGGCCCCACCTGGACACGGAGGTACAGCGGGAGGGACGAGGGCTGGAAGCCCATGCCCCCACCGCCGGGAGTCGACGTCGGCCCCATGCCGGGAGGCAGCCCCGCAGGAGGGGCACCGTAGCCGCTCGCTTGCACTGACGGTGGTGCAAAGCCGCCGCTATCTCCCTGTACCGACGGCGCTACGGCGCCGTAGCCGCCCGGGTAGGCGGGCTGCTGCCCAGCAGTGTCGCCATAAGCCGCCCCGTAACCTGCGGTCCCGGGCTCCTGGGGTCCTGACGCCTCAGGGTCGTGGGGATGTTGAGGGTTCTGAGTCATGATGGTCTTTCCTCGGGTTCCTCATCAGCTCGATCAGCCGGGCCGGGCCTGCCGCCCGGCCCGTCATTCCCGCCGTTCACGGCAGGTCACTCGCGGGTGCCGCCACGACCGGGAGCGTCACTCCCGGTGCTCACGGCTGGTTGCCCTGGTGAACAGCGGGTCACTGCGCTGCTCCTCCTCGGGGATGCTCGCCGCCGTCATCAGGATGTCCGCCACCCGGTGGGCGAGACCGGTGGTGAAGCCGGAGGAGACAGCCGACTGTGCGAAGCCGATGCTGAGGTCCTCCTCCTTCATGGTGATGTCCATGACGGCCCTGCGATCCACCATCCTGAACCGGACGTAGCGCAGGTCGGCAAGAGGGAGGCTGAGCTCGATCCTGCCCTCCTCCACCAGCGCAGGCACCGAGGAGAGGAAGAGTCGGGTGGAGGTGACGCCCAGGTAGGTGCTCGCCTGCGCCGCCGGTCCCCCGTCGGGGCCAGGCCGCAGGCCCTGGGCCGCTCCGGTCAGGCTTCCCCGGTCCACCTCGGCCAGGGCGACGAGGGGCTCCGGGGCGGGCAGCAGCCAGCGCAGCGCTGCCAGGGCCTGGCCGGGCACCTCCTGCCCGACCACCTGGAGCGCCGGTGCCACGGCCAGCGGCTCCTCCGCGGACCTGCCGCGCAGGCGGTCCACGTGGCGCCTCATCGCCGCAACCGTCTCATCAAAGGTGGCGCCGCCCAGCTGCTCGGGGGCGTGCGGGGGCCAGGACCGACCGGTGACCTCCGCGCACAGGTGGCGCTGGGCGTCGATCATCGTGAGGACCTCGGCCACGTGGCCTAGCTTCTCCTGATACCTGGCCGGCATGTTGACGGACTGGTAGGTCATGGTCTTCTCGATGTCAGGAGGCCGGCTGGTCATCGTGGCGAACCTGCCCGGGCTCAGTATCCACCTCCCGCTGTCGATGGTCTCCATCGTGAGATAGCCCTGGTAGTCGGCAACTATCTGCTCGATGTTGCCCCTCAGGTACTCCCAGCGGGCGGCACTGTAAGTGTCCAGGTGCTCCCGGTGCTTGTAGACGCGGCGGGCAAAGAAGGCATGCTCGTCGTTGACCACTCTGTCCGGGGCGATGGCGCCGACGGTGGACAGCCTGGGGATGACCCCGGTCTCACGGGAGCGGGCAATGATCCCCAGGAGGGTCTCACGCATGTCGCTGATCGCGGGCCAGTGGTCCTCGTAGCGGGTCTCAAACGCGGAGCGCACCAGGCCCGTGCCCTCCTCAAGAGCCTGCACGATGAAGGTCATGTGGGCGCTGAGCCTCAGCAGCGGCTGGGCGCGGCCGAGTCCCTGGAGCAGGTCGGCTGCCTGCGCGCTGCCCGCAGGCAGCCAGCAGACCCGGAGGGCGTCCCCGCTCGTCTGCGGGCTCGCCTGAGCGCGCGCCTGGTCGAGGCCTCCTAGGCTGCCACCCTGTGCCCGGGCGGGCATGGCGGCGAGGCTGGCAAGCGTCTCTGGTGAGAGCCGGACCAGCCCCTGGGTGGAGGCCCCCGGGGCCACCAGGCCTGCCCCGCCCACGGCGTCGTCCAGGGCCTGGACGATCTGGCGGGCAGAGTGCTCCCCAGGCCGAAGACCTCGACCGTCCAGCCTTGCGGCACCGCCTGCGCCACGAGCACGGCCACGCCGGGCTCCACCTCCAGGAGAACCATGTCCGCCTCCTCCTGCGGCGGGTGCTGCGGGCTGCTGGCCGCTGCGGAGTCAGACGCAGCGGGGTGGTCCGGGTGCTGGGTCACGGCTGTCCTTTCTGGTTGTTCTCTGTCTTGTCACGGTCTATTTCCTGGCGCGAAGAAAAACTAATGGCCTAGGTGGTCTCCCACCCGCCCTGCTGGTCGGTGGCCTCAGCGGCCTGGGCCTGGGCCGCCTGGCGCTCCCTCTCCTTCCGGGCTCTCCTGGCCTCGCGACGACGCGCGTTAGCGGCCTTCCGTCTCTCGTTGGCCGCCACCCGCTCTGCCAGCCACACAGGAATGTTCTCCGCATCCCGGGGATAGAGGTCCAGCTCAATCGAGTACTCATCCTCACCAATCGAGGGCCGCTCGAACACCGGCTCGCGCATCCAGTCACACTCCTGGTGCAGCACCCACTCCCCCGCCACCATCCACAGCCGGCACCACGTCCACGCACCCCACCCAGCAACCACCTGCTTCTCACGCAGGTGGTCCACAGCAAACCCCGTCTCGCTGGACTCCGGCTGGACACTCCTGGTCTCCCCGTCAACAGTCATCCACATCGTGCCGTGCTGGACGAGCCCGATGCCAATAGTCTCGATCTCAAGACAGGAGCCCCCCTCCTCACGCAGCCACTTCGCCAGCAGCTCCTCAGCCCTGGCGAACGCCTCCTCCGGACCCATGTCACGCGAACGCACAGCAGCATCCCCCTTTACTCCGGCTCGCCCCCGGACGGCTCCCCGGCCTGCCCGGCACCGGGCACACCCCGGGCAGCATCCTGGACGGCGGACTGGGCAGCCTCCTGCGAAGCGGCCTCAGCGGCCTGGGCCTTGGCTGCCTGGCGCTCACGCTCCTTCTCCTTCTTGGCGCGCCTGGCCTCACGACGACGGGCGTTGGCAGCCTTCCGTCTCTCGTTGGCCGCCACACCCTCCGCCATCCACCCGGGGATGTTCTCCGCATCCCGGGGTAGAGCTCCAGCTCCAGGGCACAGATACCCGGAGGGGACGCCCACCAGCAGGCCCCTCGAGCACCGGCTCGCGCATCCAGTCACACTCCTGGTGCAGCACCCACTCCCCCGCCACCATCCACAGCCGACACCACGTCCACGCACCCCACCCAGCAACCACCTGCTTCTCACGCAGGTCGCTTATGACGGAGACGATCTCGTCAGGCATGAACACACTCACCTCCTCACCACCACGCGTCATCACGATCCTGATGGACTGGCGAAAACCTATCCCCAGGACCCGGACCTGGACGCCATCACCGCCCTCAGCCCGCAGCCACTCAGCCGTCCCCTCCTCAACACGAGACAGCAGCTCACCCGCACTCGCAGCACGCCAGTCAAACGACATACACCCCTCCTAGCAGCACTCACTTGTTGACAAACGGGTCAATCTCAACCGGCCTACCCTTCACATCAGTCGCGTAGACCTCAAACTTCACAGGCACCCGGCCTGCCTGGGGCACCCCGCTCAGCGAGGTCCCCGGCTCCACCCCTGGTGGCCCGTCGTACTCGATCCGGATGTCGATGTTCTCGTAGGCTCCCTGGCTGGCGGCGATGTCGTCCTCGAGCTTCTTGTAACTGTACGGGTACATCCCCTCAGTCCCCTGGTTGAGGGTTCTGCGCATAGGCACCACGTTGATGTCCTCCGGCCCCCACCAAACCGGTGAGCAATCAGATGCCCCCGTCAAAGCCGTCACCACCGTAGTTGCCGATACGCCTACGCGCCCGGGAGGAGTCGTAAGTCTCCGAGACCTCGTCCAGCCCGTCCACCTGGATGCGCACCGTGCGCCCCCACTCGTCCGTGGTGTAGTGGAACCTCCCGTCCACCGTGTAGGTCGCACTCGGAAGAGGGTCCCTCAGGTCCGGGTTCATAGGACTACGGATGTCCCACCACCCACGACGCTCCACCGCCGAGTGCGCCTCCACGTGCACCACCACACCAGACCCATCAGTGTAGAAGCTGCCCCGCCCCTCCACCTGGTAGCAGGTGCTGGGCTCCAGCTCCACACCCCGCCCGAACGGCTCGTCGTGACGGGGAGCCAGGTCACTGCCCTTGCCGACCTCCACCGTGCTCTCCACCCGGGGCCGGTGCTCCTGGTTGAACGCGTCCTGGTCAGCCTCCTGCCGACGCTCCTCAAGCCGCTGGGCCACAGACCGATCACCCGAGGAGCCACCATCACCGTCACCGTCCGCGCCACTGCTGCCACGCTCGGACGGGCCGTCCCCGCCACCACCATGGCCGGAGCCACCAGAGCCGTCACCACGACCACCGGCACCGTCAGCACCGTCAGCCGCGTGGCGGGCCGAGGACTCACCATCGGCGCCCTCACCACGGCCGTGACCAGCACGACCAGAGGCCCCAGCACCATCACCATCAGCCCTGTGGCGGCCAGAGGGGGCACCCGCCTCAGCAGGGTCACCATCAGCCCTGTGGCGCCCAGACGGGGCACCCGCCTCACCACCGTCACTGTCAGCACGGTGGCGGGCCGGGGCGCCCGCCTCAGCGGCACCGTCAGCGTCAGCCTCGTGGCGACCCCGCGCACCAGGCTCAGCAGGGTCACCGTCGCCACGGCTGCGGGCCGGGGCCTGCGCGTCGGCGCTGTCACCACGACCAGCAGGATGACCAGCAGAGTCAGATCCGTGGGCACCACCCGCGTCGCCGTCAGCACGACTGCGGGCCGGGGCACCCGCCTCAGCACCCTCACCACGGTCGTGACCAGCACGGCCAGAGCCCTCAGCACCACCACTGTCACCGTCACCACGGTGGCGCCCAGACGGGGCGCCCGCCTCAGCACCCTCGGTGTCGGCGCGGTTGCGGGCCGGGGCCTGCGCGTCGGCGCTGTCACCACGACCAGCAGGGTGACCAGCAGGGTCAGATCCGTGGGCACCACCCGCGTCGCCGTCAGCACGGTGGCGCCCAGAGGGGGCGCCCGCCTCAGCAGCATCACCGTCAGCGCCGTCCGCGTGGCGGCCCCGCGCGCCAGCCCCAGGAGCACCAGCACCGTCCGCGTCACCGCTGCGGTGGAGGGGGCCTCCCCGCCGTCGGCCTGGCCGCTCCGGCCACCACCGTGGGAGGCAGACGGCTCCTGAGCCCCCTTGCCGACAGGCACCTCCTGGCCGGGCAGCTCCTGGCCCCGGCCACCGGTCCCGCCCCCGGCGTCCCCGCCGTGGGGGCCGTGACCACGCGAGCCACCCACCTCCGGCAGGTCACCCGCGCGCCCAGGCCCCGCGTCCACCGAGTGCGGGCCAGGCACCTCCGGGGCCTGGGACCCGCCCCGGCCACGGACACGGTCCATGACCTCACCCAGCCCGCTGAAGTCGAACTGGGTCGCCACCAGGCCCGCGACCCTGCTCGCCCCCTTGCTGAGCGCGGTGCCCACCGGGTCCATGAAGTCCGCGACCCGCTGGGCCACCACAGCAGCCCGCGCCGCCCGCGACACCCTGCCCAGACCACCAGCCCCGCGCACGACAGTCCCGCCACCACGAGCAGCCGCACCCGCAGCACCGAAAGCCACCACCACTGCGAGGTCAGGCACCACGCTGCCCGCCGCACGGGCGGGATCCTGCCCCCACATGTCCCACGCCACCAGACCCTTGCCCACCTCCTTCCAGGCCTCAGCCGCGGTCCCCCTCTGGAAGCTGAGGCCCCCGTCCTGGTCCCACGTCGCCCCTACCAGGCCCGCCAGACCCTGCCAGGTCTGCCTGGCGGTGTCACCACTGAAGCTGAAGAACCCCTCCTCCCCGCCGAGCTCGACACCCACCAGGCTGGCCTGGGCCTCAAGCGACCCGCCGATCCCGTCCACCACCAGGCCGTCCCACACGAAACGCTTGACCGCCGTCCCAGCCGACCTCAGGCAGCCGTCCTGGCGGTCCACCCGCTCACCCCACGGCAGCCCCTCAGCACCCTTCATGTCCTCCGCCGAGTACCCGTAGGCCAGCTCACCCCCAGCCCCGGAGTCCACCTGGTAGGCAGCCAGCCCGTCCAGCGCCCGGATCGAGTTGGCGCACTCGCGCTCGGCCTCCCACATGTCCGCCTGGATCACCGAGGCCCGCTCAATGAACCCGTTGTTCCTGCTGACCAGGTCCTGGTCGTGGTCCCACTCCGGGTCCCCCGCGATCTCCTCCTTGAACGCCAGCACGTCCTCCTTGAGCGCCCGAGCCCGGGTCCTCAGCGACGACACCGTGTCAGCGAAGGTGGACAGCGCCGAGGCCACCGACTCGATACCCGTGGCCAGGGTGTCGGAGTCCTCAGCCACCGGGTCCATCGCCGCGTACAAGACCTCCTGCTCAGGAGCCCTGTAGCACACCTGCATCCCCGCCCACGTGGACTTGACCGACTCCCCCGCCGCCCGCAGGTCACCCGCCCTCGTCTCAAGGTTGCTCGCAGCCGTGTCCAGCGACTCCACGTCAAACTCCAGACACGGGATCCTCGTCTCGTCAAACGGTGCCGCAGCCACGACGCCCCTCCGTCTCCTCTGTCAGCCATCCCATGGTCAGGCGCCTGGTCAGCAGGCACTGCTGCGGCTACGCGCGCCGCCTTCCGCCCTCGCTACGTGGCGGCGCGCTGGAACTCCAGCGCGGAGTCCTCATCGTGGTCCAGGTAGGACTGCACCGCGTCAGCCGTGTTGGTTGTCACGTTCACGACGGTGGTTCCCAGTCCCGTCAGCTCCTCCTGGTGCATGGAGAACCAGTCGTAAATCGCGGAGGCCACCAGCTGCGCCTCACCCCCGGGGTTGAGGGTGGTCGCCGCCAGGCAGGTGTCCATCGCACTGTCCGCCTCGGTGGAGACGTCGTTGAGCGCGTCGGTGAGGTCGTTCTCCGCCAGGTCCTTCTCCGAGTTCAGGATGGAGGAGACCGTGGTGGGGTCGATGTCCCAGGAGCTCACGGCCCAGCACCCTCAGCCCATGTTGTCCACGGACTGCTTGGCGCGCTGGATCGCAGCCTGCGCCCCGTCGTCCGTGGTCTGGAGGGAGGTGCGGATCGTGGTGATGATCCCGCGCACCTCACCGGCCGCCGAGCTCCACCGCTGCTCCTTGCCCCGGTACTCCTCCGACACCCCGTCGGCCTGGTACTGGGCCATCGCGGCCTTGACGTCGGCGTCGCGCTGCCCGATGAGAGCCTCCAGACGGGAGGCCACTCGCTCAAAGTTGGACTGCGCCTCCTGGGAGGCCCCGGTGTCGTAGGAGCGCTGCTCCGTGTTGTTTGCCATGACATATCCCTTTCTGGTTGTCCGTCAGTCCCTGATCGCTTCCAGTGGCTCCCGGTCTGGGCCCCGCTGGTGGTGGACCGCCACAGGTCCGCACCGCACGCGCCCTCCTGCGGCTAGCGGCCGCCGAACCGTGCTGCGTCAAAACTGACGGAGGACTCCGCCGCACGGGTGGACTCCGCCATGTCCTGCTCCCCCTGGACAAAGGCCGTGTCCATCCCCGCGATACCCTCCAGGATGCCGCTCAGGGCGCTGTTGAGCTCGGCGGCCACCTCGTCGGTACGGCTCTTGAACTGGTCGAAGGAGGCCCGAGCCACCCCGTTGAACCGCCCCTCCAGGGGCTCGGCGGAGGCGACCAGCTCCTTGACCAGGCCGCCAAGGTCCTCGTTGGAGGTCGAGGTCTGCCTCGTCAGCGTCCCCAGGGTGGACACGCCCATGCCGAACTTCACGATGTCTCCTCAAGTCGGCTCACGGAACCTGTGCCCGGCGCACGCTACCGACCCACCTGGCACCAGGGAAGGGAACCTGGGAGACTAAAATGAAATCTGAGGATTCCCACAACTCCGGTCGCCTCCAGTTACTCCACTCTCCACACCGGGAGGGCACCGCAGGTCACCCTGGCGGCAGAATGCCGTGGCTTCTCCCCACCCCTCCAGCATCTCCCCTGCTCAGTTCAGTTGTAGAAACCGTGTCAAACTCGGTCAGAAGACGGCTGCAAGCAGCGAGACAGGTCACTTTCCACCCTCCCGTGCTTGCGGGCTGTCACGCTGTGGTTACAGTGGCCCCGTCCGGCGGCCCGACCTGAGCCAGGCGGCCGGGCCGCCGCCAGGTAGCAGAGCGCAGGTAGCAGAGCGGGCGCACCACCTGGACCCGCCCAGCGAGCCCGCCTGCCCTGACCCAGACCCGTCACCCAAGCCCACCGTGAGCTAGCCGCGAGAGGAGGCCCCGTGCTCCCAGCAGACCAGGCACAGCCCTGGGTACGTCACCCAGCATCTGCTCAGAGACAGGGACCCCGGGCGGCGGCCCCTAGGGCAGTCACGGCCACCACGGCCGCCGCACCCACCCCACCGTCTCCACCCTCGCCTTCTTCATCGACGCCCTGCCCACTCGTCCCGCCCTCAGCCTGGCGCGCCCCACCATGGTCATGGACCGGCGCGAGGTGGCCCGGGTGCTCCAGGTGGAGCCGCCTGCCTCCTGGGACCTTGCGGTCCTCACCCAGTGCCTCGTCCCCTTCGAGAAGGAGTGCGACCCGATGCTCGACGTCGTCCAGGACGTCTCGATTATGACCGGCGGCCTCCTGGTGCGTCAGGGCCGGGTGGTGCCCACGCCACGGCAGTGGCCGTGGCGCCTCGGGACAGACGGACGCTGGGTACCGATGCCGCCGCTGCCCACCCCCGGTCCGGGGACCGCCTCCCGGTAGGACCGGCGGGTACGGCTTGGCGAGCATGTGTCGCGGGACGGTCCGGCTGTCGGTGCGTGACGGTGCGCGGTCGGCCCGCGTTGGGGCATGATCGGACACGACAAGACCGGCCCGCTGCCGACCCACCGCCAGCCGCCTAAGGAGGACCCCATGGCCAGGAAGAGCACGACGACCCGCTCCACCGACATCGCGTGGCGGGCGACCGCCGCGGTCGCCACCCTCGCCTCAGGCTTTGTCGTGGACAGGCTGATCTCCGTCGGCTGGCGGGCAGCCACCGGCAAGCCCGCCCCGCAGGAGGACGACCGGCTGCTGGACTACCGGCTGGCGGAGGTCGTCGCCTTCGCCGTCATCTCCGGTGCAGCCGCCACCCTGGTGCGCGAGCTGAGCCTGCGCCAGGCAGCCAAGTGGTACGGCGGCAAGACAGTTGACCCGCTCAAGGGGCAGCGGGCGCTCGAGGCCTAGGACATCCACGGCCTGAGACCTCATGGCCTGAACCAGCGGCTATCCCTGCCACACCAGTCCCTCCCAACGACCGGCCCATCAACGACCGGCCAACGACCGGGCGGGCGAGCCCGCCCGCTGCCTCAGCCCGGCTCTCAGTCCTGCCCCGCCGCCTGCCTGTCTGCCTCGTGCTCCGTCTCCGGGGTCGTGACGTGCTGGTCGCAGAATCGGGCCAGGTAGTCCACCTCGACCAGGGCCGCCTCCAGCATGTGGGACAGCTGGCTGTCGCTGGCCCCGGAGGCAACGCACCAGCGCACGTAGCCCTCCACGACCAGCCCGCCTCCAGCAGTGTCGTCCGCCAGCGCGGCGCCGTCCTGTGGTGCGACGACGCGAGCCCCCAGGACCTGCCCAGCCCCGTTCCACCCGGCAGCAACCATGAGCGCGCGCTCCAGGAGAGCCTCACCCACCGGCCCTGTCACGGAGGCGTCCCAGCGGCTGCGCACCACCAGGTCGTCTCCCTCCAGGCTGACCTGGACCTGGTGCTCGCCGACCTCGACCACCAGGCTGCTCCCCGAGTCGGCCTGGGAACCCTGCTCCTGGGCCTCCTGGACCTGGCCGCCCTGCGGACCGGGCTCCCGGACTCCGGCGTCGTCGTGAGCGACCTTGCGGCCCGCTGCGGACAAGACGGCGCTGACACGGGCGATGGTCACAGCCCAGTGCGGCCCCGCCCCCTGGTCGTCGTCCTCCGGGCGCGCACCGTCAGCACCGCTGTGGGCGCCCCCACCTGGTCCGTGGCCAGGGGCGGCACCGTCTGCCTCGGCGCCGTCAGGCGACGCGCCGCCAGATGACGCACCGTGGGACGCACCACCGGAACGCAGCCCCTCCAGCAGCCTCCGGCCGACGGCGGCCTGGCGCCCCTCCTCCGGCTTGCGGTCTCTCACCGAGCGCTCCAGCAGCTGGACGAGGAGCTCGTCGGCCCCTATGTCCCGGGCGGTCAGGCCAGCACGGCCGGCGTGCTCCATGGCTCCGACCAGCAGGGTGCCCGCGCGGTCCAGGTCAGAGTCGGCCGCCGCCCTGGCCCGCTCCACCAGCTCGCGGGCCTGGTGGGCAGACTCCTCCGGGGAGAGCCTGACGGCGTCGCGCTCCTGGTCAAGAAGGCCCACGGAGGCAGCCATCGCGTTGAAGCGCGTCTGCGGAAACACCTCCTCCAGGTGACTGAGAAAGCCCACACAGTCCTCGGTGGCGTCCTCCACCACGTGGAGGAGCTGGGCGTCGCTCAGACCCGCACCCACGGGAACCACCGCGCTGGCGGTCATGAGCAGCGCCCCGCCGGTACCCACCTCGGTCACACCCGCCACCGGCACACCCCGGCGGAGATTCCAGCCGTTGGCAACGACCACCAGCGGCACCTCCAGGCTCAGCGGGGCCTGCGGGAGCCACCACGCCCCCACCTTCAGCATGCTCGCCTCTGCCACCAGGCTGACGACCCCGGAGTCCGCCATGACCCTGACCTCCTTGTCGGGGGTCAGGGAGTAGGGGAGGTGGAGGGAGGCCACAGCGCGCTCCAGACGCCTGGGGGTGACACGCGTCAACTGCGCGGTAGGCGCGGCGCCCCGGGAGGAGGGCCTGCGGCGCACGCCGCCCCTGGGCGTGGACTTGCGGCGTGCTGATCGTGATGCCATCGGCTGCTCCTGGGGTCGTGGGTCGCTGGTTCTGGTCTCTGGGTCGGTGGCCGGGCACGGTGGCAGTGCTGGCTGAGCTCCAAAGAGCCGGGCGGGCAGGCCTTCACCGGCTCTCCAGGCACAGGCAACAGGGAGAAGCCCTCCAGGTCAAGGGGCCTGGCCGTCACAGGGGTGCCCAGCACTCCCAGGGGGCGGGCCGTCATCGGGAGCCGACGCCGCTGTCGCCGACCATGACCGCCCCGCCCACCAGTGGTGCTCCTCACGCAAGCACTCGCCCCACGCGAGGCGCTCCCCGCCCGCCGAGTAGGCTGTCACCAGCGTCGTCGGCCTGACGCGGCACCAGCCCCGGCAACCACCCCAGCAGGGGCAGGAACCCCTACCGCGCGGCCTCCCGCTGCCGTCAGCACCCGCCCACCCGAGGAGGACACCACGCATGAGCACCGTCCAGGTCGTGTGTGCCGTCATCGTCGTCCTCGCCACGGTAGTCGGTACCACGGTTTTCGCGCGCGCCTGCTTCACTATTGCGGCCCGGATGGCAGTGGGCCGCCCGGTCGGGTCCCAGCGCCTGCGACCGCTACGACGACGGATGTGGCTGTCGCTGTCGGCTGCCCTCAACCACCGTGCCTTCCGAGGACGCCCCCTCATCAGGGCGGCCCACTGGCTGGTCATGGTCTCTTTCCCCCTGCTCTTCCTCACCCTGGTCAGCGGCTACGGACAGGTGCTGGGCGGGGCGTCCTTCGCCCTGCCGCTGATCGGCCACACCGCCTGGTGGGGGTGGGTGACGGAGGGCATCGGCTGGCTGTCCCTGGCAGGCATCACGGGCCTGAGCGTCTTGCGCTGGCGCCTGACGCGCGCCGGTCGAGCCGCCCCTCCCTACGCGGCCGACTCCCAGGGCGGCCGACGCCCCCGCACCCCCGCTTCTCCGGCTCGACATCCTCCCAGGCACGGTTCGTGGAGGCCACGATCATCGGTGTGGTGGCCTGCGTCATCGTGCTGCGCATGCTGGAGCACGCCCTGCTGGCCCTGTCCCCGAGGCCTCCCAGCGCGCCCTGGCCACCTGGACGCACTTCCCCCTGACCGCCTGGAGCGGACCGCTCCTGACACCCCTGGGGACCTCGGCGCTGGAGACGTCGGTCATGGTGGTGGCCACCGTCAAGGTGGTGCTGTCCATGAGCTGGTTCGTGGTGGTCGGCCTGCAGCCCTCCATGGGCGTGGCCTGGCACCGCTTCCTGGCCTTTGTCAACATCTACGCCCGGCGTGAGACGGACGGCTCCAAGGCCCTGGGCCCCCTCCAGCCCATAGAGGTCGACGGCCAGCCCCTGAGCGCGGACACGCTGGACCAGCTTGAGGAGGCGATGGAGGCGGCCGAGGACTCCGGCCAGGAGCTGCGCCTGGGCGTGGGGCGGATCGAGGACTTCACGTGGAAGGGGCTGCTGGACTTCTCCACCTGTACCGAGTGCGGACGCTGCCAGGACCTGTGCCCGGCCTGGAACACCGGCAAGCCGCTGAGCCCCAAGCTCTTCGTCATGGCGCTGCGCGACCACCACGCAGCGGCGGCCCCCTACCTGCGTGCGGCCGCCTCCCTGGGGGTAGCCCCCGACGAGGTCACCGAGGAGGCGCTGGCCTCGCGCCCGGTCTCCGGCGGTCTGGTGGGTCGCGTGGCGGGGATGCGCGACGGCCTGGCCCGCCAGACCAGTCTGGGCCTGGAGCCCGGGACCGCCCACACCGGCGACGTCCTGGGCGCCCTGCTGGCGGCCAGGGCCGCACCCAGCGAGACAGGGGTGGCGACCCGGCCCGCCCCGCTGGCAGGTGCAGTCATCCCTGGGGACGTGCTGTGGTCGTGCACCATGTGCGGGGCCTGTGTGGACCAGTGCCCGGTGGACATTGAGCACGTGGACCACGTCGTTGACGTGCGTCGCCAGCAGGTCCTCATGGAGTCGGCCTTCCCCAAGGAGCTGGGCCAGATGTTCCGCAGGCTGGAGTCGCGGGGCAACCCCTGGGGACTGCCTGCGCGCAAGCGGATGGAGTGGGCCAAGGGCCTGAACTTCGAGGTGCCGGTGGTGGGTGTGGACGTGGAGGACGCCTCCGAGGTGGACTACCTGTTCTGGGTGGGCTGCGCGGGCGCCTACGAGGACCGGGCCAGGCGGACCACCCGGGCCGTGGCCGAGCTGCTCCACACCGCCGGGGTCAGCTTCGCGGTCCTGGGTGAGGGGGAGACCTGCACCGGCGACCCGGCCCGTCGCGCAGGCAACGAGATCCTCTACCAGGTGCTGGCCGCCCAGAACGTGGAGACCCTGCGGGAGGCGGGGGCCCAGCGGATCGTGGTCAGCTGTGCTCACTGCTTCAACACGATCGCCCGGGAGTACCCGCAGGTCGGGGGCCGCTACGAGGTCCTGCACTACACCCAGCTGCTGAGCCGCCTGGTCCGCGAGGGGCGGCTGCGTCCGGCACCACCCCAGACTGGTGCGGCGGCAGGCGCCGCCGGAACCGGGGGGGCCACCGGGCAGGACACTGAACAGGTCACCACTGCGGCCGCGAGCACCGGGGCGGCCACGCCCCTGGTCACCTACCATGACGCCTGCTACCTGGGGCGGCACAACCAGGTCTACTCGCCTCCCCGTGAGCTCCTCCAGGCCACCGGGGCGACCACCGTGGAGATGCCCCGCAGCCAGGAGCGGGGCTTGTGCTGCGGGGGTGGCGGGGCGCGCGCCTTCATGGAGGAGACCATCGGGACACGCGTCGCCGTGGAACGTTCCCGGGAGGCTGTTGGCACCGGGGCTCAGGTGGTCGCTACCGCCTGCCCCTTCTGCACCACGATGCTGTCTGACGGCGTGGCCAGCGAGGGCGCTGACGTGAGGGTGACCGACGTAGCCACCCTGACGCTGGAGGCCGTGCGACGAGGCCAGGCCTCCAGGGCGTAGGTCGAGCACGCGGCGGCCTCCCCGCACCCCACCCTGCACTCCCCTTGCGCCACGCCCCAATTAGACTTATCATAAAACATATTGAGCGACACCGCTGTCACGCTGCCCCAGGCACTCAAGGCAAGGAGGCCTCGATGCCACGCACCACCACCCACAGACCACCCCCTGCCAGCACGACGACAGTCCCCACCACCACATCCCGCCCGCCGTACCGTGCCCGGCAGGCCTCACCCGGCACCACCCGCAGGACGCTCCTGGCAACCTGCGCCGCGACACTGGGCCTGCTGGCGCTGCCCGGCCTGCCCACGCTGGCTGCCTGCACCGCCGAGCGCACGGCAGGCTACGGCGGCGACGCAGCAGGTGGTCAGGGCGCCCTCATCGGCATCTCGATGCCGACCAAGAACCTGGAGCGGTGGAGCCGCGACGGTGCCAACCTCAAGACGCTCCTGGAGGAGAAGGGCTACACCGTCGAGCTGCAGTTTGCCGACAACAAGGTGGAGCAGCAGAGCTCCCAGATCCAGACCATGGTCAACAAGGCCCCCGCCGCTGTCGTCGTCGGGGCGATCGACGGCTCCGCGCTGAGCCCGGTCCTGACCTCGGCAGCGAGCCTGGGCGTGACCGTCATCGCCTACGACCGCCTCATCCGTGACACCGAGTCGGTGGACTACTACGTCACCTTCGACAACTACAACGTCGGCGCCATGCAGGGCCGCTACATCATCGAGGCCCTGGGGCTCGACGACGGCCAGGGCCCCTTCAACTTCGAGCCCTTCGCCGGCAGTCCGGACGACAACAACGCCCGGTTCTTCTTCGAGGGCGCCTGGGACGAGCTGGACCCCTACATCCGCTCCGGCCAGCTGGTCTGCCCCTCGGGCAAGATGCCCTCCTCGGTGGAGGCCTGGCAGTCCATCGGTATCCAGGCCTGGTCCAACACCACCGCCCAGTCGGAGATGGAGAACCGGCTCAACTCCTTCTACAGCACCACCACCCGCGTAGAGGTGGTCCTGTGCCCCAACGACGCCATCGCCCTGGGAGTGAGCCAGGCCCTGGGCGGGGCGGGCTACGGGGAGGCTGACTGGCCGGTGCTGACCGGCCAGGACGCCGACCAGGCCAACGTCGCCCGCATCGTCTCCGGGCGCCAGTCCATGACCATCTTCAAGGACACCCGGCTGCTGGGCGAGCGCTGCGCCGTCATGGTGGACCAGGTCGCCACCGGGTCCACGGTAGAGGTCAACGACACCAGCTCCTACGACAACGGCGTCACCGTGGTCCCCTCCTACCTGCTGGACCCGGTGGCCGTGGACGCCGACAACGTGACCGAGGTACTCGTCGACTCCGGCTACTACACCGCCGAGGAGGTGGGGCTGTGAACCGCCGGCGCCACGCCGCCGCCGGGTCGGCGGCCGCCCGGGCAGGCACCCAGGAAGGAGCCTGTCATGACTGCTGAGACCATCCTCCAGATGCGCCATATCACCAAGTCCTTCGGCGCTCGCAAGGCGCTTGACGACGTCAGCCTTGAGGTGCGCCGCGCCGAGATCCACGCCGTGTGCGGGGAGAACGGGGCGGGAAAGTCCACGCTCATGAACGTCCTGTCGGGGGTGTGGCCGCGGGGCACCTACGACGGCGACATCGTCTACGACGGCCAGGTGCGCCAGTTCCGTTCCGTGCGCGACTCCGAGTCGGCCGGAATCGTCATCATCCACCAGGAGCTGGCCCTGAGCCCCCACCTGTCCGTGGCAGAGAACATCTTCCTGGGTCATGAGCGCGCCCGCCACGGCGTCATCGACTGGGAGGCCACCAGCCAGGCCGCCGCAGCCCTGCTGGAGCAGGTGGGGCTGTCGGTCCCGCCCCGCACGCGGGTCGGCGACCTCGGCGTGGGCAGCCAGCAGCTTGTCGAGATCGCCAAGGCCCTGTCCAGGCAGGTGCGCCTGCTCATCCTGGACGAGCCCACCGCGGCGCTCAACGACGAGGACTCCGCCCACCTGCTCGGGCTCATGACAGGGCTGCGCGACCAGGGGATGACGATGGTACTGATCTCCCACAAGCTCGGGGAGGTGAGCCGGGTCGCGCAGCGCGCCACCGTCATCCGCGACGGGCGCACTGTGCGGACCGCGCCCCTGGAGGGACCGGGAGGCATCGACGAGGAGGAGATCATCCGCCTCATGGTGGGCCGTCCTCTGTCCAGCCGCTACCCCGAGCGCACCCGCCCCCGGGGCAGCACCGGCCTCGCCCAGACAGGTACCACTGCCCAGGCCGACCCCGCCGCTCAGGGCTCAGGCCCCGGTGGCAGCGGGGACGGCAGCGGGAGCGCTGTGCCGCGCCCCCGCGCGGACGCGCCCCTCCTGGAGGTACGTGACTGGACCGTCCACCACCCCGCCGACCCCTCCCGCACGGTCGTCAACGGCGCCGCGCTGACCCTGGCCCGGGGAGAGGTCGTCGGGCTGGCTGGGCTCATGGGGGCCGGACGCACCGAGCTGGCCATGAGCCTGTTCGGCCGCTCCTGGGGGACGAGGATCTCCGGGACCGTGCTCAAGGAGGGCAGGCCCGTGTCCACCTCCACCGTGGCGGCTGCCATCCGCCACGGGCTGGCCTACGTCCCTGAGGACCGCAAGGACCTGGGTCTCAACCTCATCCAGGACGTCAAGACCAACACCACGGCAGCGGCCCTGGGCCGGGTGTCGCGCCACGGCGTCGTCGACTCCGGCAGGGAGCGGAAGGTGGCTGAGGAGTACCGCACCAGCCTGCGGATCAAGACGGGCTCCCTGGAGGACCCGGTGGGCTCCCTGTCCGGCGGGAACCAGCAGAAGGTGGTCCTGGCCCGCTGGATGCTCACTGACCCCGACGTCCTCATCCTCGACGAGCCGACCCGGGGCATCGACGTCGGCGCCAAGTATGAGATCTACCAGATCATCAACGAGCTAGCGCAGGCGGGCAAGGCTGTCCTGGTCATCTCCTCCGAGCTGCCCGAGCTGCTGGGGACCTGCGACCGCATCTACGCCATGAGCCAGGGCCGTGTCACCGGGCAGCTGCCCCGGGCCCAGGCGGACCAGGAGGGCCTCATGCGGCTCATGACCGCCGAGACCACCAGCCCCGGAGCCACCACCCCCACAGGGACCGCCACAGGGACCACCACCCAGCGCAAGGAGACGCGATGAGCACCGTGGGAGCATACCTGGGACACAACCTGCGCCAGTACGGGATCCTCGCCGCCCTGGTCGCCATCATCGCCTTCTTCCAGGTGCTGACGGACGGGCTGCTGCTCTCCCCCAACAACGTGGCCAGCCTCATCCAGCAGAACGCCTACGTCATGATCCTGGCCGTGGGCATGGTCATGGTCATCATCGCCCGCCACATCGACCTGTCCGTGGGCTCCCAGGTGGGGTTCATCGGCGGCGTCATCGGCCTACTGGTGGTCAGTGCGGGCGTGCCGTGGCCGGCGGCGGTGCTGGCCGCCGTCGCCCTGGGCCTGCTCATCGGGTGCTGGCAGGGGTTCTGGGTTGCCTTCGTAGGAGTCCCGGCCTTTATCGTGACCCTGGCGGGGATGCTCATCTTCCGGGGCCTGACCGTGGTCCTGGTCCAGCGCACCGTCTCCGGCCTGCCGCCGGGCCTGGTGGCGATCGCCAACGGCTCCCTGCCGCCGTGGCTGGGCTACCTCAGGAACTTTGACGGGGTAACGATCCTCATCGGCGTGCTGGCCGTGGCTGGGTTCATCTACTCCCGGCTGCGCGCCCGACGGCGCAGCCGGGAGGCGGGGCGCGATGTCGAGCCGGTCAGGACACTGGCTGTGCGCCTGGCCGTGCTCACCGTGGCGGTCGGCCTCCTCACCGCGCTGCTGGCCTACTCAGCCGGGGGCACGCCCACCGTCCTGGTCATCGTGGGGGTCGTGGTGCTGGTCTACTCCTTCGTCATGAACCACACAGTGCTGGGACGCCACGTCTACGCCGTGGGTGGCAACCTCAAGGCCGCCCGGCTCAGCGGGATCAGCACGCGGCGCGTCGACTTCCTGGTCTTCGTCAACATGGGGTTCCTGGCGGCGCTGGCAGCGGTCGTGACCACCTCACGGGCCGGGGCGGCGGTGTCAACGGCAGGCAACCTCTACGAGATGGACGCCATCGCCGCGGCCTACATCGGCGGGGCGGCCGTCAGCGGAGGGGTCGGCCGGGTCTCGGGGGCAATCATCGGCGCCCTCATCATGGGGGTGCTCAACATGGGGCTGTCCATCATGGCGGTGGACTCCGCCTGGCAGCAGGCGATCAAGGGCCTGGTGCTGCTGGTGGCCGTGGCTGTTGACGTCGTCGGCAAGCGGCGCGGCACCGCCTGAGCCGTACCGGGTGGTACCGCCCACTGCGTAAGCAAGCAGGCTCCTACCACCCAGACGGGCAGCAGGGCGCCCCACGTGACAGGACCGCTCAGTAATCAGGTATCAGAGGAATCAGGTGTCAGAGGGTGCTGAGCTGGCGGATCTGGTCGAGCATCCTCTTCCTGGCTCCGGGGAAGTAGGTGCTGTGGGTGACCTTGACGGTCTCCAGGGAGTCAGCCCCCACCAGCACGATGTTCATCTGCGGCTGGTCGTGGTACTCGATCTCGGCGGCCCGGTACGCGGTGGTCGCAGCATCGACGTCCTGGCCGAACTCCTGGTGGATGAGCTCGTCACGGTCACGGTCATAGATGAGCATGAACTGCTTCATATGGTCAGTCCTGGATGCCACGGCCCTCCTCCTTCTCCGCAAGAGCCGCTATCTGGCTGCTCAGGTCATCCAGCGCCTGCTGGTCCTCGCTGCCTGGGGGCTCGTTGCGCCCAAGAGCAATGTACAACCCTGGAGAGCACGCGCGCGTAGTCCTGCACGAGAGAGACACCGTCCTGCTTGTAGTTGGCACCCAGGACACTGCTGAAGTCCTCCACGTCAGGCGGCTGCTCACGCCACGCAGGGCACTGCCACCCCACACTCACACCTGAGCCTGGGTCAGCACCGCCACCGTGCGCGCCGGGACGCTCACCGTGCCTGAGACCGGGTCGAAGCGAGTCGTGCGGACCACCCCGTCCGCGCCCTCCTCCTGGATGCGGGAGAGCCGGAAGTCACGCCCCGCCAGGGCGGGCAGCGGCTGGGCGACCCTGGCTGCCGAGGCGTTGAACACCACCAGGACCCCGTCCAGCGCAGGGTCGATGTCCTGGAAGCCGCTGGAGCCGTGAGAGCCAGTATCGTCAATAAGATCGTCAATAAGCATGGCAACCACGCCGGGAAGCGCCCCCGGCCCCGCCCCCGGGAAGCTGACCCGCTCGCGGACCAGGCCGGGGTCCCCCAGCCAGAACAGGGGGGTGGAGGCGCGCAGGCGCAGCAGATCCAGGGCCTGGTCGCGCGCCGTGGCGATATAGGCAGGTGAGGGGACCAGGGACGGCTCACCCAGCAGCTCGGACTGCACCCCCCAGCGCTCACGGTTGCGCTCCCCAGGCGGCAGCCCCCGGCCAAAGCCGTTGTCCCGCCCGGTCCAGTCCACCGCGTTGAACCAGTCCCCGGAGTTGTAGGAGTCCCGGTCCAGGGACTTCGAGCGCAGCAGCTCGGTACCGGCCGCCCAGAAGGCGGGCGACTGCCCCAGGGTCACCGTGGCCAGGCAGAGGATGTGCATGCGTACCCGGTCGGCCATGGTCGTCCTGCGCGGCAGCTTGTAGGCCAGCAGGTCGTAGAGCGTCTCGTTGTCATGGGCCTCCACGTAGCTGACGCTCTCCTGCGGGGCGCTGGCGTAGGCCGCTACCGACCCGTTGAACCCCAGCTCCTCGCCCCGCCTGACCGCCCCCTCCGCGGTGGTCAGCCCGTAGGTCCTCAGGTTGCCCGCCAGCCCCAGCCTGACCAGGTCGGTGCGGTAGGCGAGGTCCGCTGCCTGCTCGGCCGGGCTGCGGTGGTCGTGCCCGTTGGGGTCGGTGACAAGCCCGCTGCCGAACCCCTGGCGGGCACGGTGGTCGACGTCGAAGGGGCTGCCCCCGTGGACCGCGTCGCGCAGGCGATCGTTGAAGGTGCCGATCCCGGTGCCGTCCAGCTGGCCCTGACTGGCCTGGGTGAACAGGGCGTTGCTGGCAACCTCCCCGAAGCTCCACCCCTCACCGTAGAGGTAGAGGGCACGCCCGTCCACGCCGTCGTCAGCCAGGGTGAGGCGGTCCAGCGCCTCACGCAGCCGCACCATGGTGTCGCGGGAGTGGTGGCCCATGAGGTCGAAGCGGAACCCGTCCACCCTGTAGTGCCTGGCCCACCACAGGACGGAGTCGACCATGAGCCGCTCCGCCATGGCGTTCTCGGTGGCGGTATTGGCGCAGCAGGTGGAGGTGGTGACCTTCCCGACGGCATCCAGGCGGTGGTAGTACCCCGGCACCACCTTGTCCAGGACGCTGGTGGGCGCCTGCCCCGAGGCCGAGGTGTGGTTGTAGACCTGGTCAAGCACCACCTGCAGTCCCACGGCGTGCAGCGCGCCGACCATCTCCCGGAACTCGACCGTGCGCGCACCCCCGTCCTGGTGCCCGTCCGTGGCGTAGGAGCCCTCCGGGACCATCCAGTGGAAGGGGTCGTAGCCCCAGTTGTAGGCGTCGGTGTCGGCGACGGCGGTGATCGCGGCCTGCTGGTCGGTGGAGGCGGGGCCGGCGTGAACGGGGACGTCGGGGACTGCCTGCCCGGTGCGCCGCTCCGGGATCGTGGCAATGTCAAAAACGGGCAAGAGGTGGACGGTGCTCAGCCCGGCGCGGGCCAGCCTGCTCAGGTGCCTCATGCCAGCGGAGTCGGGAAGGGTGAAGGCCTTGTAGGTTCCGCGCCTGCTGGCCGGGACAGTGGTGTCTGCGGCGGAGAAGTCGCGCACGTGCAGCTCGTAGATGCTGCGGGAGGCGTCATTGGGCACCACCGGCGCGGGGGCATCGGTCCACCGGCGGGGGGCCAGCCGGGGGTCGGACAGGTCAGCGGCCACAGACCTGGCGGAGTCCACGGTCAGGGCGACGGAGTAGGGGTCGGTCACCAGGTTGGTCTCCACCCGCCCGGTCACGGGGACGTAGACCTCCACCTCCCACAGGTACTGGCTGCCAGCCGGGATCGCGGCGTCGCGGTTAGGCACGCGCCAGCACCCGTCCTCACCCCGCTCGGCGGGGGTACGCACCGCTGGCCCGGCTACCTGGGGCACAGAGCCGGTGGGGTCGCCGGTCGGCCAGCTGAGGAGGGTCACCGACTTAGCGGTGGGCGCCCACAGGGAGAAGGAGGGGCGCCCCTGGGAGAAGGAGACGCCCAGCTCGGCGCGCCGGGCGGCGTCGGCGTAGAGGTGGTCGAGGACGATGGCTGTCTGGACACCGGTGACTGCGTCGACGACGCCCTCGCCAGGACCTGGGGGGCCTGCGGCCTCCTCACCGAGGCTAGAAACCTCTTCGGCGCTGTCGAAGCCGCCGCTGCCGGAGCTGCTTCCGGTTCTGCTGGAGCCGCTTCCGGTTCTGCTGGAGCTGCTGGAGCCGCTAGCGCTAGTACTGGCATTACCGGCAGGGACCTGCACCCGCTGCACCACGAGGAGCTGCCCGGTCAGGGCCTCCCGAACAGCAGCCTCCTCAAGCCTGGAAGCGCCCTCGTCGTCCACCAGGGTCAGGGCGATGTAGCCCTCCAGGTTGGGACGGTTCTCCAGGACCCTGCGGGGCAGGTCCCCCGCGACCCTCAGCGGCAGGACCACCGGGTCAGGCAGGCCGTCGGTGCCGCGCACCGCGCCACTGACCACCCGCGCGCCGCCCCGGGAGGCCACCACGAGGCTTAGCGACAGTCCCGCCCCGGCACTAGGACTGCCGTCGTCGTCCACAACGTCCTCGCGCCCCGTACCCCGTGGCAGCAGCGACACGGGCCAGGCCAGGGTGTCGGGCTCCACCCAGTAGGCACGCAGCTCGGCAGAGCCTGCCACAGGAGGGTCGCACGGACCGGTGACAGAGACCTGGGACGGCGTCGGCAGTGTCGCCGTGGACGTCGCCGCGGACGTCGCCGTGGACGTGGCCGTAGGTGTGAAGGTCACCGTCTTCCCTCTTCCTGCACGACATTCCTGCACGGCTAGGGCATGGGCACACACGGACGGAGCCTGAGCCTCCAGTCCCCCAGCCGCTGCCCCCCGGACTCGTAGTGTCCCCCTCACGCGGACGACACGCCAGCACGTCCAGCCCCTGACGAACTCTCGGGCTACTCCCGTCTCCCGGTACCACACCAGGATGGGGCGAGGCGCACCCGAAAGGAAGCCCCTCCACCCCGAGCGACCACCCGGCCAGGACCACCCACCTGCGACCTAGGCTGGTGGTATGACCGCTATGGAGCCTCCGTCCCTCTTCGACGCCGCGCCGCACGTCGCCGAGCCGGACGCCACCACTGCGAAGAAGTCCGACGTTGGTTCCGGCCGCCCCGCCGGGCCGCAACCAGGTGCGAGCAGGCACCCAGCCAAGTCGCCTCGCACCGCCCCCCAGCCACTGGCGGACCGGCTCCGCCCCCAGTGCCTGGAGGACGTCGTCGGACAGGACCACCTCCTGGCCCCCGACGCACCCCTGGGCAGGATGCTGGAGGCGGGCAGCCTGTCCTCAACCATCCTGTGGGGGCCTCCCGGCTGCGGCAAGACCACGGTCGCCCGCCTTCTGGCCGAGCGCGCCGACCTGGCCTTCGAGCCGCTGTCAGCGACGTTCTGCGGGGTCGCGGACCTGCGCAAGGTGTTCACGGCGGCCACCCGCCGCCGCCAGCACGGCCAGGGGACTCTGCTCTTCGTCGATGAGGTCCACCGGTTCAACCGCGCCCAGCAGGACTCGTTCCTCCCCTACGTGGAGGACGGGACCGTGGTGCTGGTGGGGGCCACCACGGAGAATCCCAGCTTCGAGCTCAACGGGGCGCTGCTGTCACGCTGCCAGGTCCTGGTCCTGCGGCGCCTGGACGAGCCCGCGCTGGAGCTCCTGCTGGGGCGCGCCGAGTCCCTGACCGGAGGGCCGCTGCCGCTGACTCCCGCAGCCCGGGCGGCATTGCTGTCCATGGCCGATGGCGACGGCCGCTACCTGCTGGGCATGGTGGAGCAGGTGCTCGCCGCGACCGCCCCACCAGGACCCGCCGCCAGCCCGGACACTGTGGACGGCACCAGTGAGCCCGAGCCCGCAGGCCAGCCCGGCAGTCCCGGGACGAACGCCGACGGGCCTGGAACCGGCAGGACGGGTGTCCTCGACGTCGAGGAACTGACCGCCGTCGTCGCCTCCAGGGCGCCCCTGTACGACAAGTCCAGCGAGGAGCACTACAACCTTATCTCGGCCCTGCACAAGTCCATGCGCGGCTCCGACCCCGACGCCGCCCTGTACTGGCTGGCCCGCATGCTGGCGGGCGGGGAGGACCCGCTGTACGTGGCGCGGCGCCTGGTGCGCTTCGCCAGCGAGGACGTCGGGCTGGCCGACCCCGGTGCCCTCACGACCGCCCTGGCCGCCTGGGACGCCTACGAGCGGCTGGGGTCCCCCGAGGGTGAGCTGGCTGTCGCCCAGGCCGTGGTCTACCTGGCTACCGCCCCGAAGTCCGTAGCGGTCTACCGGGGGCTGGGGCGGGCCACGGCCCTGGCCCGCCAGACCGGCTCGCTGGCCCCGCCCGTCTCATGAAGGAGCTCGGCTACGGCGAGGGCTACCAGTACGACCCTGACGCCGAGGACGGCTTCTCCGGAGCCGACTACATGCCCCAGGCCCTCCCGCCGCGCCAGCAGCGTCAGCAGCTCTACGAGCCCACCGACCACGGGCACGAGCGCAGCATCCGCCAGCACCTGGACTACTGGCAGGGACTGCGCGAGCAACGGGGCGGGTGACCAGGCAGGTCAGGCAGACGAGCAGGAAGGGTCAGGCTGTGGCAGGCAGGCGACGCGCGGTGCCACCACACCGCAGCGCAACCAGGCCGCAGCGGCGCACGGGAGCAGGGCAGTTACGCGGGCAGGCAGCGCACAGTACCCGCGAGCCACCCGCGAGTACGGTATGCCCCAGACAGTACGGCCCACCCAGCACCGGCACGCCTGCTCCCCCGCAGGCCCCCGGACCGTTACCGTGTGCCAGCAGCAAGGAGGTCCTCGTGAGCACCGACAGTTCCCGCCGTCCCGACGACGTCCCGAGCCCGGCAGACCCCCGGCTCACACCCGAGCCGGACGACGACGGCCAGGTGCCACCTCACCAGGACGTCCTGGCGCCTCCGGCACGGGCCCGGTCGGCCGGGGACCAGGCCAGGAAGCAGGCCGAGGAGTCCTCCCTGACTGCCAGCACCCCCGACCTGGCGCAGGACGTTGCCATCGCCTCCACGATGCTTGCCTCCACCGCGACTCCCGACTCCTCCGCACCCCCCACCTTTTCCCCGGTCTCCGATCCTTCCGCAGCCTCCGACACCCTTGCCGCCTCCGAGCCTTCCCCAGCCACGCCTTCCCCAGCCACTGACGGGACACCTGCGTCGTCCGGGTCCGCTCCGTCAGCCGACACCGCTCCTGCCCGGGCTGAGGCACCTGCGCAGGCCGACGTGCCCCAGGCTGGCGACGCGTCGCAGACCCAGCCGCAGCCCCAGAGCAGCCCCACCCCGCCTGAGGCTGCCAAGGATGACCAACCAGGGCTTGACGCCCCTCTCCTGCCCTTGCCCAAGCCCTCCACTGCTACTCCACCAGAGCTTGAGCCCATCACAGAGCTGCCCAGCGACATCGGCAAGCCGATCACCGAGGCGGAGGTGCGTCGGCACCTGGAGGAGCTGTCCGGCCGAGACAGTGCCACCGCCTCCGGCACTGACACGCCCGGCACCGGTGACGACTCGGGCAGTAACACCCCTGCCGCTCCCGGTGCCGCCCCTGCCACCAGCGGTCCTGCCGTCGCGCCCGCTGAGAGCGTCAAGGAGCAGCAGAGCGGTGAGCGGCAGGGCGGCGAGAGCTCCCAGCAGGACCGCGAGGAGGCGCAGCCGACCGCCACCCTGTCCACCACCTCCACGGGTGCTGCCACCGCTACTGCGACCGCCAGCGGCAGCCCAGGAGAAAGCCGCACGCCCGGCACCGCCGCTTCTGCCGAGGATGCACCTGCGACTCCGGACGCAGCGTCTGATACCGCCCCGCCAGCCCAGGCATCCGCCGCACTGCCCGACACCCCAGCAGCACAGGCCGCAGAGACTCGGGCGGGTGCCCAGGAGGTGCCAGAGAGGCTATCGGCGACCAGTACCGACGGCCCGCCCCCGCGTGCCGCTGGCACCCCCGAGCAGTCCCCGTCCCCTGCCACGCCACCCGCAACCAGACCGAATGCACCCCGCCTACGGCGCTACCAGCCCCCGACGGGTGAGGCCGCCCTTGAGGACACTGCGGTTCGACGACGCGCCCTGCTGTCGCTGGACCCCCAGCCCGGTGAGGGCGCACCGCCCGCGGTCGCCCAGCACCTACCAGCCAAGCAAGGACGGCAGGGACACGACCGACCCTCAGCCGATCGACCGGGGCTCCCAGCCGCCTTCCCCGTCAGCCGACACGGACCCAGCCCCGGCCAGGCTGGAGGAGTCTGCGGCTGCGGCGAGCCTTCTGCGCGACCTGCCGGGGACGTCCTTGTCCCCGGAGCCTGCGGAGCCCGCGGAGTCCCTGAAGTCCCCGGACCGCCAGGACGGGGCCGCCGACCACCCCGGGCACCAGGTTCCCGCTCCCGGGGCCCCGGAGGCCCCCCGGAGCGGGCCGGACCGTCAGGCCTCCTCCCTGACGAGCTCCTCCGCAGAACCCCCTGCGGCAGAGCCCTCGGCCGCAGGGCTCCCCACGGCCTCACCCGCTGAGCCACCCGCCACCGCCTCAGTCCCGTCCGGCTCGGTGACCGCAGTGTCCACGACGACCGCGCCGGACACCGCCTCCCCAGACACCACGGCTGCGGACGTGCCGCCCAGCCCCCTGTCGGCCGCCACGTCCACGGGTACGCCGGACTCCGCAGCCTCTGCGCCCCCTGCCTCCTCCCGGCGGTCACGCTCCCGCGGCTCCCACAGGAGGGAGACGCCCCGGGAGGAGAGCCGTGCCGCCCGGCGCCCGGGCTCCCGGACCGCCTCCCACTGGACCGGGGTGCTGGTCGCCGTGGCGCTGCTCCCACTGGCCTGGTTCCTGGTGCACGACGGCGCCGTCCTCATGACCGGCGGGGACGCCTCCGTGTGGCCCGACTCGGTCAGCGTCAGGGGTGCCACCGAGCTGGTCTGCGGTGCGGCGGCCTTCGTCGTGGCCCTGTTCATGGCGCACCGCTCCTCACTGGGAACCTACGTGGTCGGAGGCCTCGGCCTTTTCTTCGGCCTGCCCTTCCTTGTGGCACCCGCAGCGGTGGCCTCACTTGTCGGCCCCACCGTCGAGCGGCTACAGGCCCACTCCTCGCTGGGTGAGGCCCTGACCTCCTACGTCATGGCCGACGGGCTGACCGGGCGCTTCGTCCTCATGGGGCTGCTCATGGTCATGGTGGGGGTCGTTTCCGACTCGGCCAGGCGCGCGGGGCGACGCGAGCGCACCGCGCCGCACGAGCCCGACCGTGACTCCACGACCGACCGGCAACCGACTGACGACTGACCGGCCTCTGAGCGGTGACCGACCTGCCCGCACGTGACGACCCGGCCTCCTCGGTAGCGCCGGGACCCGAGACACCGGGTCAGCCGCCCACCAGCACCCGTGCTGCGGCCCGCGACGCGGTGCCTGTCGTCGTCGGCTACGTGACGCTAGGGCTGGCAGCAGGCGTGCTGCTCGTCGCCCAGGGGCTGTCCTGGTGGTGGGCGCCGCTGTGGAGCCTCCTCATCTACTCCGGGACCATGCAGATGCTGCTGGTGCCGCTGGCTGGTGCGGGGGAGCCGCTAGCCACTATCGCGGTGTCCACCGTCTTCGTCTCCGGCAGGCACGTCTTCTACGGTCTGGGCTTCCCCCTAGAGCGGGTCCGAGGCCGCCTGGCCGCCCGCCTGTACTCGGTCCACGCCATCACCGACGAGGTCTACGCGCTGCTGGCCTCCAAGGACCACCGCCTCATGAGCGGACGCTACGTCCTGACCGTCCAGGCCCTCAGTCACGCCGCCTGGACGGCCGGTACGACAGCGGGCGCCCTGGCCGGAACGGGGCTGGCCGCCGTGGTCGGGGAGCGCATCGGGCTGCTGGGCTTCGTCCTGACGGCGCTGTTCGTGGTGCTGGCCATCGAGAACTGGAGGACGCACCCGGACGTGGCTGTCCTGTGCCTGGGGATGCTGGCGGGCGGCACGGGCCTGCTCGTGGGCGGGTCCGCAGCACTGCTGGTGGCCCTGACGGTGCTGGCGGCGGGCCTGGTGGCCCTGTTCGCCTGGCGGCGCCGTGGCCCACGGCCTGGTCGAAAGAACGGACGCGGCCAGCCAGGCCCCAGGGGCGGCCGCCACGCCGACTCTTGCGGCGACTCCCACGGTGACTCCCAGGGCGACTCCCACGGCGACTCCCGCGACGACCCGGCCCGCAGCCAGCGGGACACCCGGCAGGAGGGAGCGCAGTGCTGAGCACCACGCAGGTCGCCGTGGCTGTCCTCGTGGTCGCGGTCATCACCTTTGGCTGCCGGATCCTGCCTTTTGTGCTGCTGCGCGGGCGGGGGAACAGCGCCCTGCTGGACTTCCTGTCACGGGCGATGCCCCTGGGCGTCATGGTGGTGCTCGTGGCCTACACCCTTGAGGGGGTCACCCTGGAGCCTGCCACGTGGGTACCTGCGGCCGTGGGGATCGCTGGGACCGCGGTGCTGCACCTGTGGCGCAGGTCGATCGCCCTGTCCCTGGTGGGTGGCACGGCGGCCTATGTCGCCCTGAGCCTGGCCATGGCCTGAGAGGGCCTGGCGGAGCCTGCCCTGGCGTGTGGGTCGTAGGATGAGGCTCAGCCACAGGCCGCTGCGGAGGAAGGAGCCACCGTGCGCGAGGAGGAGTACGCCATCGACGCGTCTCAGTTCCGGCGTACGCTCCTGGACCAGCGTCGCACGCGGATGAAGGGCGGGCTGTACCACCTGACCCAGGTGCTCATGGCCTACAACACCAACCGGATCGAGGGTAGCCGACTCGACCAGGAGCAGACCCGCTACATCTACGAGACCCGTACGATCACAGGAGACGGCGTTCCGGTCGATGATGTGGTCGAGACGGTCAACAGCTTCGACCTGTTTGACGAGATGCTGGGCCGGGTGGACGAGCCAGTCACCGCCGAGACGATGAAGGACTACCACCGCATCCTCAAGCGTGGCACGGCGGACGCCCGTCGCCAGTCCTTCGCTGTGGGCGACTGGAAGCGCCAGGCCAACGTGGTCGGCGGGCAGGACACGACGCCGCCAGAGCAGGTGGAGACCGCAGTCCAGGACCTGCTGGCCCGCACGCCGTCACAGATGTCCTTTGAGGACATTGCTGCGTTCCACTACCACTTTGAGTCGATCCACCCCTTCCAGGACGGCAACGGCCGGGTGGGGCGGGTGCTGATGTTCCAGCAGTGCCTGCGCCACGGAGTCATGCCGTTCATCGTGCTGGAGGAGAAGAAAGCATTCTACTACCGTGGCCTGAGCCGCTACGAGGAGGAGCCAGGATTCCTGCACGGCACGTTCCGCTCCCTGCAGGACGACTACTACGCCCGCTTCTCACGGTTCGTGGAGATCCTTCCCGGGCGCTGAGAGGCGCTCACCCGTTGAACCAGGCGTCCTCCCCATACTTCTCAATGTAGTACTCCTCATACTCACCAAGCGCAGTCAGCTCAGGCGACTCCACCTCAGCGGTCAGCACCCCCGGAAGCGCGCCCACATTGAGAGTCACCCGATTAGACAGCACCCACTCCGTCTTCGCAATCCCTCGGTCAGCCGTCTGCCTCCCCGGGCCGTACAAGCCCGTCAGCGCCTCCACGTAGGCCCGGTAGGCAGCCCACGCCCTCGGGGCGGTGTGCTCGTCCTCCTGCCCACGTACCACCCGCGTCGTCAACGGGATAGTCACATCATCAACCCGGCCGTGGAAGTTAGAGATCACACCACCCTCGTCACCAACCGACAATTCAGTCCAAAACATCTCACCATCGTGAGGCTTGGTCTCCCAGCCCAGGCGGTCACGCACCGCGAACGCCGTCTCCCACGACACCGGCCACTCCAGCTCGGTCCACGCCCGGACCCACACCACAGGCAGCACCCTCATCTCCACCACAACCACACTCCCCTTCTGGCCCACCAGCCCTGTGCCCGTCTCACTCTGTCCTGACTGTTCTTGCGGCTGGACTGCGCAACCTGCCAGGCAGCCTCACCGCATCTTGACCGACTCCCACAGGGCAGGGTTGTCGCGGAAGAACTGAACCATCCGCTGGTCGCGCAGCATGCGGTCGCGCACGTAGGGCGGAGTGGCCTGGGAGGCATAGCCCTCATGAAGAGTCTGAACCGGCTTGGTGCTCACGGTGGCGCTACCACCCTTGATCTCAGGGATGACGATATGGTCACCCAAGGGCGAGACGGCCATGCTGTCTACGGCATAGTTACCAGGCCCTGCCTGGTGGGGGCCGGTGGAGCGGAAGGACTGCGGGATGTAGTAGCCCTCACGGGTGAGGACCTGCTCCCCACCACGCTCGCCCACGTACTCCGCCGCCCGGTTGCGCGCCCCACGCAGATTCCGTACGTCCCTCACCGCGTCTTTCAGAGCCGTGATCTGTTCATCGGTGTAGCCCGCGTCCTTCAACTGCTTAACTGAGTCCTTGAGATTCTTCTTCCCGAAGTCCCTCGCGGTGTACCCCGGCGGCATTATGGAGCCCAGCCTGACCTGGGCGGCGCGCAGGGTCGCGTCCAGCTCGGCGTGGCGCTGGAAGTGGGTGAACATCTCCCCCAGGTCCTCCGCCCTGGCCATTGCGGCGCGCGATGAGGCCAGGCTGCGTGCCGCGCTGCGCGTGCCCGCGCTCAGCGCCGAGCCCGGCATGAAGGTCAGGCCAAAGTCCAGGGCGTCCAGAGCCAGCTGCTCCAGGGTGAAGGCGCGCGCGTAGGAGCGGGTGGCCTCCATCGGGTCGCGCACAAAGGCGGACAGGCCCCGGCCGTGGGACATCGCCCACGTGGCCACGCCGGTCACCCCCAGGGCCAGGGCCAGCGACATGCCCGCCATGCCCAGCAGACCCACCGCGACGGCTGTCAGCAGGATCTGCCCTCCCGGCCCCAGCCCGTCCCAGAAGTCCCCCAGGACCTCCAGCAGTCCGGCAAAGAAGAACCAGTCGCCGGCACTACGCAGCGAGGCCCCGATCTCACGGGCCACCGTAGTGCCCTGCCACAGGCACCCCAGCACCACGGTGGCCCCCACCACCAGGGCCACCACGCGGAAGACGTTGCGGGCCAGCGGCTCGCGGCCGGGCACCGTGGCGGCCATGGCGTCACCGCGCACCCCGCGCACCTGGTTGGCCGTGGCCCGCCCCTCAGCCATGCGCTACCTGCGCGTGAGCCCCACCGCCCCGTAGGCGGAGCGCACCAGCACAAGGTCGCTCCAGGAGAAGGCCGCCAGCGCGACCAGCGACTGGACCGGAAGCCGCACCAGGGCGGGCACGCCCCCCATGGGCGGTACCACCACCCGGGGCGCCCATGCCACCGTGGTCCCCGCCGCACCCGCCTGGTGGCGGCGGTAGGCGTCCACCAGCAGGCACACCACCAGCAGGACCACGCTGAGCGTCACCTGGGCATGTCCCCGGCCGGTCCTCAGCCACAGCCAGCCGATCCAGCCTGGCATGCCGGAGCCCTCTTCAGTCCAGTCCAGCCACTGGACCGCAGCGTTGTAGCCCGCGTGGTCCACCATGGCCAGCGCCAGGACCGCCGCAGGCAGCACCCACGCCAGGACCCGCCACCACGGCCTTCGGGTCCGCCACAGCACCAGCCCCAAGCCCACAGCCATGGCCACGCCCATTGTCCACACCTGGTGGCCCACCGCCATCGGTCCCGTTCCCGGGTCCAGCTCCGGGCCCAGCACGTAGCCGAGCAGCCCCGACTCCGGGACGGTGAGGAGCCCGCCGTCCACGGGTTGAGCGAGTACTCCAGCCGCTGCTCCCCGACGACCTGCTCCAGGAGGGTCGGAGGCGCCAGGCGGCGTACCGCATCCTCAGCCGCCGTGAAACCCGCACCGGCCGCGAACCCCAGAAGGCCCCAGTCCACCGCCGCCAGGCGACGCACCCACCCTGGCGCCACGAGCGCGACCACGAGCAGGGGCACCAGCTTGCCCGGCTCCTCCACAAAGGCGGCCAGAGCGATCCTGGCCCCGTCGTCCTGGACCGTGAGGCCCACGGCCTGCGCCACCTCCCGGGTGGCCAGCGCCACCACCAGCGCCCAGGCGGTGCTCAGCCCCAGCACCAGGGACAGCAGGCGCACGCCCACCGTCCGGGTGCGTGCCAGCAGCCCCATGACCAGCAGGCAGCCCATCATGAAGACCGCAGGCACCATCGCGACGGCCAGACGCGGCACCAGGAGCAGCGCCGCCACCAGCAGCACCAGTGTCACCACCTGGATCACCCGGGTCAGACGCGCCAGCGCGCGCACCAGCCCGGGCCGGCGTCTCATCCACGCCTGGAAGGCGGCCACCGCCCGCTCCCAGACCTCAGGGGGCTCCTTCTGCGCCACACCCTCCGGCACCGCCGCGCGGTGGGTTCCCGGCATGATGCCGTAGCCCGACGGGCCAGCAGTCCCCACAGGAGAAGCACCCCCCGTGGAGGGTTCCGCCCCTGCGGGAACGCCCTGCCCCGGCACTGTCCCGTAGCCGCTACGCCCCTGGACCCCGGCGCCTCCACCGGGGTCCGACTCGTCAGGAGGTGCTCACGGAGCCCCTTCCGCTCGTGGTGCCAACGCGCCCGGTCAGGCCAGCCAGCAGCCGCTCAAACCAGTCCTGCAGCCACCAGGTCGGCAGCCTGTTGTCACGAGACTGCATCATCAGACAATCGGGCCCACAAGCGTCGATGACGATCATGTGACTACCACCTCAGAACCACTCCTCGGAAAGCAGGGACGGGACTCTGGCGGCTCCCGCGAGCCCCGCCGTACCAGTAGGCTTCCGGAGTGCCTGTCATCGTCAACCGCCCCGGCCCCTGGACCCACCGCGACCTCACCGCGGGCGGCACCCGCTTCCACGCCGCCCTGGCCGGGCCGGAGACCACGACCGGCGCAGCAGGGACGCTGGTCCTGCTGGTCCACGGCTTCCCCGAGTGCTGGTGGACCTGGCGCCACGTCCTGCCCGCCCTGGCCCGGGAGGGGCACCGTGTGGCCGCCGTGGACCTGCGCGGCTTCGGCGGCTCCGACCGGCCGCCCTCGGACTACGACCTGGCCACCCTCGGCACCGACCTGGCGGGGGTCGTACGCAGCCTGGGCCACGAGCGGGTCGTCGTCGTCGGCTCGGGGCTAGGAGGCCAGGCCGCATGGACGCTGCCCCGGCTGGCACCGGACCTGACCGCAGCCATCGTGCCGGTGGGCGCCCCCCACCCCCTGGCAACACGCTCCCTGCGCGGCCGTGCCGTCTCCGGCCGCTCGCTGCAGTACCTGGGGCTGCAGGTCCGTGGCCTGGCGGAGCGCCGCCTGAGCACGCCAGCCAGGATGGAGCGGCTCCTGCGCTCCTGGGCCGCCCCCGCGACCCGCGACGCCCTGGGCCAGGCGGCCGACTACTACGCCCAGCTCATGGCCCGCCCTGGCGCCGCGCACACCGCACTGCAGCCCGCACGCCGCCTCCTTGTCTCACGCGCCGAGGCCACCACCCTGGGACAGCCGGTAGACGTGCCGGTCCTGTCCGTCCAGGGCGAGCTCGACCCGGTCCAGCCCGCCCAGGCCTACGCCCGGGACACCCACCGGGTGGCCGGCCGCCTCCAGCAAGTTACGATCCGCGGCGTGGGGCACTTCCCCCAGGAGGAGGCCCCCGAGGACCTGGTCAGGGTGCTGCTGCCCTTTTTGTCCGAGCACGCCTGAGGCGCACCCAGTAGGCAGCCAGGGGCATATCCGAGCTGCGGGTGCGAGGGTGACTGCGGGCACAAGGGTGGTGGCAGGCCGCTGCCCACTGCCGAGTCACACGCCCACCTGCGGGCACAGACCCGCCTCCAGCAGCACGCACTCCGAGCAGCGCGGCAAGCGGGCGGCGCACACGGACCGGCCGTGTGCGATGAGGCGATGGCAGCCGTCGGTCCACCGCGTCGGCTCCCACAGGTCAGCAATATCCTTCTCCACCCGAAGCGGGTTCTTCGACGTCGTCCACCCCAGCCGACGCGACAGGCGGCCGACGTGGGTGTCTACCGTAATCGCAGGGACGCCGAAGGCGTTGCCCAGGACGACGTTGGCTGTCTTGCGCCCGACACCGGGCAGGGACATCAGGGCCTCACGGTCACGAGGCACCTCTCCCCCAAACCGCTCGCACAGGCCGGCCCCGAGCCCCAGCAGGTGCCCCGCCTTGGCCCGCTGGAACCCCAGGGGGCGCAGCAGGTCCTCCAGCTCCTCACGCCGGGAGCCGGCCAGGGCGGCCGCGTCAGGACAGCGCCGAAACAGGGCCGGAGTGACCGTGTTGACGCGGGCGTCAGTCGTCTGGGCGGACAGCACCGTGGCCACCAGCAGCTGGAAGGGCCCGTCGTGGTCCAGGGAGCAACGCGCCTGCGGGTAGACACGACCCAGCTCCTCGTCCACCGCCGCCGCGCGGTCCCGTGAAGTCGTTCGCGACACCGCAGCCTCCGTCAGCACCCGGGCTCCTCCCTGCTCCTCGTTCCTGACAGCGTTCCCGGCTCCTGCCCCAGGACCCCGGACCCTGGTGGCGCCGACACGCAGCCTACGCCCTCAGTCACAATCTCCGGCACAATCGTGGGTGCAGACACGATATCCCGCTTGACGTGCGACACGCACAGACTACAATGCTCGACGGCGTGCCTCAGGTCACAAGCCCGTGGCAGGATAGACCCGAGGGCTCCCGTCTCACGGGAGGCCAGCCCCAGCACCACCAGGAGGACCCCGTGGAAGACAACATCATCGCAAGGATCCCTCTCTTCGAGGGACTGGCTCCGCAAGAGCAGGAGGAACTGCGCGCCATGATGACGCAGACCACCCTGCGCCGTGGCGAGACCCTGTTCAACGAGGGCGACGCAGGCGACCGCCTCTACATCCTGCTCTCAGGCAAGGTAAAGCTCGGTCACGCCAGCGTGGACGGGCGCGAGAACCTTCTCGCCGTGCTCGGCCCGGGTGAGATCGTCGGCGAGCTCACCCTGTTTGACCCAGGACCGCGCTCCACCACCGCCAGCGCCGTGGCGCCCACCGAGCTGCTCACCCTGGACCATAACCAGCTCATGGACTTCGTGGAGTCCCACCCCCAGCTGGCCAAGGACATGCTGCGCTCGCTCGCCCAGCGCCTACGCCGCACCAACACCGCCCTGGCAGACCTCGTCTTCTCCGACGTGCCCGGCCGCGTCGCCAAGGCCCTGCTCGACCTGGCCGACCGGTTCGGCTCCAACACGGAGGACGGCATCCACGTGCCTCACGACCTCACCCAGGAGGAACTGGCCCAGCTCGTGGGTGCCTCGCGCGAAACCGTCAACAAGTCCCTGGCCGAGTTCGTCTCCCGCGGGTGGATCCGCCTGGAGGGGCGCGCCGTCACCCTGCTTGACATCGACCGGCTGCGCCGTCGCGCCCGCTGAGCAGCCAGGGCGCACCTCGGCGCCGCGCAACCGAGGGCGCCTTGGCTCCGGCGTCCCGGCTGCACCAGCCCGGGTCCGCCCGGCACAAGCCGCTCAGGAGGTCGCGCGCTTGAGGTAGGCAACCAGGTTGTCCGAGCCCGCAGGCCCCGGAACCACCTGGACGAGCTCCCACCCGTCAGCGCCCCACTGGTCGAGGATCTGCTTGGTCGCGTGGGTAATGAGCGGCACTGTGGCATATTCCCAGGTCGTGGCAGTCATGGCTCCCAGCCTAGGCGCGAGCAGCCCCCCGCCACAACACTACAACCAGGGAGGCACGGCACGGACGGAACCCCGGGGAGGAGACAATGGCGGAAACAATGGCAGGGAGGGCAGGGTCAGACCGGCCGCAAGCCCTGGAGACCTGCGAGGCAGGGACTTAGGAGGCACAGCGCACCCGCGTCAGGATACGCGGCGCACGCCGGGCGTGGATCTCGGCAACAAGGTCGTCGTCCTCACGCTGCAGCCACAGGCCCCAGTCGTCCACCTCGGGGAAGCGACGCAGGAGCGCCCGGCGCTCCCGCTCCGTCAGCCCTCCCCAGACACCAAAGCTGGACCCGGAGTTCAGAGCCTCGGCCAGGCACTCCATCCGCACGGGGCAGGAGAAGCACACCGACCTGATGTCACGCTGCTCCGCGCCCTTGCCAAAAAGGCGATCGGGGTCGATCGCCGTGCACGCCGCCCGCGTGGCCCAGGTCTGGTCATCTACTGACATAACTCCCCCAGTCACCTGTGCAATCAGTTGCAACTGACCTCGGTGTCAACCACATCACAACTGTTACGGTATGACAACCGAGCGTCACACGCAAAACCGTCTCGCCCCTGCCTCGCTCGACGCCCCGAGCACCCCACCCCGCCCCGCCCAGCCTCCTGTCAGCCTTCTTTTCGACAGGAACCCGACAGCGGAAGGCTTCCGCCCAGAGACCTCTTCATCGACACCGCGACTGCACCTGCACCCAGGTGCGTGCCGGGGACGGCTCGCCCTTGGCGCCACACCTGGATACAGGCGCCGCTGCGCCGATCGCGCACGTCCCGGGCCGCCGTCGCGCCCTCCACGCCACCCCGGCAGACGCAACCCAGGCCATTCCGGGGCACCAAACGCCCAGCACCGGGAGCACCCCCTACCCGCACACCAGCGTCCCCACCCTCGATTCCTCTGACAGCGAGACCACCATAGGCGCCGACGCCTGGCGGGCACGGGCAGGCGGCCCCCGGCCGGCCAGGGGAGGATGGGTGCCGACGCCCGTCGGGGCAGGGAGCAAGGACAGGGTGGCCGCCACTTGCCGTGGTGAGACACCGCTCACCACGGCAATATCGCCCCTCATTGCCCCTCTGGGTGAACAGCACCTGGACCGCCCCGCACAAGCGGCGCTCTTCCACGTAGGCTGGAGGCATGTCGAAGTCCTCCGTGCGCAGCCGATCACTGAGCCCGGCCCAGGCCGTGTCGATGCTCCTGGTGCTTCTGCTCTTCTCCAGCGCAGGCGGCATCCTCACCGCGGGATTTGCGGCCCCCCTGGTCGGGGCGTCCTCGGCGCTGACCAGTGCCGCGGCCCAGCTGTTCGACGAGCTTCCCAGCGACTTCAACGTCCAGGAGCCCAGCGAGGTCTCCGTCATCAAGGCTGCTGACGGCAGCGATATCGCCCAGTTCTACGCGGAGAACCGTATCGTGGTCCCCCTGGAGGACGTCTCCGTCAACCTGCAGAACGCGATCGTGGCCGTGGAGGACCAGCGCTTCTACCAGCACACGGGGGTGGACCCCACCGGAATCGTGCGCGCGCTGGTGTCCAACGCCCAGTCTGACGCCACCCAGGGTGGTTCCACCCTCACCCAGCAGTATGTGCGCAACGTCCTGGTCGAGGCCGGCATCCAGGAGGACGACCCCGCGCTGATCCAGGAGGCGACGGAGGGCACCATCCCCCGCAAGCTGCGCGAGATCAAGTACGCCCTGAGCCTGGAGCAGAAGTACTCCAAGCAGCAGATCCTTGAGGGCTACCTCAACATTGCAGCGTTCAGTCCCTCCACCTACGGGGTGGAGGCCTCGGCCCAGCACTACTTCTCCCACTCGGCCAAGGAGATGACCCTGGCCGAGGCCGCCCTCATGGCAGGTCTGACCAACGCGCCCAGCGTCTATGACCCGGTCACCAAGCCGGACGTGGCCAAGAACCGTATGGAGTGGGTGCTCAACAAGATGCTGGAGGAGGAGTTCATCACCCAGGAGGAGTACGACGAGGCCAACGCCACCAGCGTCGAGGACATGCTTGACGTGACCGACGACGTCGCCGGCTGCGGGGCGGCGGGCAACGCCGCCTACTTCTGCACCTACGTGGTCAACGAGATCCTCGGCTCGGACCTCTACGGCGAGGACCAGGCCGCGCGCCGCCAGCTGCTGCTGCGCGGTGGGCTGACCATCACCACCACGCTGGACCGGGCCAAGCAGGACGCCGCCTACGACTCCATCCAGGGCGTCATCCCCACCGGGGACCCCTCCCAGGCCAAGACGGCGGTCGTCTCCGTCGAGCCGGGAACCGGCCGGATCGTGTCCATGGCGCAGAACACGAACTTCGGTGACCCTAGCGAGAGCGACACGGAGGCGACCCAGGTGGTCTTCGCGGCGGACTCCCAGCACGGAGGCGTGCAGTCGGCAGAGGGGGGAGTCTCCGGGTTCCAGCCAGGATCCTCCTTCAAGGCCTTCATCCTGGCCCAGTGGTACCAGGAGGGCAGGTCCGGCTACACGACCCTCAACACCAAGCCGCGGATGTTCTCCGCCAGCTCGTGGAACATCTCCTGCGCCCCCGAGCTGGCGGACAGCTGGACCCCCAAGAACGTGGACTCCGGGCTGGACGGCTCCCACAACGTCATTGACTCCACCAAGCACTCCATCAACGTCGGTTACGCGGAGATGCTCAACCAGATGGACGTCTGCGCGGTGACGGACCTGGCAGCCTCCCTGGGAGTGACCAAGACTGACGGGTCCCCCATGGAGCCGCGACCCTCCATCGTGCTGGGGTCCCAGGAGACTCCTCCTCTGGCCATGGCCAACGCCTTCGCAACCTTCGCCGCGCACGGCGTCTACTGCAAGCCGATCGCCATCGACTCGATCCTGGACACTGACGGGGCTGAGATGGCAGTGCCCAGCGCCGACTGCAACCAGGTCATGGACGCCACCGCCGCCGACAAGACCGCCCAGACCCTGACTGCCACCTCTCAGTCGGGGGGAACCGCCCAGACAGCCAAGCTCTCCGGGCGGCCTACGGCCGGAAAGACCGGTACCACCGACAACAACGACAACGTCTGGTTCGTGGGCTTCACGCCCCAGCTGTCAACCGCCACCTGGGTGGGCCACTCTGACGGCTACCGGACCCTGAACAACCAGTACATCGGCGGACGCTTCTACGGCACGATCTACGGCTCCACGCTGGCCATCCCGATCTGGAAGGGTTACATGGAGGCCGCCCTGGACGGCGAGCCGGTGCAGGACTTCCCCTCAGTCAACCTGGCCGGCTGATCCGTGGCCCCCGGCTCTCCCCTGCGGACGGCGGTACGCGCTATCGGCGGGACTCTCGCCCTGGGCGGCGGGGTCCTGGCCTACAGCCTGCTGGAGGCGCGACGTCCTGTCCTGCGCCGCCTGGAGGTCCCGGTCCTGGCACCGGGGCAGCCGCCTGTGACGATCCTGCATCTGTCTGACCTGCACCTGACAGCCCATACCGAGGCCCTGGTGTCCTGGGTGCGAGGCCTGGCCCGTCTCTCGCCTGACGTCGTGGTCAATACAGGTGACAACCTGTCCCTGGCCTCCGGCCTGGAGCCGCTCTCACGTGCCCTGGAGCCCTTCCTGAGACTGCCCGGAGCCTTTGTCATGGGCGATCACGACTACCGCAGCACAGTCTTCAAGCTCCCGACCCGCTACCTGCGTCACGACCCGCGCACCGCGGACCGGCCCGGGAGCGACCCGGACGCGCTGCCGTGGGAGAAGGTCCGCGACCTCCAGTCCTGTGGCGGCTGGGTGGACCTGACAAACCGGCGCGGCCTGCTGCACGTGGGCGGGTACGGCATCGAACTCGTGGGCGTGGACGACCCCCACGTGGATCGCGACGTCTTCCCGGCACCCGCACCGTCCGCGCACCCGGTGGGCTCCCCGGGGGACCCGCCCGTGCCCCTCACCGACACCTGGGGACGCAGGCTGCGCCTGGGCCTCCTCCACGCCCCCTACCGCAGGGTGCTGGAGGCGATGGAGGCTGACGGCGTCAGCCTGGCCCTAGCAGGCCACACCCACGGAGGCCAGCTGTGCGTACCCGGCTACGGGGCGCTGGTCACCAACTGCGACCTGGACAGGAGCCGTGCCTCCGGCCTGTCCTGGTGGCAGACAGGGCAGGCGGGGCGGACATCCTCGCCCCGGGTCACCGCAGCAGCGTCGCAGGGGCAGGCAGGCTCACCACGGCCGTCAGGCATGTACCTGCACGTCTGCGCAGGCCTGGGAACCAGCCCGTACACGCCGGTACGCCTGGCCTGCCCGCCGCAGGCCACGCTGCTGACCCTGCGCCCAGCCGACTGACCCAGCCCCGCTCCAGTCAGCAGATCCCGGGCCCTAGGCCAGGCGGCTCCGCTCCTGGTGGCACTGCTCCTCAGACGGGAAGTGCCCAGGCGCAGCAGGCCGGGCTTGCGGTGTCAGTGCCGCCAGCGTGCGAACCCGCCCTCAGAGCTGATGACCTGACCTGTCACCCACCGTGCCTCGTCAGTCAGCAGCCAGGTGATGAGCCGGGCAGCATCATCGGGCTCGCCCCAACGGCCGAAGGGAAACATCGGTGCTGTCTGCGCCATGTCCTCCCGCGTGGCGTAGCCGCTGTCTACCGGACCGGGGTTGACCGTGTTGACCCGGATATGCTGGTCGGCGAGCTGGTCGGCAACGGTGAGGGTGACGCCGGCCAGGGCCGCCTTGGCCGCGGCGTAAGCCACCTCCCCAGGCATGGGTCCCAGGCCCTGCCCGGAGGTAAGGAAGACGATGGCGCCACCACGCCAGGAGCTCCCCTCGGCTGAGGTCGCGCTCCCGCTGCCACCCGAAGCACCTCCGGGCCCAGCCGGATCGGCAGGTCCGCAGGCAGTGCCCGCACCAGTGCCGGGCTGCGCCCGGGCACGGGGCGCAGCCCCCAGGCCCGGCTGGGTGGCAAAAGCCTGGGCCAGCAGGAGGGAGGCGCGGGCGTCCACCGCCCAGTGGGCGTCCAGGACCTCCTCCGTTAGTGCCCCCAGCGCCCCGTCCGGCCCGCTCATCGCCTGGTTGCACACCAGGGCGTCCACCTTTCCCCGGGCCCGCAGCGCCGTGTCGAAGACCCGCTGGGGCTCGCCGGGGACTGCCAGGTCACCCGGCACGTCAACCAGGACCGCCCCTGGCCTCAGGTGGGAGCGCACAGAGTCCATGACGGCACCGATGTCGTCGGCTCCCCAGGGCTGGGCCGCGTCGTGGGGCGCGTAGTGGTGCGCCACGACGCTGGCCCCGTAGGCGGCCGCGCGGCAGGCGATGGCGTGCCCGATACCGCGACGGCGGCTTACCCCCGTGACAAGTACGGTACGTCCCTCCAAGGGCAGGGGGTCGCGGGTAAGGAAGCCACCTGGAAGAGTGTCACCAGCCACATCTGCAGTCAACCACACGCGGGCGGCCGGGACAAGGGCCGGGGCAAGGACGTGCGCCGTCTCAAGAGAACACCGGCTGGCGGGCCACGGCCTGGAAGCGGACCAGCTCCTCGGCGGCGGAGACTACTCGCGCCAGCAGCTCAGCACCCGGCTGCTGCCCCTGCCACTGGTCGGCCGTGACAAACAGGGCAGTGGGCAGCACCACCGCCCGCAGGCTGGCCAGCATGGGCCGCAGGCTCTGGTCCACCACCAGGGTGTGGCGCGTCGTGCCTCCCGTGGCCCCCACCAGCACCGGGACGCCCCGCAGGGCATCGCGCGGGAGCACGTCAAGAAAGGACTTGAGTAGCCCGGAGAAGGAGGCATTGACCGTCGGCGTGAGCAGGACGACGCCGTCGGCGCCTCCTACCGCCTCCACGGCCCGCTGCACCGGGGCGGTAAGGGTACCAGTGACCAGGGCCTGGGCCACCTCCCCGGCGAAGCCACGCAGCTCGACATGGTCGGCAGCCACGGCAGCTCCTCCGCACTCGGACACCGTGCGGGCCACGAGCCTCCCCAGGCGGCTCGTCCCGGAGGCGGGCGAGTGGCCGGCAGAGACCACGACCAGATTCATCTCTTCTCCTGTCTATCGCGTCGGGTGGACAGCGCCCAGCGGGCAACGGTGTCAACGAGGTAGCCCAGGCTCCCGATTACTAGGATGAGGGCAGTGACGTGGTGGTAGGCGAGCTGGTCCTTGGCGTTCATGATCTGGTAGCCCAGACCGCTGCTGACTCCCAGCATCTCGGCGGGAACCAGGACTACCCAGGCGATCCCCAGGGCCTGGCGGACCCCGGCCAGCAGCGCGGGCCGTATGGTGGGCCAGACCACGCGGTGCAGCGTCTCCCCACGCGTCGCCCCCAGGGAGCGGGCCACAGCGAGGTGGCCCGGGTCCACGCGTCGCACGCCGTCGGCGACACCGCTGAGAACCGGCCACACCGCAGCCGCGGCCACGAGCGCCACGACTGGACGGTCGCCGACGCCCAGGGCGATGATGACCACCGGCGCCCAGGACAGCGGGGAGACCATCCGCAGGAACAGCAGCACGGGCGAGGCGGCACGGTCCAGGCTGCGCCAGGAGCCGGTGACCAGTCCCGCGAGGGTACCCACGACCACTGCCAGGGTCAGCCCTCCCACCAGCCTGAAGACGCTGGCCGAGGCCGCGTCCAGGAGCGCGCCGTCCCCGGCCAGCTCCCCCAGTCCGGCCGGGGTGCGCACAGGTGAGAACTGTGCCACCAGGGGCCGACTGACGAGCAGGACGTCGGTGAGCAGCCACCACAGGCTGACGGCTGCCAGCACACCCAGGGCTGGCAGCACCGGGCGCCAGGCTCCCACCCGCCGACCTGACCTGGCGAGCACGCTCATAGTGACACCTCCTCACGGCGCGGTGGCACCGTGCGCCCGGCACGTTCCAGAGCCGCGCGCACGAACCGGTCGTCGACAACAAGGTCGTGGGCCTGCACGGGGTCCAGACGCTCAAGGAAGGAGCGGTCACCGTCCACGGCCGTGTCGCCCAGCAGCCTCACCAGCTGCTCAGTGCAGGACGGGTGCGGAAAGGCGGAGAAGCCCAGACGCTCCCCGTGCCAGTCCGGGTGACTCACCCCACCGGGCTCAGGGCGTTGCAGCGCCCGGGCGACGGCGGTCTGGGACTGGGGCAGCCACCCGCCTCCTGTCAGCAACTCGGCGGCCTCCTGGCGGTGGGCCTCCAGCCAGTCCTGTGCCATGACGAGGCCGTCAAGAAGGGCATGGACCGCGTCCGGAGCGGTGTCGATAAGCTCCTGGCGCACGACGACGCCGCAGCAGGCGTGGTCACGCCACACGTCACCCAGGAGACGGTGGACCCGGCCGGCCCCTTCCAGCTCGGCGACGGCACCGAAGGGGTCAGCCACCGTCATGCCCGCAATCGACCCGCTGGCCAGGGCGGAGACCATCTCCGCCGGAGGCATGACCACCAGCTCGACCTCCTGCGGCCCCGGTGAGACCCCGATGACGGGACGCAGGCCGCAGGCGGCGACCAGGTGCTGGGAGAGGACGGAGTGGATCGACCACCAGTAGGGCACGGCCAGCCTGCGACCCGCCAGCCGGGCAGTCTCGGTGACGGAGGTGGAGGTCACCATCGCCGAGCCGTTGGTGTGTCCCCAGGCCACCACGCGGACCGGGGCCTCCTGGGCCAGCCGCAGCTGCAGGGCCATGGGCAGCAGCATATGGACCACGTCCACCTCACCGACGACGAGCGCCTGGCCCACGGCGTCCCAGGATCGGAAGAGCACCGGCGGGGCCGAGGCAACCCCGGCGGCCTCCCACAGGCCCCGATGGTGAGCCACCAGCAGTGCGGCGGCGTCGGTGACGGGCAGGTACCCCACTCTCAGAGGACGGCCCAGCAGTCCCTGACCGCCGTCTCCGGGCGCGCCTGCCGCCTGCCACGCGCCCCGGCCCGCCAGGGAAGCCACCACGCCGAGCGAGGCCAGGTGCCCGGCGGTTCCCAGCAGGTCACGGCGCCGCACGGTGGTTCTCCGCAGTCCGGCCCGCAGCCGTCCCGGCCTGGTCCTCAGCCTGACCCCCGGCCCGGTCCTTGGTGGCCTGGGCGGTCCTCGGGTCCTCCTGGTCCTGGGTCGCTGGGGCGAGGCAGGCGTAGGCCTCGCGCAGGCTGCGCCGCAGCGGGTGGTGCAGGGCCGCCGCCTGGTCGGCGGCGGGCTCCGGGTTGGCCCAGCGGCGCGTCACCCGCCCGGCGGCGATCATGACGATGTCGTCAGCCAGCACAAGGGCCTCGTCCAGGTCATGGGTGACCAGGACGCTGCTGAGACCCCGCCCGGTCAGCTCTCGGCGCAGCCACAGCTGGAGGTCGGCGCGCGCAGCCGGGTCGAGCGCGCTGAAGGGCTCGTCCAGGATGAGTAGGTCGGGACGGATGGCCAGCGCCCGGGCGAAGGAGGCCCGCTGGGCCTGGCCACCCGAGACCTGGTCCGGGTAGGAGTGCGCCACCGGGGTTATCCCCAGCAGGTCCATCAGCTCTCCCACCAGGTCCTGGTCCACGTGGTTGGCTCGGAACTGCTGCCCCAGGGCGACGTTCTCCCTGATCGTCAGCCAGTCGAACAACAGGGGCTGCTGGCGCACGACCCCCTCACGCAGGCCTGAGGAGGACCACTCGATGCTGCCTGAGTCGGGGGCCAGCTCCCGGGTGAGCAGCCGCAGCAGCGTCGACTTCCCCGCACCACTGGGTCCCAGGACCGCCAGCTGGCGTCCTGCGGCAAGATCGAGGCTGACGTCGTTCAGCGCGTCCACGTCGCCGTAGCGGACCCGGGCGCGTCTCAGGCGAGCGAGGACAGTTCCCACCGCAGGTGTCCTTCCGAGGGAGACTGGACGGGGAGGAAGGCGGCCTCACGGAAGCGGCGTGAGGCGTCGGTCCTCTCCTGGTAGCCGCGCCCGCCCGCCAGGGTGGCCTCCAGCCGGGTGGCCCGACCTGCCAGGGAGGCTGCCTCCAGGCGCAGCCGCAGGACCTCGGCCATGCTGGCACTGCCGGTGTCGGCAGCCGCTGCCTCCCAGCGCTCACAGAACCGCTGCAGCTCGTGGGCCAGTATGGCGACGTCCTCGTGGAAGACCGTGTTGGCGCTCCGGTCCTGGGTGCTGCGGGCCTCCTCCAGGGAGCGCTGCGCCAGGCCCAGGCAGAAGGCGGACTGGAGGATGAGCATTGTCGGCTTGAAGCCCTGAGCCAGACTGGCCAGCTCGGTGCTGACCACCTGGCTGGGACCCACCGCGACGTCGTGCAGGCGGATCGTGCCTGAGGCCGTGGCGTTGAGGGCGAGAAGTCCGGTCACGGGTCGGACTTCCAGCGCCCGGGCCTCCACCCAGACCACAACCGTGCCCTGGGGGGTGCTGGCAGGCAGGACCACGACGGAGTCGTCACACAGGTTGGAGGCCCAGGGAATAAACCCGGTGAGCCGCCACCCCTGGCCGTCCGGCACCGCCCGGACGGCCAGGTCCCCCACCCCCGCCAGCCACTTGAGACCGGAGGCCATCGCCGTGCTGCCCAGACGCCTGCCAGCACGCAGCTCGCCGAGCACCGTCTGCGTGGCCTGGCTGCGCACGCCTCTGGCGAGGTAGTCCAGGACCATGCGGTGCGCCCACAGGCCGAAGGCGGTCGACATGCACTCCCTCGCCAGGGCGGCAATGAGCCAGGCGGGTGCGCGCACGTCGGCAGCCCTGGGGTCCTCGCCAAGGAGCTCCTGGACTCCCAGGTCAAGCAGCCCCGCCTCGCCCAGTCTGCTGAGCAGGGGGCGGGGGCTGGCCTGGCCGGAGTCGACCTGGCTGGCCAGGGCCGCCGCCTCACGGACAAAGGGAGCGGCGGCGTCGCGCAGAGCCTCCTGCCCGGTGTCGGTGCCCGTGGCCCAGAGAGGGGAACCGGGGGTGGGAGCGGAGCAGGCCGTGTCAGCAGGAGCGGACACGGTGGCTGTAGCAGAGGTGGCGGCTGTCATGTCAGGGCTCAACCTTCTCTAGGGCGTGCAGGCGGTCAATCGGGGTGGATACGGCATCACGTGCCCGACGGACGGCGTCCTCGTCCGGAGCGTTGTAGAGGCACAGGCACTTCTCCATGTCCTCACGCACGTAGGTGCGCAGGAAGCTGACCTCCGGCACCTGGGCGTACAGGGGCGACTTCTCCGCCTTGCGGGTGAGGTAGGTGTCCATGTCGATACCTGCCGGGATGTCCCATTCCACCAGGTAGCCTGCCTCCGGCCGGGAGGCCTTGACCTGGTCCAGCTCGGCGCCCACCAGGCGGACCTGGGCGGGCTCGGAGGCGGTGGCGGGCAGGGTGGCAGCGGCAGCAGCCGCGGACGCAGCGTCCTCGGCCTCCAGGATGACGAAGACAGTGGCCAGGTCGGCGGTCACCTGGGCCTCGATCAGCTCCACCGAGTGGGCGGGAGCCTCCTGGGAGAGGCGGCTGAGCAGCCCGGAGACGTCCGGGCGGGTCTGGGCCGAGCCGTCGCTTCCAGCCGGGGCCGACGAGGGCGTGAGCTCGACAAGGAAGAGCGTGGACATAGTGGTTCCTTTCTGGTGGTGAATACAGTGACGCGTGGTGTGGGTAAGGTCCCGGGCTGGGCAGGCAGCAGAGACGTGCAGGGAGGAGGCGGAGCAGGTCGGCGTCGCAGGGACGTAGGCACGTCTGGCGCCCTGGGCGGCTGTGGCGCCCTCGGCTCCTTCGTCCCGCAAGAAGGCCAGCCGGATGCACGACAGTCACTCTGGTAAGCGGTAGGAGCCGCATCCGGCTGAGTCCCGCCCGCAGGCGCAGGCCCGTCCTCCTTGCTCTGCTAGCCAGAGCAGAGTGTGACGGCTAGAAGCAGGAGGCCGCGCGCGAAGGACGCCGTAGATGACATCGCCCTGTCCCACCCTGGGCTCGGGCACGCCTTCGGGCGTACCTGGCAGGGGCGCGCAGCAGCGCTATCCCGCACCCGCTCCGGCGGACAGGCACCTCACATACACGACGCGCACGGACAACACATGACGCAGGAAGCGGCAACCTGCATCTGAGCCGCAGCCGACAGAGGTGTCAGTGGCGAGTTCAGCGAGGGGGTAACCGACATCGTGGTTCCTTTGCGTCAGTGGTCTGCCAGTGGGCTGCACTGGCGTGAGCACACGCTAGCCACAGCCGCCAGAGGAAAACCAGGCCCACCCCAGATAATTCACCGACTGCGAACGCGGTGAGCGGCCGACGGCGTGCGGCAGCAGCCGGGCTGCCGTGCCAGGTCGGCAGCAGTGGGGCTGGGCACCGGATAGAGACGACCACCAGCCCGCCCCGGCCCCACAGCCAGATCACGTGACCGAGCACTCAGGACACCTGATTTCCGTCCGTACCAGGCGCACCGCTATAGTTGTCCCCGCCGCACTCGGGGTGTGGCGCAGCTTGGTAGCGCGCTTCGTTCGGGACGAAGAGGTCGTGGGTTCAAATCCCGCCACCCCGACCACCAGGGCCACCGCCAGCCGGGCGGCGGCCCTTTTTTCGTTGGAACTACGCGGGAAGAAGTCACGGCTCAGGCCCAGGCTCCAGCAGGCAGCCGCTAGGAACACGGCACCAGAGTGCGGCAGGGACGATAGCGTCCTGCCCTTGACGGACACCGTGCCATCGCCAGCGAGGAGCTCGGCAAGTGACACGGCGGTCCCGCCCCGGCGTGACGGACACCAGGGCGCGGGGGAGGCGGGGGAGGACGACGGGTATATGCGTTATGGCGATGTGAGCCGCGCTAGAACGGTGACAGCCTGTCTCACGCGATGCAAGCGCCGCCGAATTCTGTCGCTCCTGGCTGACACAGCTCCAGGCCCCTACGACGTCGTTCGCCTCAGCCCGATCCACGTGAGCCAGGATGGCACAACGCACGCTGGGATGACACCGCCTCACGACCTATGGCTGGGGTGGTTGGCGCGGATGCTGTGTGCCGCCAGCTCGACGGTCCTGGTGATCCGGCGCTGACGTGTCTCCAGCTTCTTTGCGCTGGACATCCACAGCAGGATGAGTCGTGGTGAGGACGAGGGGAAGGCCGAGAAGCGGGTCAGCGCCTGCTGGCCCGCCCCCAGCTGCTCCTGGGGCTGCGCTGGTGGAACTTCAGGTAGCAGCTGTCGCGGTCGCGCCTCACGGCCTTGCTGTCGACCCAGCCGAAGCACAGCGCGTGCTCGATGGCGTCGCGGAAGCGCACGCTGGCCTGGGCAATCACCATGTCGGCAGCCAGGCAGAGCCACTAACCGTCCTGGCCACCCCGCTGCCGGGCACCCGCACCCCGTACCCGCCTGTCCTGGCCAGAGCCTCTGGGGGCCGCTCTACCCCATCGAGCCTCAGCAGCCTTCCTCACAGGCCCGGGAGAGCAGCGCCAGCACTCCCAGAGCCACACCCCCTCTCACGGACCCAGCAGCGCGGCAGGGACAACGGCGACACCGTCCTCGTCCCGATAAGCATAGGTACCCGTGGTGATGACCACGGCGTCGGCCAGCGTCGGCCCCAGGCGTTCACGCAGCCACAACAGGTGCCTGGTGTCCCCACTGCGGGGGGCAGCAGTGGCCTTGACCTCAATGGCGACGACGCGCCGGTCGGGCCCCTCAACGATAAGGTCGACCTCCTGCGCCCCTCCCTTGGTGCGCAGGTGGCTGACCTTGGCGTCGGCCAGGCTCGCATAGACCTGGATGCTCTGGGTCACCAGGGACTCGTAGAGAGGGCCGAGCAGCCGCTGGCGCCTGGGAACACCTGAGGGGACGTCCTGCACCTTGTAGCCCACGCCGAGCAAGCCGGCGCTTCCGATGTTGAGAAGCCGAGCGGCCAGCGCAGGATCGCACAGGTGGTGCTTGTCACTCCGGTTGACCGGGCCAGCCCGCCCTGGCCCGGCGTCCACCCCGGCACCGGGTCGAGGATCCACATGGCTTCCAGAAGGTCCCGGTACTGACGGGTCGTGGACTGAGCGGGAACACTGCCCAGTACCCGGGACGTGTTCCTGCTAAGGCTGTCGTAGGTAGTGGGGGTGGACACCGCGGCGGCGTAGGCTCGTAACCAGTCCAGGAGGGTGCGGGCACGGCGAGCGGCACGTGTGCGCCGGGTAGCGCGAGCAGGCCGAAGGGACTCCTCAGCAAGGTCGTGCCGGACGGTCTGCTCAATATAGGCGTCAAGCTGAGCCTCTCGTGCCGCCCGCGGCAGATCTCGGATCCCCGGGAAACCGGAGCGCAGGATCTCCTCGACATAGCGCTCAAGGCCGACAGCGGTCCTGCCCTCAACGGCAGCCCTCCCCTCACCGACCAGCAGTGCAGTCAGCGAGACCGTGGGCTCGTCCAGCGTCCGCTCCGCCAGGCTGAGCGGGCGCATCCGGAGGGTGAGGATGCGCCCGGCGCCGGTGTGGACAGGCGATGTGGCGGGTGACGCCAAGCCGGTCAGGATGAAGCGGCCGGGAGTCAGGTCGCTGTCGACTGCCCGGCGCACGCGGTCCCAGACCTCAGGCAGACGCTGCCACTCGTCAAGGACCACTGGCGGCTCAAGCCCCTCGACGAACCGTGCCCCCAGGCGGGCCAGCTGCTCACGCTCATCGGGGTCGTCGATAGCCACGAAGGTCCGCCCGTGCTGCCTAGCGGTCCAGGTCTTGCCCACACCACGTGCGCCCTCAATGCTGATCGCCGCAAGACCGCCCAGCAGCGCGCCCAGCCGACGGTCGACGAGGCGGGCATAGTGTGAGGACGGCACGGCCATACTCCAATCGTAGGCTCCAGGCTCCCGAGCGAAAGCCGGCAACCCCCAACCGAATCACTTTGGTCGGACTACCAGACTCACTTTGGTCCGCTTATCAGACTCGCTTTGGTCGGGTCAGTCACCCCTCTCGGTCACGCAGGTGAGGCCCATGCGTGGTCGCAGGGCGTCAGTGCAATGCGCAGTGCAATGCGTCTGACGCATGCCTGGTCCGTCAGCCAGGACCACGAGTCGACACACCATCACCCAATAAATACGTTATTTATTGTACGTATATCTGCAACGAGACCGCTGCCGCCCTCGTAGGGTGGCTGTACGCCCTCGCGGCCGACGCCGCCTCGGCACGGACGCAACAGCGCCCTCGAAAGGTGCCCTGCGCCTGCACGTGGCGACCGTGCGTCGCGTGATCGTCGATGACACCGCCCGCTGTGCCGAGGAACTCGCAGAGCTCGTTAACGCGGCGACCACGGGCGCACTGGCAGAGATGGCCGCCTCCTTGCGCAACGGGCTCAGCCTGGAGCCCCGGGAGCCGGTACTGGAGGTGCGCCGCCTGCGGGGCGGTCTCGGCCCTGAGAACGGCCCCACCGAGCACACCCGCTACCCCAGCCGCCCGGCGATCGTCGTGGGCACTCTTGACATGCTGTGCTCCCGCCTGCTGTTCCGGGGCTACCAGCTCCCACCCCGACGCCGCAGCATTGACGCCGCCCTGACGGGGGCCGACTCCTGGTGGGTGCTTGATGAGGCACACCTCGCCTCACAGGCCCAGGCCACCCTGGACGTCCTGCGCACCCACGAGTCGGCGCTCGAGGGGCGGTTCAGCGGGACCGTCCCCGGCCTGCAGGTCATGGCCATGACTGCTACCCCGGGCTCCTCCGCCCCCGCCAGCGCTGCCGCAGCAGCAGGTCATGACGTCCTCACCTGGGACGCGGGCGAGGAGGAGCGGCGCGACCCGGGCCTGGCACGTCGCAGGGCCGCACGCGCAGCCGTGCCCGTGACGTTGCGGGCTGAGAAGGGGAGCAGCGCCGACGGCCTGGCCGATGCAGCCAGGCAGCTGGTTCCCAGCCTGACCACGGGGCAGTCTGTCGTCGTCTTCTGCACCACGGTTGCCACCGCGAAGAAAGTGCGGACCACGCTGGGCAGGACACTAGGCACAGCAGCACCGGACAAGAAGACGCGGACCGCGCCGAGCACGTCCCACGCCGAGCATGACGTCGACCTGGAACTGCTCATCGGGGGCATGCCCGAGCGCCTGACCGGGCAGGTCACCGAGCGGCTCGCCCCCTACCGGACCGGCAGCCGACGCCGGGAGCAGGCGCCACCCACCGTCATCGTCGCGACCTCCACGCTCGAGGTCGGCGCGGACCTGGACCTCACCCACCTGGTGACCGAGGCCTGCAGCGCCGACTCCCTCATCCAGCGCCTCGGCCGTGTCAACCGGGTCGGCGCCCGCGAGGACGGGTCAGTGACCATCGTCCATACACCAGGAAAACCCGACCCCGTCCACGGTGCCGCCGCCGAGGCCGTCATCGACGCCATCAAGGACGCGGGCACGCTCGGCGAGGTGGCCACCCTGCTGAGGCAGGCGCCGGATCCCGCCGCGCTGCACCGCCCCCAGCAGGTGCCCACCCTCCTGCCCCCTCCGTCCTGGCCGCGTACCTGCGCACCGCGGGCTCACGCAACGACCCTCCGGTGGCTCCGTGGATCCACGAGATCGCCGACCCCGCGCCGAGGTGACGGTGGTTGTGCGCCATGGCGTCGCCCTCATGGACAGGACGGAGGGAGAGGCGCTGCTGGAGGACCTGGAGCTCGCGCCGCCGGACCTGCGTGCCGAGGGGTGGACCATCCGTCTTGCCGACCTGCCCGACCTGGTGGGCGAGCTCGGGACGTCGCCCTTCGTCCTCCTGGATCCGGCCTCATCCTCCCCCCGTGTGCTCCACGGCACCCAGGATGCCCGCTTCGTCACCTCTGGCAGCGTCGTGGTCATCGACGCGAACGCTGCTCCCAAGGCGCTCGGCGTGGGCAGCACCGACAAGAAGCTGGACCTGTCCCAACGTCACCTCCTGCCTCAGGCCACCCTTGAGGAGGTCAGCATGCGGCTGGAACAGCTGGCCAGGCGGGCAGGATCCGAGGTCACCGGACCGACGACGGCCGCCAGCCCCTCCGTGGTCCTCGCTGACCTCGCGGGACAGGCTGGACGTCTCCCTGACCACTCCACCGCTGTCGAGCAGGCCAGGGCCGAGGTGCTGCCCGAGCTCGCAGATGAGCTGAAGACACCCCCGGGGTGGCTCCTGGAGACCGAGGTGCTGGGCAAGAGCCTCGACCACCCGTGGCTGAGGATCTCCCTCATACGCCCACCTGAGAAGGAGCCACGCCCCCGGGCTGTCGCACTGGCTGGCCATAACGAGGCGGTCGGAGCCCTGGCAGAGCGGTGGGCACGTGCCATCGGCCTGCCTCCAGAGGTCGTGGAGGACGTCGCCCTGGCCGGACGCTGGCACGACGAGGGAAAGGGAGCGTCAGAGTCCTTTCAAGCCGCCCTGGCCATGCGGGAAGACATGGACGGCTGGCTGGTTCCCGCCGACTCGCAACCAACCAGGCCGCTCGCCAAGTCCGCGCTCCCCGTCGACTGTGGAGGCGCTCCACCCGGCTGGCGGGCGTACCCGATGCGTGGCGGCACGAGGCCGCCTCGACACGCCTGCTGGACGTGGCGATCCAGGCCGGAAGAGCCACCCCCCATGACGCCGACCTGGTGCGCCACCTGATCCTCACCCACCACGGGTTCTTCCGGGGCCCCGGCCCGGTGTGCCCGGAGTCCGGGACCCGCAGCGGCGCGGGCCCGGTCGCGCACGAGCCCTACCAGGATCCTGGCTCCACCCGGTGGAGGCGCCAGGTCACTGCCGTTCACCGTCTCAGCGCCCGGTACGGTCCCTACAGCCTCGCCCTGGCCGAGGCTGTGCTCCGGCTTGCGGACTGGGAGGTCTCCAGGAGGGAGCAGAGCGACACTGCCGCGCACGCGGCTCCACGGCACGACACACAAGACCCCAGCGCGTCCAGGAGGGAGCAGGCTGATGACCGCTGAGACCACCGAGAGCCCTGCACCCGGTAGGACTCATGGTTCCGCCCAGGACCAGGACGGACAGGACTGGGGCGACCACGTGCTGGCGGCCTTCTCAGGCCGTCGGGCCGACCACGTGCTGGCAGCCTGGGGCCTCACCTCGCTGCTTCCCGGAAGTACCGTGCACTTCGTGGGCACGTGGAAGGTCCCTGTGATCCGCCTGCAGGGCGGGCCCTCCCGGCTTGCCGAGACGGCCGGGAACGCCCTGGTGGAAACCACCTGGGACCTTGAGCGCCGGGCGCTGTGGTCAATCACGACGACCGTGCCGCCGCGCTCCGCGGCAAACAGGATGTCCACAAACGCCTGGAAAGAGAGCGTCCAGCGGGGCGCCCTGGTGGCCGCTGGTGTCCTCCAGGGAGTCGACATGTCTGCTGCCGCTGGGTCTCCCGGCAAGAAGGCGGACCTTCCGGTGCGGGCAGCCGACCTCACGCTGCTCAGCGGGAGGAGCTACACGGCCAAGTCGGTCCAGGACACCTGGGAGCTTCTAGGAGCCAGGACGGCTGAGCAGGCACACTCCCGTGCCACCACCGAGATCCGCCGCCTGCTGGACGGCGAGACCACCCTTGCCCAGGCCAAGCCTGGTCTGCGCTTCTCCGCCAACCAGCCGACTCCCCGGCTGACCAGCGGATCCGAGGAATGCGACGTCCTCCCCCTGGTGGACCTCCTGGCCTTCTGCGGCCAGCTCCTCCTCCAGCCCCGGCAGCACGCCGTCACTGGCAGACCTGACCGTTCCGAGCCCGAGGCGGCAAACAGCTCAGGCAAAGCCTTCTCCTGGGTCCTCAACCCTGTCCCGCTGGACATCGAGGCCGTCGTCGCCATCCATGAGAGCCCGCCGGAGAACCTTTCCTGGCCCAGATGGACCTCCCAGATCCGCTCCACCGAGGGCTCCGCGAAGATCAGCTTCCTGACGCACTCGCGACCTGAACCGTCGTCCACGAGGACCACGCCAACGGCCACACAAGGAGCAGACCGTGCCTGACCAGGTGATCACCCACGCTCTTGCCGACGCCCTGCCATCACTCGGCTCCCCCGACGGCGTCCACCGCCTGGCCATGTCACCCCTGCCTGACCTCGCGGGAGCCTCCCGCGCGATCCGGGCAGACCTCGGCATCCTGTACCGGGTGTCCCTGCCCACCGAGCACGGCGGGCAGAGCGGCAAGGTGGCGATCCGCTACCGGGCCCCGCTCACGATCACTGGCGCCGTAGCGGTCGAGGGGCCTGAGGACCTTGCGGTGGGACAGCGCTTCACGGTCCGACTCGTGGCGGAGAAGCGGCACGAGGACTCTGGCGGGCGCACCCACGCCCGCCCGGTCCGCGACGAGGAGGCTGAGAGCTGGTGCCAGGCGCTACTGCACCGCCACGGCATCAAGGCTGACGACCTCGTCGTGTCGCCTCGCTGGAAGGTCGGGCGGCCCGGCGCGAGGTCCTTCACGGTGCGGGACCTCACCGCCACGGTCACCGGGCTCACGGCCGACTGCACAGCCTTCACCCGGGGGCTCGGCCGGGGCAAGAGCTTTGGCTACGGCATGCCCCTAGTCCTATGAGGTGACGACCTGGCCCCAGGCAGCACCCGCACCCGCGTCCCGACCTGCCTGCTGACCGGGCTGGCCTGCCGCTCACCCCGGCACCCGCACCCCGCGTACCCACCTGTCCATACACGCACGCTGAGCCTCAGAGGAGGGCGAGACCATGACTACTCCATCTGCCGATCCCACCACGGCCGCCACCAAGGTCAGCGCGGACGAGTTCCGTCACCTGGTTGCAGAACTGGCCGCCGATACCAGCGTCGCTGGGATCACTCTGACCGGACGCTATGAGTCCCTCACCGGGCATACTGTGACGCCGCCCGCTGGGACTATTCGCCAGAAAGGTGAGGAAGTCGGCATCTTCCGTGGCCCAGAGGAGAACGGCTCACATGGCGAGACCATGGCTACCATCGACTCCTGGGGCTCGGTGGTCGCCCGGTGCGAGGCACTGCTCGCCGGGCCCTTCGGAGAGGGGTCGCTCGCTGACTACCTGGGTTTCCCACTGGTCGTCTTTGTCGATGACGAGGGCACGGTGCTGACCACTTCGGTAGAGCTCTCCCACCGTCAGGCTGACGCCACGTGGCGGCTGGCGCATGACGAGCTCATTGAGGCGGGGGTGGACTTTGACGCCATCCAGCAGGCGAGCCGCAAGGAGCCGACCGCCCTGCTTACCGGCTTCCCCACGGCTATCCCCTTCGGCTGGTGGCACTCACAGACCAAGCGGTCCCAGAAGGCGGCGGACAAGGCGAACGAGAAGTCTCGTTCCACAAAGAAGAACGGCTCCGAACTGGAAGAGGGAAGGGACAAGTATCTCGGCTACTACGCGATGAACCCGGCAGACTCCCGCTCAGCCCGCCTGTTCACCGCCGAGTTCCTGGCGCTGGGGGTAAAGGAGCGGCGACGTGCGGCCGCCAAGGTTGACGCCTTGTTCGCCGCAGTCAGTGAGGACACCAAGATCGGTGGCAACAAGCTGTCAACGGTGGGCCTGGGGTCTATTCCCCCCACCGACCTGACTACCAGCGCGAGCCGTCCCGGGCCGTACGACCTCACCTACCGTGCCATCGAGAGCCACGCCTTCTTCTCGCTGACCGGCCTGCGTACCTTCCGTTTCCTTCCTGATCCCGAGCCCGCACGGGTACTGACGGTCGCGCTGACCCTCCTGCTGTACAGCCTGCTGCAGCACAACCTCTCCCTGCGCGCTGGCACGGAACTGCGTCTGTGCAAGCCCGGGCTGGATGTCCAGGTGCAGCGGCACGGCGCGGCGCCTGAGGCGATCCGGCTGCCCGACGTCGACGAGCTGGCAGGGCTGGTCCGTGACCTCGGGGCGGAGGTGGGCTGGGAGGGGCCGCGAGTCGTCCGCATCGGCCACGACTCGCCGCTGGGCAAGATCATTCTCGCCGTTGACGGGCAGAAGTCATGACCAGCCTCACTGTGACGGCACGCTTCCCCACGGGGCAGTTCAACGCCCACGACGCTGAGGGGTGGCCTGAGTGGCCACCGGCCCCGGCACGGCTGGCGGCAGCCCTGCTAGCGGCGGCCCACTCCTCGGGCACCGGGGTCGACGTCGTCGAGAGGTTCTTTGCCGCTTCGCCGCCGCGGGTCACTGCTCCCGCTGCTGGCGCCCGCGACGTGAGGTACCGGCGGTGGGTACCTGTGAACAACGAGGTCAGCCTGGGCAGGACTGGGAAGAATGCAGGGAAGCCTGTTGGCATCGTGGACGCGAACAAGCGATTCGGCGAGAAGAGTGAGAAGGACTCGGAGCGGGGGATGCTAGTAGGCCGTGGCCACGACGACGTCGTACGGTGGTTCTTCGAGGACGCTCCTGTCGCAGGCGCTGACCTGGGTACGTTGACCGCAGTGGCTCGCGCCGTCACCTACCTGGGACGTCCAACATCACCGGTGCTGCTTGACGTCGTTGCTGGCGACGACAAGGCGCCCGGCAACCACGACCGGTGGGAACCGGACGAGGACGGTCCGCTCAGGCTGCGCGTGGCCACTATGGAGTACCTGGCTGCGCTTGACGCCAGGGAGGAGCGCAGGCGCCAGAGCCGCGTCACCGGCACCCATCCTGGGCTTGACGTGCGCCCCACGTGGGGGTATCGGCTGTACTGCTCCGAGGAAGGCACGTGGGCAGCAGGGCGTCCTAGGGGAAACCCAGTAGACGCTGCGCTCTACCGGTTCCCCGGCGGTCGCCTGGGGGGAGTGGCAGTGTACGCAGCCGACGCCGCCATGGTCGTTGACCAGATCCGGGAGCAGGTCCCAGAGTTGGTTTCAGTGCTGCCACTGTTCGGGTGGGTCTCCGGTAGTGGGCAGCGGGAGGTCCCGGTACTCCGAGGAGTCGCGGTCTGGGCGACGTCGGTCCCGCGCCCGCTCCAGCTCGCTGTCCGCAGCGGTGTCGTGGAGGCGCGACCCACCGAGCCGCGCGCGCTGTCCTCTCTCCCTCGTGTCGTGCGCGCAGCGACCCAGCCGTCCCACGAGTGGACGTCAGTGGTTCCGGTGACGGCCACCCGTGACGCCGTGGAGCGCAGCCTGAGTGATCTCACTGCTAGTCTCAGGACCCGGGTCTGCTGGGCTGGCCTGCATTCTGAGGCCAGGCCCGAGGTAGGAAGCGACGTGCACGAGCCCGACGTGGCGCGGCACGTGACGGTACGTTTTCGGGACACCGTTCCTGGACCGGTACTGCTCAACCACACCTGGATGGTGCCCGCAGGCGCGACAGGGTTGGCGGTGAATGCAAAACGGCCTCACCGTCGCACCGGATCCGCGTCATAACAGTGGTTCGCAAGTGCCAGCCCCGCGTGCGCGGGGGTAGAGGCTTCGCCATAGTGCGTCGCGGCTTATTACCCTCGCCAGCCCCGCGTGCGCGGGGGTAGAGGTATACTGGTGCCATCATGATCAGCCCGTTGCCGCCAGGCGCGGGCTGATTTTCCTTGTCCCAGGGAGGACCATGGCGGAGTACGCGAAGCCGTGGCTGTCCGTCGACGAGCAGATCGACCGGCGTCTGCGCATGCTCGTCATGGACGGCGTCGAGCGCATTGAGGTCGCCATCCGCATGCAGATCGGCTACGTGCTCGGTAGGAGGTCGCCCTTCGCCTACGAGGACCCGGACTGTTTCACCAAGGCCTTCACCGCCGAGGGCACCGACGTCCGGGACCCCGCACCGAGCAGGCACGTACAGTGGCTCCAGCGGGTCAACGAGAGGAAGAGCAGTTCCGACGAGCAGTTCGTCAAGCACTTCCAGCAGAAGTACGACAACCGGATGCCGGTCTGGGCGCTGACCGAGATCCTCGAGCTGGGTCACCTGTCCCTCCTCTACCGGGGCATGCGCCAGCAGGACGCTGAGGAGATCGCCCTGGCGCTCGGAGTCCCCACGAAGAAGGTCATGACCTGCTGGCTCGCGAGCCTGAACTACGTCCGCAACGTCGCGGACCACCACTCCCGCCTGTCCAACAGAAAGCTCCAGCACGCACCAGCCCGCCCCAAGGCCGGGCAGATCCCAGTCCTCGACCACCTGCGGGACAACCCGACAGCGAAAGGGGTCTTCGGGACCTACAACGCCCTCGCCGTCATCGCCTACCTACTGCGCTCCATCGACCCGGGTGCTGACTGGCCGAGGCACCTGGCCGCACTGATGCGGCAGTTCCCGACCTCGCACGCCCTGACAACCGCGTCACTGGGAGCCCCCAGCAACTGGGAGTCCCTCGACCTCTGGCAAGGCTAGACGACCCAAGCGATGACGCGCGGAGTCCGGGCAGGCCTGCCGCCTTCTAGACACCTACCTGTAGCCTGGCTGGGTGAGTCATGACAGTGACGGAGTCTTACGAGGCCGTCCTACGTGCCGTAGGCGCCTCCTCAACGGCAGGTGCCCTGCTGCGCACCCACCAGGCACACTCAGCAAGGCTGCTCCAGCTCCACACACGCATGCCACTGCTCCTGCCCGGGATCGACACCATCACCAGCCTGCTTACCTTCCTCGCCCGTGAGACACCGAGCCAGGCCCTCGACGTCCTCCTTGACCGCGCGAGCAGGGAGGCCCTCAGGGGCACCGAAGGAGTGCTCGCCGACGACCAGTAGACCATCAACGACGTCGCCAGGGTACTCATGGAGATCGAGGTGCTTCTCCAGGAGTGGGCACACGACCCGGACCGGGCCGTGCAGTGGCAGGACACGCTCGAGGAGGAGCGCCACCGCGTGTTCTGCTTCGGCAAGGTCCTCCAGCGGATCAAGCACCACCAGGGCGTGGACGACAACCTGGTCATGCCGCAGCGGGAAGAGTACCACGTCCACTCCATGATGCTGCACCCCGCCCCTCGCCACACCCAGGAAGTCGTCCTTATGGACCTGGTGTGGCAGACCAGCGAGGTGCTGATCCACCTGGAGCGCGTCAGGAACGCCGCTCTCACCCTGGCACTCTCTGACGACGCCCGGTTCGCCGTCGACCCGGACACCCCACCAGACGCCTGGCAGCGTCGTTCACCTCACGTGTGGCCGGGCGGCGTCGTAGGCCAGGGCCATGGCCGCGCTACTGACCACGAGCAGCACGGCGTGCTCACCCCTCCGGGCGAGCCGCCCCCACCCACCCCGCGTCCTCTTCTCCCCAGCCGCCACCGCCGCTAAGGTGCTGCTCGTAGGATCTTCTCTCGGCGAGTCCCAGGAGGTTGCTGTGGCCAGCAGGCCCTCGGAGCAGGCACGCCACCGGTCCCGTAGCCAGGAGCAGCGCCTGAGCGGACCCGGCCCCAGCATCAGCCCCACCCGCGGCCGCCTGGAGAGCGTCCTCGCTATCGGCTTTGCCCTGGCCTTCCTCGCGTGGACCCGCCTTCTGCACTCCGCAGCGCTCACCGGCCTGGACCAGGCCCTCCACCCCCCGGACATCGGCTCACGCTCGGCTGTCGGACAGGTCGCCGAGGCCCTCGCCCTGGTCACGCACCCGGTCGCCGTGCTCATCGGCACCACGGTCCTCGGTATTGTGTCCTACAAGAACCGGATGAGGCGCCTCAGCCTGGCCCTGGGGGTGGCCGCCCTGGGCATCCCTCTCCAGCAGGTCATTGCCTGGCGCCTGGACCGCCCCGCCCCGGCGTCGTTCTTCGCCGACTCGATCTCCGCCCTCGGCGGCGCCTACCCGGCAGGCCACGTCACGGCCACCACCCTGGGCGCCTGGGTCCTGGTCACCCTCGCACGGGCACACCGGCGGGGCTCGTCCAGGGTACTGGTCGGTACCGTCGTGGGCTACACGGTAGTCTGCCTGGCTGCCGCCGGGCAGTGGGTCATGGGACTGGCCACCGCCTCCGACGTCGTCGGCGGGTTCCTCCTGGGGGCGACAGTAGCCAACACAGCGCTGTGGGCGGGAGGTATCGACTCCATCGTGGCCGCCTGGGCGCGCCGGGGCCTGCCTCGGGGCAGCACCGGCAAGCGTGCCGCCCTCATCTACAACCCCACCAAGTTTGACGACCTGTCCCTGCTGCGTCGCCGTGTGGAGGCCGACGTGCTCAACGCAGGGTGGCTGCCCACCCTGTGGCTGGAGACCAGCCCCGACGACCCCGGCCGGGAGATGACCCGCCGCGCGCTGGACGCCGGGGTGGACCTGGTCATGGTGGCCGGGGGTGACGGCACCGTACGGGCCGTCAGCGCCGAGCTCGCGGAGGCGGCAGCACCACCACCCATGGCGCTCATCCCCGCAGGTACCGGCAACCTCCTGGCCCGCAACCTCGCCGTCCCCCTGGACACCGACCAGGCCCTGCAGCTGGCTCTGCACGGCCAGCCCCGTCCGATCGACGTCGTGCACTGCCGACACGACGGCGGGGCGCAGCGCTTCGTAGTCATGGCAGGCGTGGGCCTGGATGCGCGGATCATGGGGGACGTGGACGAGCACCTCAAGAGAGTCATCCGCTCCGGGGCATATGCGCTGGCAGCGGTCCACAACGCCTTCCCCGCCCCGTTTACCGCCACCGTGACCCTCGACGACGGCGAGCCCACCCAGCAGCAGGCAGTCATGGCCCTGGTAGGTAACGTGGGGACAATCACGGGAGGGATCGCCCTGTTTCCCGACGCCCAGCCTGATGACGGGTACGTAGACCTGCTGCTAGCCAACCCCGACAGGGTCACTGACTGGGCCAGGCTGGGGGCACAGTCCCTCACCGGCCAGTACACCGGGCAGAACGTGAAGGGATTCACCTTCGCTCAGGCCAGGCGGATCACCATCGAGACCGTGGAACCCGTGGCCTTCGAGCTGGACGGCGACACCACCGAGCCGACCCGCACCCTGAGAGCCACCGTCGAGCCCGGGGCACTGCGCGTCGTCGCACCCGCCCGGTCGGCACCGACCCGCTGAGCCGCCCCGGTACCCCGGCCATACCGGGGACCCCACTCGTCACCAACGGCACCGCCAGCGTACAGCCCCGCGGCGTGCAGCCCCGCGGCGTGGCTCCACACCTCGACCCTGACCGTGAGCAGACAGCCACGCCATCACTACCGGGTCTGCCCTAGACTGGCGCGGGTCGCGGCAGCCTGGCCGTACCACCACGGTGCCAGGGGTGCCAGGTCCGTGCACCCACCCTGTCCCAGGCACCGTGCGGACCTGCACGTCTCAGTGCCCCGGACGGGCACTGCGTCTGCTACCACCTGCTATCCCAGACCTCCAGGAGCCTCATGCGTTCACGACTTACGGTCACGCTCGGGCACGCGGCCCGGCTGGCGGCCCGGCTACGTGGCGGCGGCCGCGGCGGTACTGCCTTCCCCGGACTCGTCATGGAGCGCACGGACCCGGGATTCCTGGCCCGCACCCTGGGCCGCCTGCCCTACGGCGTCGTCGTGGTCTCCGGCACCAACGGGAAGACCACGACCACCAAGATGGTGGTCCAGCTCCTGCGCGAGCAGGGGCTGAAAGTCTTTACCAACCGGACGGGCTCCAACTTCGTGCGTGGCGTGCTCGCGGCCCTGCTCACCGAGGTGGACGCGGCCGGCCGCCTGGACGCCGACATCGCCGTCCTGGAGCTCGACGAGGCTCACGCCGTCCACTTCGTCGCCCAGGTACGGCCGCGGGCCTGCCTCCTGCTCAACGTCATGCGCGACCAGCTGGACCGTTTCGGGGAGATCGACTACACCGCCTCGCTCCTGGCCCAGATCGCCTCGGCCACGCGTGAGGTGGTGGTGGTCAACGCCGACGACCCCAGACTGTCCTCCCCCGCCTTCCTGGAGCCGGTCACAGCCCGTACCGCAGCCTTCGGCGCTGGCGCCGGGTTGCGCCACCTGTTCCTGTCCGACGACGACCTGCGTACCGGGCTGGCACCGGGACCCGCCCAAGGGGTCGGCACCGCGACCCACGGGTCCGCCAACGGCGCCGCTGCGAGCGAGGACGGGGCCGCCAGAACAGCCGGGACGCCTGTCGCCCCCCGGGTCACGCTGCAGGCCATCACGGGGCAGCGTGCCACCGTCCGGGTGGATGGAGCGGACCACGAGGTCACCTTCACCATCCCCGGCGTGCACAACCTTCTCAACGCCTGTGCCGCCCTGGAGGTGGTCCTGGAGGTGCTCGGGGACGACGCCGACCTGACGGGCCTGCTGACCACCCTGGGCCGGGTGGAGGCCGCCTTCGGTCGCGGCGAGGTCCTCACCCTGGACGGACGCCCCGTCCAGCTGTCCCTGGTCAAGAACCCCGCCGGCTTCCGCATGGGGCTGCTCTCCGCCGCGGCCCAGGCGCACGACGGCGAGGTGGTCATGATCGCCATCAACGACGAGTACGCCGACGGCCGCGACATGTCCTGGCTGTGGGACGTGGAGCTCGACGTGCTGCGCCCCGGCGGGGTGGCGGTCGTCACCGGCGTGCGGGCCTGGGACATGGCCCTGCGCCTGCGCTACGACGAGGTCGCCGTGGAGCTGGTGGAGCCTGACCTGCGCCAGGCCGTGGCCCGCATGCGCCAGGCGGCCTCCCAGGCCGACCGGCCCGTGCGGATCTTCACCACCTACACCGCCATGCTGTCCCTGCGCGCCATCCTGGGCGAGCTCACCGACGTCGAGGAGGTCATGTCATGAGTACCGTCGGCACCCGCCTCTACGAGCACACCACCGAGGCTCCCGCCCGTGGGCGCCTGCGCCTGGTCCAGCTCTACCCCCGGGACATGAACATCTACGGCGACTGGGGCAACACGCTGGTCCTGGCCCGCCGGGCGCAGTGGCACGGCTACGACGTCGAGCTGTCCTCCTACGACGTCGGCGACGAGCTGCCGTCGCACGTGGACCTGCTAGTAGGCGGGGGCGGGCAGGACTCCGGCCAGGAACGCATCAAGGAGGACCTGGCCCGCTCAGGCCCCACCCTGCGGGCCTGGGCGGCTGACGGCGTGCCCGTGCTGGCGATCTGCGGCCTCTACCAGCTCCTCGGGCACCGGTTCCTTACCGGTGAGGGCTCCCAGATTCCGGGCATCGGCCTCATCGACGCCGAGACCCGTGCAGGGCAGAGTCGGCTCATCGGCAACATCACCTTGGCTACTGAGGACTTCGGGGACGTGGTGGGCTATGAGAACCACTCCGGGCTGACCACCCTGGGGCCCGGGGCCAGGCCCTTGGGCACCGTGCGCGTGGGAGACGGCAACAACGGGAGGGACGGGACAGAGGGCGCCCGCGTCCACCACGTCATCGGCACCTACCTGCACGGGTCGCTGCTGCCCAAGAACCCGGTGGTGGCGGACTGGCTGCTGGCGCGCGCCGTCGAGCACGCCGGGGGGACGTGGGAGCCCGAGCCCCTGGACGACACCTGGGCACACAACGCCCGGGCGGTAGCCGTCTCCCGGCCGCGCTGAGACGTCCGCCAGCCCCGCCAGCGACAGGGGTGGTCTCTGCCGGTCTCTCCAGTGGCTCCCCAGCCGCGGCCGCGTCGGCAGCGCCTGTACTGTGTCCCAGACGCACACCCTTACCCCGACCCGGGCGGAGGCCAGCCCAGGACCTGGCATCGTCTTTGCACGGGACCCCCCGTTACATGACAGGCGTGTCAGGAAAGGCTACCATCACTTCCAGTGACTACTGGAAGCAACTCGTGCCCGCAACCGCAGGGCCACGGCTAGAGGATCAGAGCAGCATCGTGGCAACCTCACCTCAGACATGTGACGTGCAGTCAGAACCGCAGGAACCGCCGGAAACACGGTCAGGGTCGGCCCAGCGGACACGCCCGCTGTCGGAGCTCCAGCCCGGCTCCCGCGCCGTCATCACCTCCGTCGGCGGGCGGACCACGGAGGGCACCGGACACGCACGCCTGGAGCGTCGGCTGCAGGACCTGGGCCTGAGACCTGGACGTGTGATCCAGGCGCTGCGACGAGCACCCATGGGGGACCCGGTCGTCTTCCGCGTGGCCGACTACGAGCTGTGCCTGCGCAGGCGGGACGTCGCCCACGTCCAGATCGCCGCTGTCACCGCAGGCACCAGCGCTGGAGAAGGGGCCTGATGAGCACCGAGCACTGCGGCACCGGTGACGGTGGCTGCCACTGCGGACCAGGTTCCGCCACCGCGCTGGTAGCAGGAGCGAGACGCATCGCCCTGGCAGGAGCCCCCAACGCGGGCAAGACCTCCATCTACAACGCCTTGACCGGGCTGCGGGCCAGGACCGGCAACTACCCGGGTGTCACCGTCTCCCGCTCCCTGGGCACCTGCCAGACCGGCACAACCACCCTGACCATTGAGGACCTGCCCGGCTCCTACTCCCTGGAGCCCATCAGCCCCGACGAGCAGATCGTGCACGACGTACTGACCGGACGCTGCGAGCAGGTTGACGTCCCCGACGCACTCGTCGTCGTCGTCGACGCCACCACCATGCGCCGCGGGATGAACTTCGTGGCGCAGGCCCTCCGGCTGGGCCTGCCTACCTGCCTGGTAGTCACCATGTCCGACGAGCTGACCCGCCGCGGAGGACGGCTCGACACCTCGGCCCTGGGGCAGGCCCTGGGCGTCCCGGTGGTGCGGGTCCTGGGGCACCGGGGGACGGGGGTGCCCGAGCTGCGGGCGCTGCTGGGCACGGTCGCCTCCTGGCCCCGCACCCCGGTAGCGCCGCCCACGGACCCCGCCGAGCTCGCCTCCTGGAGCGACTCCGTCCTGGCGGCGGCCGACTTCTCCTCCCCCGCCGCCGACCGGGTCACCACCGCCGTGGACCGCGTGCTGCTCCACCCCGTTGCCGGGACCCTGGTGTTCCTCGCCGTCATGTACACCTTCTTCCAGGCTGTCTTCACCTGGGCCGTCCCCTTCCAGGACGCCATTGAGGCGGGCCGCGACCTCCTGGCGGACGCCGTTCGCACCCGTCTGGACGGCCCCCACCCCCTCCTGGCCGGCCTCCTGGCCGACGGCCTCATCGGCGGCGTCGGCGAGGTCATCGTGTTCCTTCCGCAGATCGCCATCATGTTCCTCATCATCGCCCTCCTGGAGGGGGTGGGCTACATGTCCCGCGCCGCCTTCCTCATGGACAAGGTGATGAGCCGCGCCGGGCTGGAGGGGCGCGCCTTCGTAGCGCTGCTGTCCTCCTTCGCCTGCGCCATCCCGGGGATCATGGCGACCCGCACCCTGCCCAGCGCCAAGGACCGCCTGGCTACGATGCTTGCGGCGCCGCTCATGACCTGCTCAGCGCGCCTGCCCGTCTACGTCATCATGATCTCCCTGCTGGTGGACGCGGACGCCACCGTGGGGCCCTTCGGCGCCCGGGGCACCATCATGTTCGGCCTCTACCTGCTGGGGGCCGTGTCCGCCATGACGGCGGCGTGGGTGGTCAAGCGCCTGAGCGACCGCGACGGCGTGCTGCTGCCCTTCTACATGGAGATGCCGCCCTACCGTCTGCCGCGGCCGCGCACGGTGGTGCTCATGGTGTGGGACGCCTGCAAGGGCTTCCTGAAGAAGGCTGGCACCATCATCACCCTGACCACCGTGGTCCTGTGGGTGCTGCTCAACGTGCCCTTGCGCTCCCAGGCCCAGTTCGACGCCCACTGCGCCGCCGACGCACAGTGCGCCGCCGTGGCGTCCGCCGTCGAGAACCCCGCGTCCTCAACGGTTGCCGATGACGACGGGGCCCCGGTCACCGACGCCGCCGAGCTGGAGGCTCTTCTGGAGGCCGAGCGAACCTCCTACACCATGAACAGCTCCTGGGCGGCCGCCGTGGGCCGTGCCGTGGAACCAGTCTTCGAGCCGCTGGGCTTCGACTGGCGGATTAACGTGGCCGTGCTGTCCTCCCTGGCGGCCCGGGAGACCTTTGTCGCCACCCTGGGCCAGATCGCTGCCGCCGGTGACCCGGAGGACCCCGGCGCCCGCCTGGAGTCCCTCACCTACCAGGAGGACACCCTCACGCACCGCGCTGGTGACAGGCTGTTCAGCCCCGACACGGTGGCCGCTATCCTCGTCTTCTTCGTCTACGCCCTCCAGTGCATGGCCACTGCGGGCGCGATGCGCCGGGAGACGGGCACGTGGAGGTGGCCGCTGGTCGCCTACGGCTACATGTTCGCCACCGCCTGGGTCATGGCCGCAGCGGCCCGGATGATCGTCGCGGCAGTGGTGTGAGGGATGCCGTGAGCGCACTGGGGAGACGCCGTCTGCGCCGCAGCCGTGAGACAGGCGGTGCGGGCACGACGGGTCGACGGGCCGTCCCACGACGTGCCGTGCCCACGCACCCCGTCTCCACGCCCGACCCCAGTGTCCTGCGGTGGGTGGTCCCTCACGGCCTGCTGCCCTTCTCAGGACAGGTGTCGGAGGTCCCGGCCCCCTTGCAGAGGCTTCTTGACGACGGCACCCTCACCGCCGTCCACGTCGTCCCGGGAGGCGTCGTCACCATGCTGGGGGCCGAGCGCTCCTGGGAGGAGGAGGCTGGGAGCGTGCGCAGCGCCCTGGTGGCCGCCCTGGACTCACCGGGAGGCTGGATCCCCGCCGCGGGCGCCCGCGCCCTCGGCCGCGACGACGTGCTGGAGGCTGCCGCGCAGGAGGTCGCCGAGGAAACTGTCAACGACCTGGCGCGCAGCCACGGAGGGTCCTTCACGGTACGCGTGGTGCGTGACGGCGTCGTCGAGGTCGACCTGCAGGGGGCGTGCCACGACTGCCCGGCCGCGGTCATGACCATGCACGTTCGTTTCGAGCGCATGCTGCGGCGCCGCTGCCCCTGGCTGGTCGAGGTCCGCCAGGGCTCCTGAACCTGAGCGGCACAGGACGCCACCAACTGCCCCAGGCCGTCGGTCCTGGCCTCCCCCTGCAACCCGCACCTATACCCGGCCACCCAGCCCGAGAGCCTACTCGCACCCGACCTCTCCCCCACACACAGCACGCACCCACTGGTAAGTAGTGACGGTCTCCGTCACCGGCCCGGCGCTGCTGGCACCGTGACTGCCACCCCCTAGGCTCACCCCATGGCGACCCCGGACTTCATCCTGGCCCTGCGCAAGAAGATCGGCCACGACCTGCTGTGGCTGCCGGGGGTGAGCATCGTGGTCGTCGACGACGACGGGCGCGTACTGCTGGGCCGCCGCGCCGACAACGCCCACTGGGCCGTGGTCTCAGGTATCCCCGAGCCCGGCGAGCAGCCCGGTGCCGCGGCCCGCCGCGAGTGCCTGGAGGAGACTGGCGTGGAGGCGGAGATCCTCGGGGTGGCCAGCGTGAGCGCGGGTGAGCCCGTGGCCTTCCCCAACGGGGACCGGTGCGTCTTCATGGACATGACCTTCGTGGCCCGGCCAGCACCCGGCTCAGCCCCCGCCCGCGTGGCCGACGAGGAGTCCACCCAGGTGGGGTGGTTCAGTCCCGGTGCCTTGCCCAGCCCCCTGCTGGCCAGCACCCCGGGGCGGATGCAGGCCGCGCTGGACTGGCTGGCAGATCCGGCCTCGGGGGCGCGGTTCCGCTAGACCCAGCACCGGCAGGCAACCGCCGTTGCACATCTTGAGGCTGCCTGCGCCGGCTGGCCACAGACGGAGTGGCTTTATCACGCGGGCGCCAGGTCGCAACAGGTGCCACAGCGGGGCTGAAGATGTGCAACTCCCGTGGTGTGTGCAGGCCTCTGGTGTGTGCGGAGCGGCAGGGCCGGGTCGAGGCTGGCGCGAGCAGGGCCGGGCGGCTCCAGGCCACGCCTACCGGGGCGCCTCGACCACCAGCACCTCCTCCCCGGGGGCACGGACCTCGGCCCGCGGCCGCGGCTCCAGGGCGAGGCTCACGCCCAGGCGCTGCCCGTCCTGCCCGACGGCGTCGTAGGCCAGAACCGGGTTGTCCAGGGAGGTGACCTCGGTGCGGGCCCGAACCAGCCAGGGGTGGCGCCGCCGCACGCCGATGAGGTCCTGGTGCAGCCGGTACATCCACTGCCCCGCAGCGGACAGCCCGGAGGGCTGCTCCGGCAGCGCCGGGCGCACGGCGTCGTCCCCGCCCAGGGTCTCGGTCTTGACCCCACGGAAGGCCTGCTCGTCACCGTAGTAGACACTGGGCACCCCACCCACGGTCATGAGGATGACGGCGGCCAGGGCCGCACCGCCCTCACCCACCCGGCTGGCGATACGGGTGACGTCGTGGTTGCCCACGAAGGTGGCTGGGGTGAAGGAGTCCAGCATCTCGTTGTGACGGCGCAGGCACCAGTCCAGCTCGTAGAAGTTGGCGTCGTTGATGGAGCTCCACACCGCCTTCCACAGCTCGTACTGGGTCACGGAGTCCATCGTGGACTCCGTGACGGTCCCCGGGTAGTCGCCGTGGATGACCTCCCCCATGAACCACGCCTGGGGGTGGTTCTCGCGCACTCGGGGCAGCACGCGTGCCCAGAAGGCGGGCGGCACGGCGTAGGCGGCGTCCAGCCGCCAGGCGCTCGCCCCCCGGTCCAGCCAGTGCGACAGGACCCGCACTGCGAGGTCTACGACCTGCTGGGAGTCGTGGTTGAGCACCGCCAGGGACTCGTGCCCCTCAAAAGTCACGTAGCCAGGACCTTCAGCAGCGCCAGGACCGACAGCATCCTGCCCAGCACCCTCAAGGCGGAACATCTCCCGCTCGTGCCCGCCCTCCAGGGCGGCGCGCAGCAGCGGGTGCTGGGCGCCCACGTGGTTGAGGACCCCGTCGAGCATGAGGGCCAGCCCCCTGTCCCGGCAGGAGCGGGCCAGTCGGTCAAACGCGGCGTCGTCGCCCAGGCGCGGGTCGATTTGGAAGTGGTCGGTCGTGTCGTAGCCGTGGGTGGAGGAGGCAAAGATCGGCCCCAGGGACAGGCCGTTGGCACCGAGCTCCACGGCGTAGTCGAGCCACGGCTCCAGGCGGTCCAGCCGAGGGGCGGCACCAGGCTCGACCAGCGGGGCGCCAGGCTCAGGCCGCACCGGCGCCCCGGTAGCCCCCAGAGGGTAGACCTGCCACCACACACAGGTGGACGTCCAGGTCGGGAGCCCGGGAGCACTTATTCTAGATTGCTCACTAGACATGGTCCGAGGATACCCGCAGTCGCCGGTACCATGTCAACATGTCTCCGCGCACTGACCTGCGGCCCCGTCGGCGGATGGACCCCCAGGAGCGTCGCGACCTCATCCTCGCAGCCGCCGCCCAGGCCTTCGCCGCACAGCCCTACGACGACGTGTCTCTGAGCTCCATAGCCCACCAGGTCGAGGCCTCCGAGGCCCTGGTGCACAAGTACTTTACCTCCAAGGCACGCCTGTACGCGGAGGTAGTATCCCAGGCTGTCCAGGAGATCGCCGCGCAGATTATCCAGGCCGACAAGGCGCTGCCCACCGGCTCCTCAGCCCGGGACCGAGTGCGCACCTCGATCCTGACCTACCTTGACTTCATCATCAAGCGCACCCCGGGGTGGACCACCTACCAGCTCCTGGCCGGCCATGAGCCCGGTCTCGCCACCGAGGTCCGCCAGCAGGCGCGCGAGCAGGCCGTAACTGCCCTGGCCGAGGTAGTCGGTGGCAGCCACGGCCCTCGTGACGACTTCGCCTTCCACGGCTACCTCAGCTTCCTCGACACGGCCTGCCTGCGCTGGGCGCAGGCAGGCTGCCCTCCTGAGGAACGCTACCCGCTGGTCGAGGCGGCCCTGGGCTGCCTGGAGGGAGCCCTGGGCGACTGGCGAGCCTAGGCCGCCCCCGACAGCACACGGCTCCTCCCGGCAGGACGACACGTCGTGTCGCCGGAAGGAGCCGTCGTCAGGTCAGCGGCGCCCCGGCCGGGGCCCGTCAACACACCGCCTCGGCGGGCGCCTGCCGACCTCAGCGCACAGGCTTGCGGACCTCAGCCGAGATGAACCAGGCCTGCTGCTCAAGCTTGCCGATAAGGTCCTCGATAATTCCGGAGGAAGTCGGGTCCTCCTCGTCAACCTGCTCGTCCACCCCACGCAGCGTGGCCACGACGGCCTCAATGGCGGACACGATGTAGGCCACGCCCTCGGAGGTGAGGATCTCGCCCTCCGGGGCAGCAGGAACACTGGTAGTGGCTGCCACAGTGGCGGGGCGACCGTCCGGGGTCGCGTTGACGGCGCGCATACGCTCGGCGACCTCGTCACCGCCCTCACGAGCGATATCGACGACCTCGTCAAGGTTAAGGTGGAGGTCGCGGAAGTTCGGACCGACGATGTTCCAGTGAGCCTGCTTTCCTACCAGCTCGAGGGCAATAAGGTCGGTCAGCACACGCTGGAGGCTGTCGCTCAGGGCGGCAGAGGCGGTGAAGGCGAGGGTGATAGAGGGAGTAGCGACGGTCTCAGTACTCATGGACTCTACTTTACACTATCTCGGTCGAATGCGAGTGTCGCCTATCAGTTACCGGCGTCCGCTCCACGCATCGCCTGGACGTAGGTCGCAAGGGCCTCCGAGTCGGTCAGCAGGGCCGTGGAGAAGAGCTCGGCGGCCACCGGGCCGCTCCACTCCATGAACTCGCGGACCACGGCCTCGACATCCGTGGGATCACTGGCAGCGTAGCGGGCAAAGAGCACCAGGGCACCGAAACCGGAGTACACCAGGTACCGGGAGCGCCTCTCCTCGTCGGAAGTGGGGGCCACGTGCCCGGAGGCGACCCCGGCACTCATGTAGTGCGCCGTGTCGAGGACGACGGACTCAAGCAGGGCCGCCCCCAGGGGACCGCCCTCGACGAGTGAGCGTAGCGCGTAGGCAGTCGCCGGGACGTAGTCCTCGGTGCGGGCCATCTGGGTGAGCAGGTCAACGGGCCCACCCATGACCTCGGAGTCCGTCTTGGCCTGGGCTGCCAGGCGCAGAACCTCCTCGTCGCAGGCTTGCCGCAGCCCCTCCTTGGAGCCGAAGTGGTGGACGATGAGGCCGGCCGTGACACCGGCATCCGCGGCGATGGCACGCAGCCCCGCGCTCAGACCGTCCTTGGCGAAACGAGCCATGGCAGCGTCACGGATGCGCGCCACGGTCGTGGAGTCCGGGCTGCTACCAGGAGGGGGGCACACAGCCCCATGGTAGGGGTTGCACCCACCCAGTCGTTCCGGCGTCACGGTCTGGTGTCACGGAGGAGGCGCCAGCGCCCTCTCATAGGCGGCGGCCTCCGCCGCAGTGCCGGCGCACAGCACGATACGCAGGGGGGAGTCGGGGTGCCGGGCGACCCAGGACACGACGGCCTCCACGGCCACCATCCCCACCATGTCGACAGGGTACCCGAAGGCCCCGGTCGACACCGCGCACAGGCCGATGCTGCCCAGTCCCGCCGCCACCGCCACGTCAAGCGCCGAGGTGTAGCAGGCATCCAGCACCCTACGGTCCTGCACGCTTGGCGCCGCCCCCGGCTCGATCACGGGTCCGACCGTGTGGATGACGTACCCGGCTGGCAGGTGGTAGCCACCGGTGAGCACCGCCCCGCCGGGGGGCTCACCGGTGCTGCGCCGACGGGGGTCGAAGCGCTCGGCCTGCCTCATGTAGGAGTCGCACTCCTGACGCAGGGCGGGACCTGCAGCCGCGTGGACGGCGTTGTCGGTGCAGTCGTGTCCTGGCACGAAGCAACCGAGCATGCGGGACCTGGCCGAGTTGAGCACCGCGTCAGCGCGAAGACGCACCAGGTTACCCCGCCACAGGGCGAGGACCCGGCCGAGCCGACCGCCCACCCGGTGAGTAACCGCAAGAGAGGGCAGGGTCATAGCCTCAACGCGACCACGCTCGGCAGCCTCAGCCTCCAGCAGGGCATCCAGGTCCGCAGCGAGGTCAGCGGGAAGAGCACCCGGCGGCCGGGTCGTGAGGATGAACCCAAGAAGAGCCCGCAGCTCATCGGGATCGGTAGGAATCGTCACGTCCGTCCACAGCGGCCGCCCCTGCGCCTCCTCACCCGTGAGGGCGTAGACCAGGCGACGTACCAGGCGGGAGCGGTCGGCACTGGAGCGGGCCGCCTTCTTCCAGGACGCCGGGAGCACAGCCGGGCTGGCAGCAGGAGCGTCGGCAGGGGAGGCAGCTGAGCGCGCCGACCCGCCCAGCGTCAGACGTCTCTTCCCTACGGCGTCCAGCACCCTCTGGGTCCGCGACGTCGTGGAGGCGTGCCGGGTAGCGTGCCCGCTGCCAGGCACCAGTCCTACCATCATGAGCACCACCCCTATGGCCCAGACAGGTAGTCGTCAGGTCCCGGTCGGCACCGCAGCCGCCGTATACCGGCGAATACGGTGGCGACAACGATGGTACCACGTCGTAATATCCCATAACTTAACAGCGTTTATGCGGATTACTGCCAGGAAGAGACCAGGACTCGCGATAACTAGCGGCACCGAGGAAATAGACGCGAGAACGGGGGTGCACAAGGGTGTCGCGGGCCGGGGCGCGGACACGGGCTGCACAGCCCTCCGCGCCCCGGCCCGCCAGGCTGTCAGACCCTAGGCTGGCGCTGCGCCCACTCCAGCGGCTCCACACGGCGACCGGTGTAGAAGGGAGTGTCCACGCGCACGTGCAGGCGCGCCTCGGTGTAACGCTGGTGGTGCAGGACCCCCTCCAGGCGGTCCAGCGTGTCCGCCTCGAAGCCAAGGACCCACTCGTAGTCACTCAGCCCGAAGGTAGCCAGCGTGGATCCCTTGACGTCGGGGTACTGAGAGAAGCCGTGACGCCCGTGCTCGGCCATCATCCGGGAGCGCTCCTGGGGGTCGAGCAGGTACCAGTCGTAGGAGCGCACGAAGGGGTAGACCATGAGCCAGTCGCGCGGCACCACCCCGCCGAAGCAGGCCGGGATGTGACGCCGGTTGAACTCCGCGGGCGTGTGCAGCCCCACGCAGGACCACACCGGCTCCAGGTGGCGACCCAGGGCACTGGCCCGCAGGCGGTGGTAGGCGTCCTGGAGCACCTCCGGGTCGTCGTCGAGCCACCACACCAGCAGGTCCGCGTCAGGGCGGAACCCCGCAATGTCGTACCAGCCACGTGTGGTCACCCCCGAGGCCTCCACGAATGCGACGGACTCCTCGACAACCTGGCGGCGCTCAGTCTCTGCGGCCGGCAGCGGCGCGACCAGCCGCATGACGGCGTAGAGGGCGTAGTGGTTCTGGTCGTTGACGGCGTCAAGATCGACATGGGCCGCGTCACGTGGGTCGTGGCGGTAGTGGCGGGCCTCGTCGCCAGAGCCGTCTGCGGCAGTGCCAGGGGCGTGGTCCGCGCCGTGGGCGGTAGGGGCCGTAGTCGTGTCCTGGTTGTTGCTCATGTGTCTCTCCTGGTGCAAGGACGTAGTTCAAAGGTCGTGGCTCAAGGTAGCGGTCGGGGCGTAGCAGTTGCGACGGCATCCGGGATCGGGTCCGAGCCAGCGGTCTGCGCGGTCTCAGCAGGAGCGGGCAGGCAGCAGCCCGGGGGACAGACCGTGTGGAAGGGACCGACCCCTGTGGTCGTGACCGGGACGACCTCCTCCCCCCTGGCACAGGCGGCTCGCTCCACCAGGAGGTCGGCAAGGGAGGACACAAAGGCCGGGTGGGTCCCGGCTGTCGCCGCGCGAGCATAGGCAAGGCCCAGGTCGTGGGCGGTCTGCCTCGCCTCGGTGTCCAGGTCGAAGACCACCTCCATGTGGTCAGAGACGAACCCGACAGGGGCGACGACGACGCCTGCGGGTCCGCCCCGCCCCTTCCCAGAGTCCGTCGCGGCTGCCAGGGAGCGCAGGTGGTCGTTGACGTCCGGCTCTAGCCAGCGCGCCTGGGGCGGCCCGGAGCGAGAGCAGTAGACCAGGTCGTAGTCAGGAACCTGGTCCAGCCCCAGCCGACGGGCGACAGCGGGAACCAGCACCTTGGCCAGAGCCTGGTGCTGGGTCACGTAGGAGACCTCGGAGGACAGGTCGGGCGCTACCCCGGCTCCAGCCCGCAGGAGCGCGGGGCGGCCGCCTCCTCCCCGCCCCTTCCCAGTGCGGGCGGGACAGACGAGGTGGGTGGGACGCAGAGCCCTCCTCCATGACCACGGGGACGGAGTGGGTCACCAGGACCAGGCGCACGTCGGCAGCCGGGACGCCGTCGGCGGCCAGCTCCTGGTAAGCCTGGACGATGGCGTCGGTATTGGCCTCCAGGAGGCCGGGAGCGTTGTAGCAGGGGCGGGTCTTGTCCACGACCAGCCGCACCGGCTGCCCCCCGGGTCCGCCGACACGCGCTGCGGCGTCAGCCTCCGGACCACGTCCGGTAGCCCCGTCCGTCCCCGCCCCCAGCCGCTCCAGGGCCGCAGCCAGGTCCTCCCGGTACTGCCTGCACCCTGAGTAGGAGGCGAACGCCGACGTGGTCAGGGCCAGGACCCGCCGCGCCCCGGCGTCGGACAGCTCCCGCAGGGCCTCGGTGACGAAGGGGTGCCAGTTGCGGTTGCCCACCACGACCGGCTGGTAACAGCCCCGGGCCTCCAGCTCAGCGCGTAGCGCGGCGGCGAGCTCAGCGTTACGCGCATTGATCGGTGACACTCCGCCAAAACGCTGGTAGTGGCCAGAGACCTCCAGGAGGCGGGAGTCGGGAACGCCCCGCCCGGCAGTGGCGTTGCGCATGAAGGGCAGGACGTCCTGCGGCCCTCGGGGACCCCCGTAGGACAAGAGGAGGACGGCGTCGTAAGGGGCCAGGGGGTCGCGCCCGGGTCGGCTGCTCGGCAAGCTCACTGGTGGTCCTCCATAAGATCGGTCAGGTCAGGCGGGCTGGTCGCTACTACTGCACCCGGGCCGACGGCGGGGTAGCGGTGGACTCCCGGCCGTCAGAGTCGGCCGCGTCCAGGGACACCACCCGAGGCAGGCACACAGGGCCACTCACCTCCGAGCCGCTGTCACCTCGGCTCCTCGACCTCCTCGGCCCGGCCGCCACTCCCCCGGCCACCTCAGGACCCAGGACGGTCTCCAGGGCAACACGGAAGTCCTCCTCCCTGCCGTCCTGACCCGCACGGCGGGCAGCCACGGTGGGGTGGTGCAGGAGGCGGGCAGCCAGTCTCCGCAGCGCCTGCTGCGCCTCAGCCACGGTGACCAGTGCCTCGCCGTCCTCGTCGTCCCTGCGGGACGGCTCCGCACCGCCGTCTGCCATGCCGACGCCCTCACCGCCAGCGCCACCCCGGGAGCCGGTGCCTCCTGCGACACTACGCCGCCCCGCAGCAGGCACCGGGCGCAGCCGTGCAGCCTCCTGGGCCACCATGTCGTTGACCTGCGAGCGAAGCCCCGTGATGAGTCCGTCCATGCGACGGCCCCGCAGGAACCGCTCAAACGCCTCCGTCTCCTGAGCCACGATGGCCCGGGCCGCCGCGAGGTCCTCGGTACCCGCCTCGGGGACGGCTGACTGGATACGCTCCAGCCCGGTGTAGACGACCCCGGGCAGCTCCTCTACACCACGTTCGACGTCGCGGACCAGGGACAGGTCCAGCAGCGTCAGGGGCCGGTTACCCCCTCCTTCCGCAGCCGCTGGGCGGTGGCACGCGCCACCTGGTCGCGGGTGAGCACGGGGCACCCCGACCGCGACAGGTGATGACCAGGTCCACCGTGGCCAGTGCCGCCTGGAGCCCGTCGGGTCCAGGGCACGCAGGCCGTGCCCCTGAGCGAAGGACTGCGCCCGGTGCGAGGCGGAGTAGACGGTCACGTCGGCGGCGCCGCGCTCGCGCAGCACCGAGACAGTCGCTCCCGCGTAGGAGCCGGTCCCCGCCAGGAGGACCCGGCAGCGGCTGAGAGGAGGCAGCTCCTGGGCCACGAGGTCCACGCCGACCGCTGCCAGGCTGCGACCGCGACCCACCACGCTCGTCTCTGCCGCGACCCTGCGGGAGACGACCAGGGCGTGCTCCACGACGCGGACCAGGTCAGGACTGAGCGTGCCCTCCCGCTCGGCCTCCCCCAGGGCGCGACGTACCTGCCCGGCGATCTGCCGCTCTCCCACCACCATGGACTCCAGCCCGGAGGCGGTGGCGAAGAGCTCGCGGTAGGCCTGCGCACCCTCCCAGGAGGCCCAGGCGAGGTCATCGCGCTCCAGCCCGGACCGGCGGGCCATCAGAGCGGACACCCGGGAGAGCGTCGCCGCCAGCCCGTCAGGCACCGGCGGGCTGTCCTGCTCCTCGCCCCTGCTGCCCGGGGCCTCTGGCGCTGCGCCACCGGCGACCTTGTCTGAGTCGTCACCTCCGCCGTCGTCCACGGTCCCGCCACCGTAGACGCCGGGCACGACACCGCAAGGAGCGCTGGAGCTGCTGCCGAAGTCGGCACGGGAGCCGCTGCGGGAGTCCAGGAGGAGTGACAGCCGGTTGCAGGTTGCCAGCACCATGGCGCCCCGCAGCCCGGGTAGGAGGTCCACAAGCTCCTTCCCCAGTCCGGGGGCTACCGCGCCCAGGCGGGACACTGTCTCCAGGTCCAGGAAGCGGTGGTCTGCTGAGATGAAGTAGATCGCCACGTCGGGTGGTATTGAATCACCCGGAAAGGGAGGAGGCACAATAACCTTCCCTGTTACGTCATATAACCTAGCGAGGCAGCACCGCCACGCCATTCGCGACATTGTGTCATAAAACTATTCTGCGAGATCTCAGCCAGAAACACCGTCACCGAGGAGTCCCCACCCAGATGCCGTGCACCAGCCAGACGCCGCCCCGTGAAAACAGGCCGTGCGAGGCACCCCCCCTAGCAGAGCCCTATTGCGTCACTGGCTCTGCACACAATTCAGGGCCAGTCCCCCGCACCGACGCCGGGCCGCAGCATGCGGCCAGCCCCCGGCTGCCCGCTCTCCTGGAGGCCCTCGACGGGCGTAGGCCGCAGCGCACCCCGGTGTGGTTCATGCGCCAGGCCGGCAGGTCGCTGCCGGAGTACCGGCGGCTGCGAGCGCGGGCCGGCACCCCAATGCTGGACGCCTGCCTGGACCCGCTCCTGGCGGCGGAGGCCACCCTCCAGCCCGTACGCCGTCACGGCGTGGACGCGGCCGTGCTCTTCTCCGACATCGTGCTCCCCCTGCGCCTGGCCGGGGTGGCGGTACGCATTGAGGAGGGGGTCGGCCCTGTCCTGGACCATCCGGTACGTGAGGCCAGGGACGTCACCGCACTCCTGGACCACCGCTACGGCCAGACCTCCGCAGGCGCAGCAGCCCGGGAAGGGGCGACGGGGGTCCAGGCCGTCGCCGAGGCCGTGCGCCGCGTCGTCACCGAACTAGGGAGCCCGCAGGCTCCTGGCCACCAGGAGACCCTGGGGCACCGGGCTCGCGCCGGGCTGAGGCACAGTCGCGGGGAGGCCGCCTGGACCCCGCTCATCGGGTTCGGCGGAGGCCCGTTCACCCTAGCCGCCTACATGGTGGAGGGGCGCCCGAGCCGGGACCACCTGGCAGCACGCACCCTCATGCACGCCGACCCCACCTCCTGGAACCGGCTGATGACCTGGTGCGCCCGGCTGACAGGTGCCTTTATCGCCACCCAGGTCACGGCCGGAGCCTGCGTTGCTCAGCTGTTCGACTCCTGGGCAGGCTCTTTGTCCCCCGCCCTCTACCGCCAGCACGTGCTCCCCTACTCCCGCCTGGCTCTGGAGACCGCCAGCCAGGCAGTGTCCCCCGTGACCGGCCAGCCGCCCCGCCTGCTGCACTTCGGCACCGGCACCGCCCGGCTGCTGGGGGACATGAGAGCCGCGGGTGCCCACGCCGTCGGTGTGGACGAGCGCACCGACCTGGGTGAGGCTGTGGAGACGCTGTCCGGCAGCGACCCGCAGGGGCGGTCCTGCCCGGTGCAGGGCAACCTTGACCCGGCGCTGCTGGCCGCGCCGTGGCCGGTCCTGGCCCGTGCGGTCGACACTTGCCTGGAGTCCGGCCTGGCGGCACCGGCTCACGTCGTCAACCTGGGGCACGGCGTGCCGCCCTCCACCGATCCGGACACGCTGACCTGCGTCGTCGCCCGTGTGCACGGGGCCGCCGACTGGGAGGAGACGGCCCGTGAGGGCTGGCAGCCTGAGCAGGAGCAGCCGTGAGTGCCCCGACCGGGAGCAGCCGGCAGGAGATACAGGACTGGGACGCCGTCGTCGTCGGCGGCGGCATAGCAGGACTGAGCGCCGCCTGGGAGCTGACGCGCGCAGGACTGCGCCCCCTCCTGGTGGAGGCCCGCGGCTACACCGGGGGCTGGTGGCGGGGCCAGCGTGGCCGGGGTACGGATCGACCTGGGGGCCGAGGGCTTCGCCACCCGTGCCGACTCACCCCTGGGCGTCACGGCCACGGCCTGCGAGCTCGGACTGACCACCGTCTCCCCCTCGGGCAGGCCCCACCTCTTCCTGCCTCCCGTAGCCGGGAGCGCCGCCCCACCCCGGGACGGCTCCACCAGCACAGTGCCACAGACAGCAGACGGGGCTGCCCCCTCTGGGCAGCCGTGGGGCCTGCACCCCTTCCCCGCCAACGCCTTTCTAGGCATCCCCGCCGACCCGGGCTCACCCGACGTCGTCTCCGTCATCGGCACCGAGGCGGCCGCCCTGGCTGCCCGGGACCGGGACCTGCCCGCCTCCGCGGGCACCCGGTTGCAGGACCCTGGCGACCTCGCCTCCCTCGTGCGGACCCGGATGGGCCAGGGCGTGCTGGACCGGCTGGTCCGCCCCGTCGTGGCGGGCATCCACTCCGCCGACCCCAGCGTGCTCGCCACCGACACTGTGGCCCCGGGACTGCGTGAGGCGACCGCCCGCCTGGGCAGCCTGGGGGCAGCCGTCACCGAGCTGCTGGAGCGACGCCGCAGCAGCGGGCGACAGGGAGGCGACGCTACCGTCGAGGGCGGGATGTTCCTCCTGACCGACGCCCTACGGCAGGCCGTCGAGGCCGCTGGCGGGAGGACCGAGACCCGCACGGGGGCGCAGTGGCTCAGGCAGGAGGCTCCCGGGAGGTGGACCCTAGCGGTCTCTGCCACCCAGCGAGGGGCCTCGCCCTCCGACGAGCCGCCCCCCGTGGGACCCACGCGCCTCCTGCGCACCACACGAGTGGTTCTGGCCTGCTCACCCGGGGCCGCCCTGCGCCTGCTGGAGGGCGCCCCGGGCGTGGACACCGACGTGGAGGTGCCTCGCGGTACCAGCCTGGCTCGCCTCGTCCTGGTGGTCCGCGCCCCCGGGCTGGACGATGCCCCCACAGGCTCAGGACTGCTGGTCGCACCAGGGACCCCACCAGGGACCGCACCAGGGACGCAGCCCTCGGACGAGGTCCTCCCCGGCCCGGTGAGGGCCAAGGCCCTGTCCCACCTCAGTGCCAAGTGGCCGTGGGTGGGGCGCCAGCTGCGTGAGCGCCACGGGCCGGGCACGCACGCCCTGCGCCTGTCCTACGGACGCCCGGGCCAGCCACGCCCGGAGGTGGACCTGGAGGCTGCCCTGGAGGACGCCGCCACCCTGACCGGCAGGCGTGTGGACCCCTCCGCGGTGCTGGACCACGTCGTGGCCCGCTGGGACGGGACCCTGCCCCCGCCCACTCCCGCCTACCGCCGCCGCACGGCCCGCGTGGAAAAAGAGGTAGCGCGACTGAAAGGACTGGTTGTCACGGGCGCCTGGGTGGCCGGGACCGGGATCGCCGCCATCGTGCCCCACGCACGGGCAGCCGCTGGAAGCCTGGCGCCACCCAGCCGTACCTGACATGCCGCGTCCCGGTGGCATCCAGGGCGCAAACAGATTTGTCCCCTAGGGTGGCGGGGAGTCCGGGAGGAGGAGGCGCGCATGCATGAGGGCCAGAATCCCGCGACCCACGCTGTCCGCCTGGGTACACGGGGCTCACGTCTGGCGCTGACCCAGTCCACCCAGGTGGCCCGGGCACTGGAGGACGCGGGCGCCCCCAGCATCTCGCTGGTGACCGTACGCACCCAGGGAGACGGGGACCGCACCCCGCTGCGTGACCTGGGAGGAGTCGGCGTCTTTGCCGCCCTACTGCGCCGCGCCCTGCTAGGGAGTCAGGTGGACCTGGCGGTCCACTCCTTCAAGGATCTCCCTACCGCACCCGCACCCGGCCTGGAGGTCATCTGCGTGCCCCGGCGGGCGGACATGCGCGACGCCCTGTGTGCCCGCGACGGCCTGACCCTGGAGGCGCTGCCCACAGGCTCACGCGTGGGCACCGGCTCCCCCCGCCGTGCGGCCCAGCTGCTAGCGGTCCGCCCCGACCTGGAGGTCGTGGACCTGCGCGGCAACGTGCCCACCCGGCTGGCCCGGGTCAGCGGCCTGGCCACGGCCGCTGCGATAGGTACCGACGAGCCCGTCACCCCGGCAGGTCCTGACGCGCAGGGCGACCTGGACGCCGTGGTGCTGGCACTGGCCGGCCTGCGGCGCCTGGGTCTGGAGCACTGCGCGAGCCAGGTCCTGGACCCCGAGGTCATGCTGCCAGCGCCGGCGCAGGGGGCACTCGCCGTGGAGGCCAGGACCGGGACCCTGGAGGAGCACGAGGACCTGGCGAGGGCCGCCGCGCGCCTGGAGGACGCCGACACGCGCGTAGCCGTCACCGCTGAGCGCGCTCTCACCGCCGGGCTGGAGGCCGGGTGCGCAGCACCGGTAGGTGCCTGGGCGCGGGTTGTTGACCTGGAACCTGAGACGCACGGCCCCGGCCCGGCCCGGGCGGGAACGGGACCCGCAGCGCAGGAGAACAGGCCTGCCACGGCCGGGTACCCCGACGTGAGCGACCCCGGCACCGCGCCACGGCGCCCCGATCTTCCCGGAACCGGTGCCACGGCACGTCGCGAGCTGGTTCTGCGAGCGCTCGTGTCCTCCCTGGACGGACAACGCCGCCTGGTTCGGGAGCGCCGCGTCCCGCTGCCCGGCGGCCAGGGCCGAGGCGTGCGCCCCCAGGGCTCCTCTGCCCCCCGTACCACCTCCGACCTGGTGGCCGCCGAGAACCTTGGCGCCCGGGTGGCCTCGGTGCTGCTGGAGGACGGTGCCGGCGAGCTGTCGGACCTCCAGGCGCGCAGGCCCGAGCACCCCCCGGAGGGGTCCGGCGGGCTCGGACAGGACTGACCTGGTATGCGCCCGATCGCCTCCCCGGGTACGCAGCCGCCCACCGGCCGCCCGGCTGCGTCCGGCAGCCCCCTGGCCTCACCCGCTTACCCCGGTGCTTCAGCTGACGCCCCCCAGGCGCTGAGCGGCCTGAGGATCCTTCTGCCCCGCCTGCGCACACCTGACGCGCTGGCCGAGGGTCTCGAGCGTGCCGGGGCCACCGTGGTGCGAGCCGCCCTGACCCGGACCGTGCCTGTCCCCGGGCAGAGAGGAGCCCTGGAGGACCTGTGCCGCTGCCTGGTCACGGGGGAGGCAGCCTGGCTGGTCCTGACCTCGGCGCGGACCGTGGAGGTGCTGGCCTCCTGCCTGTTCCGGCAACTGGAGCAGCCACCGCACCAGCTCCCCTCCGGTGGGCACAGCCGTGACCTCCCGCAACGTAACCTGCCGACGAAGGTGCAGGTCGCCGCCGTCGGCCCGGCTACAGCCCGCTCCTGGCGGAACCTGGTAGGCCGGCCCCCGGACGTGGTCGCTGAGGGCAGCGCCCAGGCGCTCCTGCACCACCCCGTCCTAGCCGCAGGCCCCGGTGCCTCAGGTAGCTCGGCAGGTGGCTCGGACAACCCGGACAGCAGCCTTCCCGGCGATACTCCCGGCAACAGCCCTGACGTGGGCAGGCGAGTGCTTCTGCCCGCGTCCGCCCTAGCCAGCCCGGTCCTGGCCCAGGGACTGCGCCGGGCGGGCTGGCAGGTGGAGCAGGTGGAGGCCTACACCACTGTGCCGGTAGCACCGCAGGACCTGCCTGCCGGGCTCCTGGCGTCCTGGCAGGACGGCAGGGTGGACGCCGTCGTCCTGACCGCGCCCTCGGTAACCCGCGCGCTCCTTGACCTGGTGGGGCCACCACCACCTCCCACCCGCACCGTTGCCATCGGGACCACGACGGCCCAGGCCGCCAGGGAGGCAGGCATCATCGTGGATGCCACCGCCGCCTCCCCCACACCAGCGGGTGTGCTTCGGGCGGTCAAGGAGGCGGCCCGCCACTCAGCCCAGGCGGGCGGAAGGACCGTAGGCACCGCAGACGCCGTAGAAGAACGAAGAAGAACCCTGACAGGAGACGACGCCATGACTCCCATGACTCCCACAACGACTCCCACGGCTCCCACGGCTCCCGCTGCATCCCGTTCCACGACCGGCCCTGCGGCCAGCACAGCACCTCGACCTCCGGCTCCCGACCTCCTGGCCTCCCGGGGTGTGCCCGCCCCCGTCGCCCCCACCGTGCGACCCCGGCGCCTGCGCTCCACGCCTGCGATGCGCCGCCTGGCCCGCGAGCACACTGTTGACCCCGCCAGCCTCATGCAGCCGGTCTTCGTGCGCGAGGGCGTCAGCCAGCCGCAGCCGGTGGAGGCGATGCCCGGCGTCGTCCAGCACACTCTGGACTCCCTGCGCCGCGAGGCTGTCGCCTGCGCCCGCGCCGGGCTGGGCGGTGTGGTGCTGTTCGGCGTGCCCCAGGAGCGCGACGAGGTCGGCAGCCAGGCCTGGGCCGAGGACGGCATCCTCAACCAGGCGGTGGCTGCGGTGCGCGCCGAGGTGGGCGACGCGCTGGTGGTGTGCGCCGACACCTGCCTGGACGAGTTCACCAGCCACGGGCACTGCGGCGTGCTACGGCAGGACGGGCCTCGCGCGGGTGAGGTGGACAACGACGCCACCGTGCCCCTGTACCAGGCGATGGCCGTGTCCCAGGCGGAGGCAGGGGCACATATGGTGTCACCCTCGGGCATGATGGACGGGCAGGTCGCGGCGGTACGCGCCGCCCTGGACGCTACCGGGCACGACGACGTCGCGCTCCTGGCCTACTCGGCCAAGTACGCCTCGGCCTACTTCGGCCCCTTTCGGGAGGCGGTGCGCTCCACGTTGCAGGGCGACCGACGCACCTACCAGCTCGACCCCGCCAACCGGCGCGAGGGCCTGCGCGAGGCTGCCCTGGACACGGCCGAGGCCGCAGACATGGTCATGGTCAAACCCGCAGGCCCCTACCTGGACGTCCTGGCCCAAGTTGCCGCGACCAGCCCCGTTCCCGTGGCCGCCTACCAGGTCTCCGGGGAGTACGCCATGGTGGAAGCCGCCGCCCGCAACGGCTGGGTGGAGCGTGAGCGGGTCATCGCCGAGTCCCTGCTGGGGATCGTACGCGCAGGTGCCGACGTGGTGCTGACCTACTGGGCCCGGCAGGTCGCCGAGAACCCCGGGTGGTTGGCCTCCTAGCAGAGCGCGACGCTCACGGGTGCGCGTCTTGAGGGCCTGCTGGCCCGCCTGTCCTGTCTGGTTGCCCCGGGCAGAAACCCGCACAACCCAGGCAGGACCACCGCCTGCCTGGGCTCCCGCAGCGGCAGGGGCGGCTATGGTCTGACGAGTCGCCAGCCGCACAGCCCCACGACCGCACACCAGCCACGGGCGCAGGAGCCTGTCCGTACACCCGACCCCAGCCCACCGCAGCCGTCTCCGAGACAGCCCACGCCGCCCAGCCAGGAGCCTCTATGACCACCCAGACCCCCGCCCGCAGCAACGCCGCCCTCTTTGAGACCGCCCGTGCCGTCATCCCCGGAGGCGTGGACTCCCCGGTACGCGCCTTCGGCTCGGTGGGTGGGACCCCGCGCTTCATCACCTCCGCCAGCGGCGCACGGGTCCGTGACACCGAGGGCCGCGACTACGTGGACCTCGTGGGCTCCTGGGGACCGGCCCTCCTGGGCCACGCCCACCCCGGCGTGGTGGAGGCCGTGCGGGAGGCCGCCTGGCGAGGGCTGTCCTTCGGGGCGCCCACGGAAGCGGAGACCCTGCTGGCTCAGGAGGTGCGCCGCCGGGTACCAGCGGCCGAGCGGGTCCGCCTCGTGTCCACCGGTACCGAGGCCACCATGACCGCTGTCCGCCTGGCGCGCGGGGCCACCGGGCGTGACCTCGTGGTCAAGCTCGCCGGCTGCTACCACGGCCACTCTGACGGGCTGCTGGCCGCGGCCGGCTCCGGCGTAGCCACCGCAGGGCTGCCCGGCAGCGCCGGGGTGCCGCAGATGGTGGCCGCCCAGACCCTCGTCCTGCCCTACAACGACCTCCCCGCCCTGGAGGCCTGCCTGGAGCAGCGCGGCCAGGAGGTGGCCGCTGTCATCCTGGAGGGGGCGGCCGCCAACATGGGCGTGGTGCCCCCGCTACCCGGCTACACCGCAGGCGTGCGACGCCTGACTGCCCAGCACGGCGCCCTCATGATCCTTGACGAGGTGCTCACCGGCTTCCGTGTGGGACCAGCAGGCTGGTGGGGCCTGGAGGCTGTCGAGGGGTGGGTGGCCGACGGGCAGGGCGGTCCCGTGCCCGGCAGTACACACAGTGCCCGCATCTGGCCCGCCAGCACGGCGGAGGCCTCCTGGGTGCCCGACCTCCTGACTTTCGGCAAGGTGATCGGCGGCGGGGTTCCGCTGGCCGCCGTCGGCGGGCGCGCTGACGTCATGGACCTGCTGGCCCCCCTGGGTCCCGTCTACCAGGCAGGGACCCTGTCGGGCAGCCCGCTGGCCACGGCAGCAGGCCTGGCCACCCTGGAGCTGGCTGACGACCAGGTCTACCGGGCGGTTGACGCAGCCTCGGCCCAGGTAGGCCAGGTGGTCTCCGAGGCGCTGAGCGCCCAAGGGGTGGCCCACCGCGTCCAGCGCGCAGGCTCCCTGTTCTCCGTCATGTTCGGGGACAGCGCCGCCAGCAGCGGCGTGCATGACTACGAGGGCGCCCAGGCCCAGGAGACCTGGCGCTTCGCCCCCTTCTTCCACGCCTTCCTGCGGGAGGGCGTGGCCCTGCCACCCTCCGTGTTCGAGGCGTGGTTCGTCTCCGCCGCTCACGACGAGGAGGCGGTGGAGGCCATCGCTGCCGCTGCTCCAGCCGCCGCGCGTGCCGCAGCCCAGGCCCGCCCCGACCGACAGGGCTGACAGGTCGGGACAGCCGTCCCGATCCGGGACAGTTAGCTGCCGGGGTCCCGGACGACGCGCCCGTCGGGCTGTTGGCCACCCAACCCAGACAGTGCGCGACGCACCCACCCCTCCCGGCAACAGAACGATAAATATTTTCCGCACCCCGAGCAGCCGCAGACTACTCCACGTTGACGATAAGCACTAGCCGGCTCCAAACTATTGTCCCCATCCGAGATAAGGCGCCTCACCAGCTAATATCCTGTATCGATTCCTTGCCGCCACCTATTTCCCTATTGAGGCCCCGCACAGCGCAGTACTATGTTTTCTCCCCGGTATTGTCGGACCAGCTAGGACAGGATGCGACCAACTGCGCACCCAGCCGTGTCCCCGCACCCCGAGAGGACCATTATGTCACCCACCTCACCTGCGCATCGCAGCAAGGCCCCCAGCAAAGCCTTCGTCGCAGCTGTGCTCGCCATGCTGCTGTCGCTCACCGGAGCCCTGATGAGCGCGGTACTGCCCACCGCCGCACAGGCAGCAGACAACCCAGGAATCATTGTCAGCGACCTGAGGCTGGTGAAGTCCTCTAACACGGGGCAGGACGACCCCGACGACACCACCATCACGGCAGGCGACGTCCTCCGCCTGTCCTTCACCTGGGACGCCCGCAACGCGAACGCCAAGAGTGGTGATTCCTTCTCTATCGGTCTGCCGGAGGTGTTCCGCAACCGGGAGTTCCCGCTGTCCCAGCCCCTGTCAGTCACCTACAACGGCACTCAGACCACGATCGGCACCTGCGAGCTGGACCAGCAGAACATCACCTGCACCTTCAACGAGCAGCTTGACTCACTGGTGGACCAGGGGTTCAGCGGCCTGAACGGTAGCGGCTCAGCCCTCATCGTGGCCGAGCAGCCCACCGAGTCCAGCACCGCGGACATCAACGCCAACGGGACCGTGCGCACGGTCGAGATCCCGGGCGGCCGGATCGGCGAGTACACAGGCTTCCCCTACTCCCCGGAGTCCCTACGCAAGTGGGCGTCCCCGCTCACCGCTACCTCGACCTCCCTTGACTGGGAGCTGAACTTTGGGACACCAGCCATTGAGGAGGCTCTGGCTGCCGGGGGAAACCCGATCACCGTTGATGGGCAGACAGTTTCTACCATCACGTTCACCGACCGTCTCACCCCCGGCCAGACCTATGACACCACCCTCAGCAACTGGACGCTTGACATCGGGAAGAGCGCAACCAGCGACACCGCGGTGGGCACGGTTACCGACGCCGCCGGCCAGGACCACGACACCTCTCAGGGTAACTTTGACCTGGAGGTAGAGATTAACGGGGACGAGGCTACGATCAGGGTCACCGGACCCTTCGCTCCGAACACCAACTACTCCGTGTACTACTCGTCCTTCCCGACAACGGACAACCAGACGATCCAGGCCGGGGTGGAGTACGAGAACAACGCGACCCTGGCAGGCACCACCCTCGAGTCCAGCTACCTCGTCTACTACACGAGGTCCTTCACCATCGACGTATCCATGGAAGCCGGGTTCGGCGGCCTCAACATCACCAAGCTCCTCTCAGGTGAGGCTGCTCCCCGCGTCCCGGAGGGGACCACCTTCACCGTCGGCATCGACTACACCCTGCCGGGGGGTGCCACGGTGGACACCTACGAGGGCTGGACGGCACCCGGGGAGGTCAATGCTGACCGCACCGGTGGGACGACGACAATGGAGGTGACTCTCGGGGCGATTACCACCTACAACGGGACCTTCCCGGCCGGCACGGTCCTCACCCTGAGCGAGGACCCCACGACGGCCTCCACCACGCCTGCGGGCGCGACGTGGGGTACCCCGGTCTTTACTGTGGGCGGTGAGACGACGACCTCGCTCACGGTCGCCGACCAGACCTCCACGGCCATCACCCTGAGGAACACCGCGGACGAGGCGGAGACCCCGGTGGGGTCGTTCTCAGTGGCCAAGGCCGTTGAGGGCGGTGAGGACCTGACCTCCAAGGAGTTCACCTTCACCTTCACCTGCGACGACGCTGACACCACCACCGGCACCCTTACCGCTACCGGTAACGGGACCGCTGTAGACGCCGACCTCGCCCTGCCCGAGGGCACCCAGTGCACCATCACCGAGGACATCGACGCCGCTCAGGAGGACGGCTACACCCTCACCCCACCCGAGCCACAGACCATCACCATCACTGCCGGCGATCAGACAGCAACCGCCACCTTCACTAACACCTACACGCCGGAGGAGACTCCTGAGCCCACCGAGACTCCCACCGAGACTCCTGAGCCCAGCGAGACCCCCACCGAGACTCCTGAGCCCACCGAGACTCCCACCGAGACTCCTGAGCCCACCGAGACTCCCACCGAGACTCCTGAGCCCAGCGAGACCCCCACCGAGACTCCTGAGCCCACCGAGACCCCCACCGAGACTCCTGAGCCCACCGAGACTCCCAGCGAGCCCGCAACCGAGACTCCCGAGTCCAGCGAGACCCCCAGCGAGCCCGCAACCGAGACTCCCGAGTCCAGCGAGACCCCCAGCGAACCCGCAACCGAGACTCCCGAGTCCAGCGAGACCCCAGCGAGCCCGCAACCGAGACTCCCGAGTCCAGCGAGACCCCCAGCGAACCCGCAGAGCCGGTCGCTACTGAGACGCCGTCGGCATCAGGCCCCGGTGGCGGCACTGCGGGCGGGTCGTCGCAGGCACCAGGAACGCCCGACAACAACCCGACAGGTTCCTCACCGCGCAGCGGGACGCTCGCACGTACCGGGGCGACTATCGGCATCGGTCTTGTCGCGCTACTAGGACTGGGAGCAGGTAGTGCGCTGCTGATCGCTCGTCGTCGCGGCTAGGACGTCGTAGACACCGGCTATTGACGTCAGGCTGGAGGGGGCCGACTCTGACGAGTCGGCCCCCTCCAGTGCTTTCGACCTCCAAACCTCCGCTTCACACCGCCAGAAAAGGCGTTTCCCGTAGAGATCCTGCCCGGCTGTCCTTGTAGACGGAAGTAGCAAAAGCCAGCGGGGGAGAAACGACCGACTCCAGCCTCTCAGCAGCGGGGCCAAGCACCCCGGCAGGGTGAGAGCACACCTGCTCACCTAGCCTGGGCTCCACCACACGAGTACCGTCCCAACCATGCGGGCATCAGACAACCGTCCACCAAGGGCGCTGGGAGACATCGCTCCGGCTCATGCACCACCAAGGCCGAGCACGTCTAGCCCCAGGTCCGCAGGCAGGAAACCGCGCCCCCGGGCAAGCGGGCACGGGTGAGCCCCGCTGCCGCCTTACAGCGGCAGCGGGGCTCATGGTGTGTCCCTGCGCCTCCCGCACGGCCTGCCCGACGCCGCAGCAACGACGAGCAAGGTCGGAGGATCTAGGACGTGCGGTCCAGGTGACGCCCGGACGGTCGTCGGAGTGCTGCCCGTCTCCCGTGCTGACGCACAGACATGGCGTCTCCGGCCTGGGGCGTGGGTGCCAGCGGCGGGTTGACCAGAACGGCGTCGCCGGTGGCGTGATCAGGCTCCAGCCGCCACCCCGGCCTACGCAGCGCGTAGAAGACCAGTGGCGGCAGCCCCAGCACCACGATCACCAGTCCCACCACGAGGGCGTAGCCCATGGTGCTCAGCCCCGTGAACCCGGACGGGCGGACGAACGACAGGACGAACGCCACCGCGCAGGCAAGGAACCCGATGCCAGCCACCAGCCTCATCGCAGGAGTGCGATAGGTACGCCGCACCTGCGGGCGAGTGGTACGCAGGCGGACAGCAGCAGCGAACAGCATCATGTACATAATGAGGTACAGCGCTGCCGCCATGTCGATGAGTGTGACGAAAGCGGTGTTTCCGTTGGGGATGACTACGAACAGCAGCGCCAGGACCGTGACGATGACCCCCTGCAGCATGAGGATCGAACGCTGCACCCCTGCCTGGTTGCGCTTCTGTAGCAGCGGCGGCAGCAACCCCGTTCGGGCGGCAGCCAGCAGACCCTTGGACGGCCCGGCGATCCAGGTCACCACGGAGGCGAAGGCACCCAGGGCGATGAGCAGGGAGATCACCGGCGTGGCCCAGCCCAGGTGCCAGTGGTCGAAGAAGGTCTGGAAAGCCAGGTTGATCCCGTCCACCACTCCGAGACTGCCCTGAGGGACAGCGACGGCGATCGCCAGGGTCGGCAGAATGAAGATCGTCAGGATCAGGGCCGAGGAGACCAGCACCGAGCGGGGGTAGCCGCGCCCGGGGTCAGACAGGTCGTTCGCGTGGACCGCGTTGACCTCCATGCCTGCATAGGCGAGCACGTTGGACACGACAAGCACGATGGAGGCTAGGCCCGTCCACGGCGGGAGTGCGGCCGAGGCCGTCAGCGGCGTCTGGGAGGGTGCCCCGGTCACCAGCCAGGCCGCACCCAGGACCACCAGCACCACTGCCGGGAACAGGGTCCCCACAATCCCGCTCCACGACCCCACCGTGGCAAAGAGGTTGCCGCCAGCCAGGGCGACGAGCGTGGACACCCAGTAGAGGACGATGATGACACCAGCCACGTAGACGCCATTGCTGGCCAGCCAGCCACGGTTAATGACGTAGGACAGGCTCACGGCGATGAAGGCGATCTGCGTGGGGTACCACACGACGTTCTGCACCCACTGCAGCCAGATGGCCACGAAGCCCCAGCGCTCACCGAAGGCCTCACGCACCCAGATGAACACGCCGCCCTTCCAGCCGGTAGCAAGCTCGGCGGACACCAGGGCCGTGGGCACCAGGAAGAAGACTGCGGGAATGACGTAGAGCACCACCGAGGCGATCCCGTAGCCGGCCATGGCAGGAAGTGAGCGCAGCGAGGCGACCGCCACCACGGTGAGCACGGCCAGGTTGAAAACGGACATGCTGCCAGGAGCGGCAGAACTGCGTGTGCTGCTGGACATGTCAGCCTCCTCAGTGGTGGAAGGCCGCCGGGCGGCCTTCCACATGGGGCAGAGGACCGCCGAGCCGATCGAGGTAGGTGACCTCGGCACGCATGTCCTCAAGGAGAGCGTCGGCCAGGTCACGGCTGAGCCCGTTACGCACGACGATACGCTGCACGGTGAGGTCAGCGAGGTTGTCCGGCATCGGGTAGGCCGGAACCAGCCAGCCCTTCATCCGCAGCCGGTCGGACAGGTCGTAGAGGTTCCACCGGTCCGTGTGGTCGGCGCGCAGCCGCCAGGCGAACACCGGGATGTCAGAGCCGTCGTTCCACAGCTCGAAGGGACCCATCTGCGCTATCTCCCCGGCCAGGTAGCGGGCGACGTCGCGGCTGTTGGCCTGCACTCTGCGATAGCCGTCAAACCCGAGCCGCAGGAACATGTAGTACTGGAGCAGCACCTGGGCGCCGGGACGGGAGAAGTTGAGCGCGAAGGTCGGCATCTGGCCTCCCAGGTAGGACACTTCAAAGATCAGTTCCTCGGGCAGCGCAGACTCCTCACGCCACACAACCCACCCGATACCAGGATACACAAGTCCATACTTGTGCCCAGAAGTACTGATAGATGCAACCCGGTTAATGCGGAAGTCCCATTCCAGGTCTGGTTGGACGAAGGGGGCAATCATTCCTCCCGATGCAGCGTCAACGTGAATGGGGACGTCCAGTCCTGTGCGCTCCTGGATAGCGTCCAGCGCCTGCGCGATCTTGGCCACCGGCTCATACATTCCGGTGTAGGTCACGCCCATGATCGCCACGACGCCGATGGTGTTCTCGTCGACGTAGTCCTCAAGCCTGTACCCGTCGAGGACCTTGTGGTCCTCACTGATCGGGACCAGGCGCGGCTCCACGTCCCAGTAGTTGCAGAACTTCTCCCAGCACACCTGAACGGCGCTGGACATGACGAGGTTGGGCCTGTCAGCCGGCTTGCCAGCCGCCCGGCGGGCGTTGCGCCACCGGCGCTTGAGGGCGAGGCCACCGAGCATGCAGGCCTCGGAGGAGCCGATCGTGGAGGTGCCGATAGCGCGCCGGGGCTGCGGGGCGTGCCACAGGTCGGCGAGCATCGTCCAGCAGCGCGCCTCGATCTCGGCCGTCCTGGGGTACTCGTCCTTGTCGATCATGTTCTTGTCAGCCGCCTCCAGGTAGAGGCGGCCAGCGTGGTCGTCCATCCAGGTGCTGACGAAGGTGGCCAGGTTCATCCGGGCGTTGCCGTCGAGCATGGCCTCGTCGTGGACCACCTGGTAGGCGGTCTCTGGAAGCGCCTCCGACGCCGGGAGGCGAAACTTCGGAAGATCATGCGCCTCCCCAGGTCGAGCAAACAGCGGATTCAGCTCGCTTCTGTCCGGATCAGAACCGGTATAACCGTTCAGTATTGACCGTGACATGTCGAGTTCTCCTCTCGGTAGACGACGTAGGCCTATGGAATACCACGGCGTCGTTTCGAGCACCACTCACATGCGGGCACAACCCTGAACTTGCAACCTACTCAGCTGTCCCGAAAACCAGGTGCGACAACTTCTCCACCTTTGGCGATTCTTTTACCTCCGAGGCACCCGACCCGAGAACCCCAGCACCGGGAGCCTGCACCGCTCCCCACCAGAGCAGAGCCACTGCTCCCGCTGTCGCACGTCCTCAGCCAAACGAGCCCGGACACGACACAGCGGTCGCTGCCGCCCGACTACATCGGCACGGCAGCGACCGCTGCTAGGTTTCCGGGGCTCTGCCTCCTGGACCTGGATCAGGCCTCCTGGGACGCTCCCTGACTTGCCTCAGACTTCTCAGCCTCGGCAATCTTGGCCTTGACCTCCTCCATGTCCAGCTCACGCACCTGGGTGATGAGAGCGTCCAGGGCGGAGGCGGGCAGGGCTCCGGCCTCCCGGTAGACCAGCACGTCGTCACGGAAGACCATGAGAGTCGGGATAGAGGAGATCCCCAGGGCCGAGGCCAGCCCCTGTTCCGCCTCAGTGTCCACCTTGGCGAAGGTGATGTCCGGGTTGGCCTCCGAGGCCTTCTCGTAGACGGGACCGAACCGCATGCACGGACCGCACCAGGACGCCCAGAAGTCCACCAGAGTGATGCCCTCACCGTGGATGGTGTCCTTGAAGTCAGCGCCGGTGATGTTCGTGGTAGCCATAGGAGAACCTTTCTAGTCGCGTTCCTCTGACTGGCGCAACATCACCTGCTGGCAGCCTATTCCACAGGCCCGGCGGCCCGACCTCGCTACCGGGCCTCCTGCCACCCCCGCCGCATGAGTGAGACGAGCCGCTGCTGGGCCGCCGCCCCTTCTGCAGCCCTCCCGCTCCCGGAAGCCACACCACCCCCAGCGCCCTGCCCCGGCCCGGCCGTGTCGCACCGCCCGACCGTCCCGTCACCGCGCGCAGCGCCGTCCTCGGCACCCCTCTGGGCGCCCTCCACCGCTCCAGCGACCCAGGCCGACGCCAGCGCGGCCTGGTAGAGCGTCGCCGCATCGACGTCGACACGCGCCACACCCTCACGCTGCGCCGTCTCCAGGAAGCCTCTCGTCATCTCGATCACTTCCTCGCAGGTGGGGGACAGCGGGGACGAACCGCTGACGTAGGCGTCCCGCAGCGGCTGCGGCAGGCCGTCATAAGCGCGCATCCACTCCCCGACCGCCTCCAGCCACTGCTCCAGGGCCTCACCGGAGGACCCGGCTGCGGCTTCAATCTCCTGGCGCCTGCGCGCCAGGTCGGTGAACCGGGCCTCCAGGATCTCGCTCAGCAGGTCCTGCTTGGTGGGAAAGTGGCGGTAGAGAGTCCCTGCCCCCACCCCGGCACCCTTGGCGATGACGTCCATCGGGGCCTCGAGTCCCTCCCTGGCAAAGACCTGCTCAGCCACGACGAGGATCCTCTCCCGGTTCCGCCGCGCGTCAGCACGCACGCGACGCCGCGCGCTCTCAGACACCGCGCGCGCACCCAGCCGAGCCGGATCAGACATGGATCACACTCCTGCTTCATTGATAAACGGAGAGCCTCTCCATATTGTTTGCTGCGGAGATACTTACCATCGTAGGCGAATGGAGCCCCATGATGCCGCTACGTCCTGCCGCTCCTATCACACCCCAGGCCCTGCGCCGGGCACTGTCCAGCTATCCCACCGGAATCGTGCTGGTCACCGCTGTGGACGACGACGGAGCCCCGCTGGCATGCTGGCCAGCTCCTTTACCTCGGTGTCGCTGGAGCCGCCGCTGGTGTCGGTCTCCTTCGCCCGGACCTCCACCACCTGGCCGCGCCTGCGCCAGGCCCCCCTCCTGCGCATCAGCGTCCTGGGCGCCGAGCACAGCGCGCTGGTGTCACAGCTGGCTGGCCCCAGCGCCCAGCGGTTCACCGGGCTGGAGTGCGCGCTGCGTGACGACGACGCCTCCCTCCTGGGGTCCCCCGTCACCCTGAGCGTGGCACCGGAGAGGGTGATTGAGGCCGGGGACCACGACATCGCCCTCATGCGCGTCCTGGCGATCGACCAGGATGGAGACGTCGACCCCCTCATCTTCTATGCACGTGGGCTGCACCACTTGGCAGCCTGAACACCGACCAGCACCTCAGGAGCACCATGACCACGACCTCACGACAGATGATCCTCGGCATGCACCTGGGCACCGGCTACGGCTCCCAGGCCAACGCCTGGCGCGCCCCCGGCGTGGACCCAGCCGCCTACACCGACATCGAGGCACAGGTCCGCTACGCCCGGGCCGCAGAGCGCGGCACCATCGACTTCCTCTTCCTGCCGGACAACCTCGCGATCACGCCCTCCATGGGCGAGGGCATCCCCCAGGCCACCATCGACCCGGTGGTCACGGTCGCGGCCTTGGCCCGCGAGACCTCACGAATCGGGTTCGTCGTCACTGGCACCACCACCTTCAACGAGCCCTACAACATCGCCCGCCAGTACAAGGCGCTTGACGTCACCACCCACGGCCGCTTCGGCTGGAACGCGGTGACCACCGCGGACCCAGCCGCCGCCGCCAACTTCGGGCAGACTATCGCCGAGCGCCCCGTGCGCTACGGCCGGGCGCACGAGGTGATCCAGGCCGTCCAGGCCCTGTGGGGCAGCTGGGGCGAGGAGGCCTGGACCCGGGACAAGGACTCCGGCCGCTTCGTCGACCTGGACCAGGTCCGCCCGGTCGGCCTGCGCGGGGAGTACATCGCCTCACAGGGACCGCTGCCTATCCCGCCGTCCGAGCAGGGCCAGCCGGTCATCTTCTCCGCCGGGGGCGGGGAGTACGGCCTGACCATCGCCGGACGCTACGCCAGCGGGGTCATCGGGGCAGCCTTCACTATCGAGGACGCCCGGGCACAGCGTCGGGCCGCCCGGCAGGCCGCGCACCGGTACGGTCGCAACCCTGACGAGGTCAAGTTCTTCGCCGGACTCATGCCCCTGATCGGCAGCACCGTGGAGGAGGCGCTGGCCCGCAGGCGCCACCTGGACGAGGTCAGCGCCCCCCGCCGGGTCCCCTACCTGGGTGCCATGCTGGGACTGCCCCTGGAGCCGGAGCAGGTTGACCGGCCGCTGACCGACGCCGAGCTGGCCGACGCCCGGCCCAGCGGGTTCGACCCGCGCTCCCAGCGCGCCCTGGAGGTGGCTCGGCAGGGCTGGACCATTCGGGACATCCTGGCCCACGGAGTCATCGACTACCACCCGACCCCGGTTGGACCGCCCTGTGTGGTCGCCGACTACATGCAGGAGTGGTTCGAGGCAGGAGCCTGCGACGGGTTCTGGGTGTCACCCGACGTCAACGAGGACGGGATCGACACCTTTGTCGATGAGGTGGTCCCGATCCTGCGTGAGCGCGGACTGTTCCACGAGGACTACCAGGGGACCACGCTGCGTGAGCACCTGGGAGCACCCGCCCAGTACGGCCTGGACCCGCGCGTCTGGCAGGAGGCGTCCTAGTCCGGGGCACCGCACGGAAGCGGCTGGGGCCGGGCGCTCTCAGACCCTCATCTCGTCCACGACCAGCTCGGCGAGCTCGACGGCGTTAAGGGCGGCCCCCTTGCGCAGGTTGTCACCCACGACAAACATCTGCAGGCCACGCCCTGGGGCGCAGGACTGGTCGGCGCGAATGCGTCCCACGAAGGTCCCGTCGCGGCCCGTCGCCCTCAGCGGGCTGGGTACGTCCTCAACGGTGACACCCGGGGCCGCCTCCAGCAGCTCGCGGGCACGCTGGGGCGTGATCTCACGCTCGAACTCGGCGGTCACGCTCAGCCCGTGTCCGCTGAACACGGGCACGCGCACGCAGGTGCCCGCGACCAGCAGCTCGGGGATACCCAGGATCTTGCGGGACTCGTGGCGCAGCTTCTGCTCCTCGTCGGTCTCCCCGGAGCCGTCACCCGCGTCGTTGCCCGCCCAGGCCACCGCGTTGAAGGCGATCGTGTCCACGTAGACCTCGGGACCAGGCAGCTCCACGGCACCCCCGTCCCGGGCCAGCCCCTCCAGGTCCTGGCCGACGGCCGCGCGCACCTGGCTGGCCAGCTCGGCGACACCTGCCCGCCCCGAGCCGGAGACGGCCTGGTAGGTGGAGACCACCAGGCGGGTGAGCCCGGCCTCCTGGTGCAGGACCGCGAGCGCGGGCATGGCTGCCATGGTGGTGCAGTTAGGGTTGGCGATGATGCCCTTGGGCCGCTCCCCCAGGTCATGGGGGTTGACCTCGCTGACGACGAGCGGCACCTGGGGGTCGCGCCGCCAGGCCGAGGAGTTGTCCACCACGACGGCACCCGCAGCCGCGAAGCGCGGGGCGTGCTCACGCGAGGCAGCAGCACCTGCGGAGAAGATCGCCACGTCGATACCGCTGAGGTCAGCGGTGGCGACGTCCTCGACCTCCACCTGCGCGCCCCGGAAGCCCACGAGAGTCCCGGCGGAGCGGGCGGAGGAGAAGAAACGCACGCCACGGGCCGGGAAGCCGCGCTCCTCCAGCATGGCGAGCATGACCCGCCCCACCTGGCCGGTCGCTCCGACCACGGCGAGGACGACGCCGTCAGCCGGGCCGACGTAGGTGTTGACAGAAGTGGTGCTGCTGGTCATGGGTGTGCTCCTAGGTGTGCTGGCTGGTAGTCACCGAGCGTAGCGGGCGCGGTGTCGCGGCGAGGCAGGCCGGGTACAGAGGCGGCGTACAGGCTGGGGGCAACGGCCTGCCTGAGGCTGGCAGGTCCTGCTCACCGGCCGGTGCCCCCGTACACGACTGCCTCGGTGTCCTCGGCGTCCAGGCCGAAGGCGGAGTGGACGGCGCGCACGGCCTCATCGAGGACACCGTCGTCGACCACGACCGACAGACGGATCTCGGAGGTAGAGATCATATGGATGTTGATACCCGCCTGGCTGAGCGCGCTGAAGAACCGGGCGGAGACCCCCGGGTGGGAGCGCATACCCGCTCCCACGAGGGAGAGCTTGCCGATTCTGGGGTCGAAGTGCAGGGACCGGAAGCCCAGCTCAGCCTGGGCAGCCTCCAGGGCCGCGCGGGCCGAGGCGGAGTCGCCGTCGGGGCAGGTGAAGGAGATGTTGGTCAGCCCGGTGCCCTCGGCGGAGACGTCCTGGACGATCATGTCGATGTTGGTACCCGCGCCGGCGACGATGGCGAAGATACGGGCGGCTGCGCCGGGGACGTCGGGCACACCCACCAGGGTGATCTTGTCCTGGCTGCGGTCGTGGGCGATACCGGAGATGACGGGGGCTTCCACGGGGTCCTCCTTAGCGGACGGGCGGGGCGGGCCTGGGCCCTGGCGGCGATAGCGTGGCGGTGGGCGGTGTCAACGACGTCAGCGGTGGCAGCGCCGTCCAGGACCGTACGTCCGGGGCGGGTAGCCGGGGCAGCGCCACCAGCAGCCGAGCCTGCGGCTTGGGCTGTTGGGACTGCTGGAGCCACCGCGTCTACCGAGACTGCTGCGTCTTCGGAGTCGACAGCTGAGTCCGCAGCCACGACGTCGTCGATCCCGGCAGCGACCACGGGGGGCACGAAGACGTCACGGCGGGTACCGTCGTAGATCCAGGTGCCGGTCTTGTCCGAGAAGGAGGAGCGCACGTGAAGGGGCACCCCGAAGCGGCGGGCGTACTCCACGGCCCGCAGGTGGAGGATCTTGGCACCGTGGGCGGCCAGCTCCAGGGTCTCCTCGCTGGACAGGGCCTCGATGCGCCTGGCCGTGGGCACGATGCGCGGGTCGGCGGTGAACAGGCCGTCCACGTCGGTGTAGATCTCGCACACGTCGGCGTTGAGGGCCGCCGCCAGGGCCACCGCCGTGGTGTCGGAGCCGCCACGGCCCAGGGTGGTGACGTCCTCAACCTCGTTGATCCCCTGGAAGCCCGCCACGATAGCCACAGCGCCAGCCTGGACCGCACGGGCGACACGCTCGGGCAGGACGCCCACGATCGAGGCCCGGCCGTACCGGGAGTCGGTGAGGACCCCAGCCTGGGCTCCGGTGTAGGCCTGGGCCGGCACGCCCAGCTCCCCCACCGCCATGGCCAGCAGGGCCATGGAGATGCGCTCGCCCGCGCTGAGCAGGATGTCCATCTCGCGTGCCGGGGGGTCCGTGGTCAGGGCGCCGGCCATGTCGAGTAGGTCGTCGGTGGTGTCACCCATGGCGGACACCACGACGACGACAGTGTTTCCTGCCTCACGCGTGGCGACCACGCGCCGGGCGACACGGCGCATCGCCTCGATGTCGCTGACGGACGATCCGCCGTACTTCTGGACGACCAGTGCCATGCGGGCTGCTCCTCGAGTCCGGTACCACCTGCGCTGCCGCGTCGCGGCGGGCGCAGCAGCCGCGCTGGTACGTCCCTGGACGTCCGGGGACGGCCGGGGGTGTGAGGGCTTGCAGTGCCCTCACCGCGGACGGCGCCCACAGCGGCGTGGCCTGGGCACAGCCTACGTCGCCTCCGTTACGCCCGGGTGTCGGCAGGGGCACCCGCCATATGATGAGTCCATGAGCATCCAGGCCTGCGGGGTCACCCGGTCCTTCGACTCCGTGCCTGCGGTGAGTCGGCTGAGCATCTCGGTGCCCAGCGGCAGCGTGACCGGTCTGGTGGGGCCCAACGGCGCGGGCAAGACCACGCTCCTGCTCATGCTGGCCGCCCTGCTGCGGCCGGACTCCGGATCCATCAGGGTCGCGGGACTGGACCCTGTCACCCAGCCACGTGAGGTGCACCGGGCCGTGGGGTGGATGCCCGACACCTTCGGCACCTGGGACTCCCTGACCTGCACGGAGATCCTCATGACCTTTGCCGCCGCCCAGGGTCTGGACTCCCGCACCGCCCGGGACCGCGCCGACCAGATGCTCTCCCTGGTCTACCTCTCCGACATGGCCCACACCCCCGCGCGGGTCCTGTCCCTGGGTCAGAGGCAGCGCCTGGGCCTGGCCCGTGCCCTGGTCCACAGCCCTCAGGTGCTGCTGCTCGACGAGCCCGCCTCCGGCATGGACCCCCGCTCCCGGGCCGACCTGCGTACCCTGCTGCGCGACCTCGCCTCCCAGGGCACCACCGTCCTGGTCTCCAGCCACATCCTGTCAGAGCTGGAAGAGGTCGTCGACGGCGTCATCTTCATGGCACACGGATCCGCCCTGGCCCCGTCCTCCCCGACAGGCTCTCCGAGAGGCGCGCCAGAGCTGCCTTCGGAACCCCGGGCAGGGACCTTGGCGACGGGACCGGAGGCCAGCAGCCCGCAAGCCGGGGAGAGCGGGACGCAGGGCAGCACCGTCGTCCCCGTGCCGCTGGAGCGGACCTGGCGGATGCGGGCGCTCAACACCCTCGCGCTGGCACGCTGGGCGCAGGAGTCCCTCCCGCAGGCACGGACCACCCCGGAAGGTGCCCTGCGCCTGGCCGTGGCCGACGACGCGGCGGCGGCCCGCCTGCTGCGCAGCGCCCTGGAGGCAGGGGTCGAGGTGGTGTCCTTCGCCCCGGCCGGAGGCGGGCTGGAGGAGGCCTACCTCAGCCTGGAGGAGGAGCGCCGATGAGCTGGTCGGGGCTGCGCACCATCGTCGTGCTGGAGCTCAGGCGGCGGGTCCGGGCCACCCGCTGGCAGGTGATGCTGGCGGCCTGGGGCACGGTGCTGCTCCTCATGGTCCTGGGACTGGGCAGCGCGGCCGTAACCTCCGGGACGGGCCTGGCGGCGGTGGCCCCGCTCCTCTACGACACGGTGCTGTGCTTCGTCCTGGGCGTGGGGCTGATCGTGGCCCCGACGCTGTCGGCCACCTCCGTCAACGGAGACAGGGCCGACGCCACCCTGGCGCTGGTCCAGGCCACGGCGCTGCGCAGCCGGGAGATCGCGGTGGGCAAGCTCGTGGCCGCCTGGCTGGCGGCCATAGCCTTCCTCGCGGTGGCGCTGCCGTTCCTGGTGGTCCTGGCTGGCCTGGGAGGGGCGACCTGGCAGGTCCTCCTGGGACACCTCCTGGTGCTGGTGACCACGCTGGGGGCTGTCTGCGGGATCGGCCTGGGATTCTCCAGCCTGGCCGCACGGACCTCGGCCTCCGCCGTCCTCACCTACCTGGCGGTGGCCACGCTGGTCATCGGCACCCCCATCGTGCTGACGGCATCCTCTGCCGCCGTCCGGGACGACCAGACCGTGGTCCACTACCGGATCGACTACGGCGCCTCTACGAGCACCCAGACCGTGTGCGCCGCCGAGCCTAGTACCCGCACCGACACGATCTTCCGCACGGAGCGGATATGGTGGATGGTAGCCCCCAACCCCTTCGCCGCCCTCAGCGACGTCTCCGCCCGGGAGGGCCGCAGCAGGGACCGTAGCCAGGAGACCCCGCTGGCGGAGCTGGGTCAGGCAGTAAACCGGATGCGTGTCCCCTCGCCCTCACAGGTGGTCTACGACGACTGCTCCTCGCCCTCCGACCCCGCTCCAGCCAGGGCTGGCCGCGCCAGGACCAGAGACGTCGCCTCCAACCTGTCGCCCTTCTGGCCGACCACGCTGCTGGTCCTCCTGGTACTGGGGTGGGGGGCGACAGAGACGGCCTCCCGCGAGCTCGCCGTCCCCGCCGGGCACCTTGCCCGTGGCATCCGCATGGCCTGAGGCGCGTTGGTCCGAAGAAGCCTGGACCAGCCGCCCATCCCAACGCACCTGGGCTCGGGACCGCCACCGCAACCTGCTCGGGTGCCCTCGTGCCCTCAACCCGGCACCTGTGGGCTCAGGCCTCGACCTGGACCAGCTCCGTGCCGGTGAGGTCGTAGTCACCCATGGCCACCGCGCGCACCGCAGGGTCCTCGTAGGTGGAGTAGTAGTAGGTGCTCGTGCGTGAGGAGAAGCCACCGGTGTAGACGGTAATCTCGTAGCGTCCGTCACCCATACGGGCCGCGCCGTCGATCATGGCCACCCCCGCCAGCGAGTGGAACAGACGGCTGACGTTGTCCTCCTCGGTGGTCTTGGTCGGGTAGTGGGCGTTCAGGTAGGCGGCGCGCACGAACCGAGAGGGCGAGTAGTAGTCACCTGGCAACCCGCGCATGCCACCGCCCGAGCCGTAGGGCACCAGCCGGGAGCTCGCCCACGTCACCGGGTCGGGCACGTCGCTGACCACGTTGAGATAGCTGCGGACGTTCTCGGCGTGGTAGGCGAACCCAGGCTGGTTCGCCAGCACGTCAAGGTCGTCGTGGAACACCTGGAGGCCCTCGGCGGTGTGCTCCACCACGATCGACCGGGTGGAGTCACCGATGATCCAGTGCAGCATGGAGGAGGGCAGATCATCGTTGACCGGACGGTCCACCACGACCGTGCTGGCCAGGGCCTCCTCGACCTCGTCAACCGAGGCGAAGCCCGCGGCCACCCACAGCGGGAACTCGTAGGCGGCGACACTGGTCATGCCGCCGACAGGACCAGTGGCGTACTGCGCGTAGCCAGGAAAGTTCAGTCCCGCGACCGCCAGCCCCTGGTTATTGGCGGCGTCGAAGTAGAGGGGGACGTCGTCGACGACGATACCCATGCCAATCACCGGGTACCTGATCTCCGGGACAGCCCCAAAAGGCGATCTGGGCCCGTAACCAGTGGGTGTCACGACCACACGCTGGCCGTAGCCCTGGCTCCAGTCCAGGTTGCGACCGAAGTACATGTGCCCCTGGACGTCAGAGAAGCGCAGCGCTGTACACATCATGACTCCTTGTCCCCAGGTAGGACATCGTCCCGTGGATAATAGGTTGAACCGTATACCCGGCTCCTCCCGCAGGACGCTGCTCACAACACGACGTCAGCAGACTGAGACACGGACACCGTCACGCTGTGACCTGGCAAGCGGACCTGGCTGCCAGCCCCCCGGGCCGCGCAGCCCCAGGACAGGCAGGCGCCGCCTCACTCCTCCACGCGGCGGCGCCCCTCGAAGGCCCGGCCCAGGGTGACCTCGTCGGCGTACTCCAGGTCGCTGCCCACCGGCAGTCCTGAGGCCAGACGGGACACGGGCACGGACATTGTGTGCAGCATGCGGGTCAGGTAGGCAGCCGTCGCCTCCCCCACCACGTCAGGGTCAGTGGCCAGGATGACCTCCTCGACCTGCCCGTCACCCAGCCGGGTGAAGAGCTCGCGCACGCGCAGGTCGTCGGGCCCCACCCCGTTGATCGGGTCGATGGCCCCGCCCAGGACGTGGTACAGCCCCCGGTACTCCCGGGTGCGCTCGATTGCTACCACGTCCTTGGGCTCCTCCACCACGCAGATGACCCGGGGGTCGCGCCTGGGGTCGCGGCAGACGGCGCACCGGGCCTCCTCGGCGATGTTGCCGCAGGTCTCGCAGAAGCGCACGCGGGCCTTGACCGCGCGCAGCGCCTCAATAAGGCGCTCCACAGCCGCGGTGTCCGCCGACAGGACGTGGAAGGCCATGCGCTGGGCGGACTTCGGCCCCACGCCGGGCAGCTCCCCCAGCTCGTCGATAAGGTCCTGGACGGCACCCTCGTAGACAGCAGGCATCTCAGTACCCCTCCTGGGTCACGGTGACCTCCTCGATGACGGTAGCGCCCAGAACCCGCTTGACGACCTCCAGGCCGACCACGCCGGCGTCCTCGGCGTCCTCGTCATCCTCACTGGGGGTGTCCTCCGCCAGGGCGGAGTGGTCGTCGGGCTCCTGGGCGGCTGCACGCGCGGCCGCCATAGCAGCCGCAAGCCTGGACCCCGCAGCGCCGGTGGGTGCCCACGTGTCGTCGGCCCCGTCGCGCTCGGCAAGTGCGCCCTCGGCAGCGGGTTCCTCCTGGTCCCCGGGCTCCTCAGGCAGGGGGACCCCGTCAGAGAAGGTCTGCGCCGGCTGTGCGGGCCCGTCCCAGGTGACCGGAGCCAGCCCCAGCGGTGGGCGGGAGGGCCTCTCGCCCACCTGGTCAGAGACGTCAGCACTAGCCGCAGACGGGCCAGGGCCTGACGGGCCAGGGCTGGCGGCAGCAGGCAGGTCCGGCAGGGCGTGCAGGCGACGGACCGGAGCCAGGGGAGGCTCCTGGAGGGCAGACTCCTGGGAGGAGGCTGGGGACGGCGGGGACACGGACGACGGGGGCGGCGAGGAGGCCCCGCCCGCAGGGACCCCCGAGACGGGCTGACGGGTCCGCCCCGTCAGCTCCGGGGCCGAGTGCACAGCACCTCCACCTCCCGGCACGGCAACCGGCCCCCAGCCGTCGTCAGGGTCTGGTACCGAGGCCCCTGGCCCGGGAGTCCACGCGCCTGCGGCACCGCCGTAGGCCTCGCCCCGGGTCCCTTGACCAGCAGGAGCAGGCTCTTCCTGGACGCCGTCGGCACCTGCCACCGGGTCCCGGCCCTGCCCGGGGGGTTCCGGAAGCCGCACAGGCGGCTCCTCCGGGGGGAGCGGGGGCTCCTGGTCCTCCCGGGCACCCTGGTCAGCAGCCCGGGGCATCCCCTGGTCGCGACTGGCCACAGGACCGGCCGCACCGGCCTGAGAGCGGTCCCAGGCGACCGGGGCGGCGCCCGCACCGGCCTGGGTACTGTTCCAGTGGCCGCTTCGGGAGCCGCCGCCCCCGGGGCCGTCACCGCCGACGAGGACCGCGTGCACGTCAACCTGGAGCCCGAGGGCCTGGTGGATCGCAGCGGACAGGACCGGGCCGTGGCCTCCGTTCTCGAAGGCTCCGACCAGCCCCGGAGCGGTGAACAACAGGGTGAGGGCACCCTCCCGCAGGGACCCCGGCTGGGAGTTCGGCCCCACCAGGGCCCAGGTCGCGCGCCGGGAGCGCTTGGCCGCCTCCAGGACCTCCTCCCAGCGGGTGCGGATCATCTCCGCCTCCGCCGCTCCCGGCGCTCCTTGTCCGTCACCGGGGCGGGGTGGAGAGGGTTGGGAAGCCGAGAGGGGCTCCGTGGCGCCAGGAACGGCACCTGGAGACGTCTGCGTGCCCTGGCCCTGGACCGCCTGGGGCGCCGCCTCGGCTTCCGAGGCTGACGGTGGCGCTGTCGGCGCAGGGGGGACCGGGGAGGCCGTCGGCGCAGAAGCACCCGGCGTGGACGTCGGCAGGGGGCGCACGGGCTGGCCCACGGCGGGAGCCTGGCCGTCGGCGGAGGGTGCCGCAGCCCCGGGAACAGCCCCGGGCAGAAGGAGACGGGCCATGAGCAGCTCCAGCTGCAGCCGCGGTGAGGTGGCCCCCACCATGGAGCCCAGAGCCTGGGAGGTGGTGTCCGCGGCACGCGAGAGTGCCGCGGCCCCCAGGGTGCGCGCCTGGGCCTCCATCCGCGCCAGCTGGTCGGCGGGGAGGGAGCCGAGCGCAGGCCCTGCCTGCGAGCCAGCCAGCGCGATGACCAGCAGGTCGCGCAGGCGCTGGAGCAGGTCCTCCACGAACCGGCGGGGGTCGTGCCCGGAGGTCACCACCCGCTCCACCACCCGGAAGACGCCGCTGCCATCGGCTGCGGCCACGGCGTCCACACACTGGTCCAGCAGGGTGGTGTCGGTGTAGCCCAGGAGGGCCACGGCCCGCTGGTAGTCCACGCTCCCGTCAACCGCGCCGCCGATGAGCTGGTCCATGACCGACAGGGTGTCGCGCACGGAGCCGCCGCCGGCACGCACCACCAGGGGAAAGACACCCGGCCCCACCGAGACCCCCTCGGCATCGCACAGCTGGCCCAGGTAGTCCTCCAGGACGTCGGGCGGCACCAGCCGGAAGGGGTAGTGGTGGGTACGGGAGCGGATCGTGCCGATAACCTTGTCCGGCTCAGTGGTGGCGAAGATGAACTTCACGTGGGTCGGGGGCTCCTCCACCAGCTTGAGCAGGGCGTTGAAGCCTTGGGCGGTCACCATGTGAGCCTCATCGAGGATAAAGACCTTGTAGCGGTCCCGGGCCGGGGCGAAGGCGGCTCGCTCCCGCAGGTCCCGGGCATCGTCGACGCCGTTGTGGCTGGCAGCGTCGATCTCGACGACGTCCAGGCTACCCGGGCCGCCGGTAGCCAGGTCCCGGCAGGAGGGGCACTCCCCGCAGGGGGCGTCGGTCGGCGCCTGCTCGCAGTTGAGGCACCGGGCCAGGATGCGGGCCGAGGTCGTCTTCCCGCAGCCGCGGGGGCCGGAGAACAGGTAGGCGTGGGTGACACGGTCCGCGCGCAGCGCTGCCATGAGCGGGGCAGTCACGTGGTCCTGTCCGATGACGTCCTGGAAGGTGTCGGGGCGGTAGCGGCGGTACAGGGCGGTGGTCACGCTCCGACTCTAGACGGCTTGGCTGAGCCTGTGCGGCGCGACGGCCCCGGACACGACAGTGCGGGCGCACCTGGCAGGCCGCCGGGCACTGCGGCACCCGGGGGCTGCTGCTTCTTGCTGCCCCCCGGCCTCCTGGTGCCAGGACGTGAGGACCCCTCGCGCACCCGTCAGAGCCTCCTTACCCTTGCTACCTTCCGGTCCTGGGGGGATTCGCAGGATGACGCCGCACGAGGGGCCGGGTGGCAGCATAGCGGATATGCACCGCCGTCGCACCTGGGAACCGGCGCCGACGGCGCCGTGACCGATCGCACGTGCAGCCGGTCGTAGGCAACTGGCAGCGGCTGGCGAACCTCGGCTATGCTCACGTTCCGTCGCGCAGCACGCCCGTGAGAGCGAGAGCGCCTGTGAGACCTGGAGGATTCGCCTAGTGGCCTATGGCGCACGCTTGGAAAGCGTGTTGGGTGCAAGCCCTCGGGGGTTCGAATCCCCCATCCTCCGCCACCATGACAGTCCCCCGTCGGCCCCGCCCACGGGGGACTTACTTTGCCGCCGGTCAGCAGCCGTGGTAGCCATTCCCGGACGTGAGACGGTGTCGCAGCCTGGTGGCAGCATGGTCTCGCTCCCCCGCCTTCCTGGGAAACCAGCCACCGTGATGAGAGGAATAGGGCACGTGCGACGCAACCCCGAGCTGAGTGTGCTGGAGATCTGTGCGGGTGCGGGCGGCCAGTCCTCCGGGCTGGAGGCGGCCGGGTTCAGCCACCGCCTGGCCGTGGAGATCGACCGGGACGCGGCTGCGACGCTACGGCTCAACCGCCCCTCCTGGCACGTCCACGAGGGGGACGTGCGCGACATCAGCGGGCGTGACCACAGGGGCATCGACCTCCTGGCCGGCGGGGTGCCCTGCCCACCGTTCTCCATCGCCGGTAGGCAGCTGGGGGCCGACGACGAGCGCGACCTCTTCCCGGAGGCGATCCGCCTGGTCCGTGAGGCTCGTCCCTCCGCAGTCATGCTGGAGAACGTCAAGGGGCTGGCCTCCGCACGCTTTGCCCCCTACCGGCAATCGATCCTTGCCGCCCTCGACACCATGGGCTACGACGCCGACTGGCAGCTGCTAAACTCCAGCGAGTTTGGCGTCCCCCAGTTGCGGCCCCGGTTCATCCTCGTGGCGATGCGACGTCGCAGCCGCCGCCGGTTCGAGTGGCCGCGCGCGTGTGGCACCCCACCCACGGTCGGTGAGGTACTCGGCCCGCTCATGGGCTCCCGCGGGTGGCGGGGAGCTGAGGCCTGGGCCAGGAGAGCCAACAGCATTGCACCCACGCTGGTCGGCGGCTCCAAGAAGCACGGCGGGGCCGACCTTGGACCCACACGAGCAAAGCAGGCCTGGCTAGCGCTTGGTGTCGACGGGAAGGGGATCGCCGACGCCGCACCCGCAGCAGACACACCGGTGGACCACATCCCCAGGCTCACCAACCAGATGACGGCCCGGCTCCAGGGCTTTGACCCGGCATGGGAGTTCGCCGGACGTAAGACCTCAGTCTACCGGCAGATCGGCAACGCCTTCCCGCCACCGGCCGCCGAGGCGATAGGCAGGTCAGTTGCCGAGGCGCTGGGGGCTGTGCCCAGCTGGGGCACAGGTACAGGCGGGCGGTTGCGGGCAGTCAGCTAGACCCCTGCCGCACACTGCTGACCTACTGGCGAGGCAGCAGCGGTGCAGGGGACACTACCGCCTCACCCGGTGCAGCGAGACGACCGTTGGCGGCAGCTGTAGCAGGACGTTGGGCTGCATCGGCGCGTCCCGAAACAGCCAGGTGACCTGTGAACGGCCGTGAGCACTCAGGCTCGTCTTACGGTCCCGGTTCACGCTCATGCGCCGGTTCTCCTCCGTGGCCCGCACCACCCCAATACTCCACGCCGCTCTGCGGTCAGCAGCACGGCCGCCGTCCCTGTGCCGACACCGCCCCGCCCAGCCCGGGATGACGGCAGGCCGACGCCCGCGCTACACTGCGCACCATGACGACCTCGACGCCTCAGGCCCGCACGATGACAGTGCGTCCCCTCAGCGCGGGTCGAATGCGCATGCGCTGACAGCGCCAGCCGTCGCTGTCCGTCCACGTAACGGCCAGAGTCCGGGCGGAGCCCTGCCCCCGCCCGTCGTACTCCGCGGAGGAGCCCCGGTGCGCTCCGTGTTTATCTCCTGCCCGCCCCTCACGCCAGCCACCCGCCGTCCGCGGACTCGCGCAGCCGCGTACGCCAACAAAGGTGGCTCGACCCAGGACGCACGCATGCCACTGACCACACCACCGACCACCGCCACCCAGCCCGTTACTCACCCTGTTACCCACACCGTCACGCAGCCCGCCGCCCCGACCATCTCACCTCTCGGTCTCAGGCCAGGGCGGGGAGGCCCCAGCCAGCACGCGCCCGGGCTCGGCCACTACCCCCCTGCGACGACCACGCCGCCCGCCGACTTCGACCTGGTCCGCGACCGCCGCGGGACGGCCAGCCTGAAGTGGGACTTCGCCTCCCAGCGCGGACGCCCCGAGGACGCCCTGCCCCTGTGGGTGGCTGACATGGACCATGCTACCGCGCCCTCGGTCGTCAGCGCGCTGCTGTGGCGCACCCGCCACGGCGTCTTTGGCTACTCCGAGCCTGACGCCGCCTACCACACCGCCCTGGTCGGCTGGATGGCCCGCCGCTACGGCTGGAAGGTGGACCCCTCCTGGAACACAGTGACACCCGGAGTGGTTCCCGCCCTGGCCCTGGCGGTGCGGGCCTGCACCGCCCCGGTGAGGCGGTCGTCATCGAGGAGCCCGTCTACTACCCCTTCCGGGAGGTGGTGGAGGCCAACGGCCGCGTGGTAGCCAGCGCGCCGCTGGTCCAGGACACCCGGGGCCGCTACCAGCGGGACCTGGCCGCCCTGGAGGCCACACTGCGCACCTCGGGCGCCCGCCTGCTGATCCTGTGCAACCCGCACAACCCGGTGGGCCGGGTGTGGACCCGCCCCGAGCTAGAGGCCCTAGCGGCCCTGGCCCACCGCTACGACGTCACCGTCGTCTCCGACGAGGTGCACGCCGACCTGGCCCTGCCAGGCCACGCCACCACCCCCTTCGCCTCCCTGGACGAGGAGACCTCGGCCAGGACACTGACCTGCACCTCCCCGTCGAAGTCCTTCAACCTGGCCGGGCTGCAGGTGGCCAACATCCTGGTGAGCAGCCCCCTGCTGCGGGCCGCCTTCCGGCGCGAGCTGGCCGCGACCGGCTACTCCCAGCCCAACACCCTGGGACTGGTGGCCTGCCGGGCCGCCTACGAGTCGGGGGAGGCCTGGCTGGACTCCCTGCGAGACCATGTCCAGTCGGCACGCGAGCACGTGGCGCAGCGCCTGGAGACCGTGCCCGGGGTGAGCCTGTGCCCGGCGGAGGGCACCTACCTGCTGTGGCTGGACTGCCGCGACCTGCTGGAGCGCACAGGGCTGGGTGCCAACGACCTGGACCCAATCATGACCTACCAGGCCGGGCTGTGGCTCGACGACGGCCGCATGTTCGGCGCCGGCGGGGAGGGGTTCACCCGGCTCAACGTGGCCTGCCCGCGCGTCACCCTCGACGACGCCCTGGACCGCCTGGAGGCGGCGGTGTCCGCTCTGCTGGCCGAGGCCAACCACGGCAGACGGCTGTCCGCCTAGCCCTCCCTGCCATCCCTTCCGTCGCCAGCCGCCTTGTGCCCGACCTGGGGCGGCCCCGGGCCGACATCGCCAGCCCGCAGGCATGACCCCTACCGCCCTCATGCGACGCCCCGCCACCACAGCGACCACCACACAGGAGAGCACAGCCATGACCGAGCCCCTGAGCAAGCCACTGCCTGAGCCACTGGCTAGCCAGCAGCCCGCCTGCCGCACCTTCCCGTCCACCACCACCCGACCACCCCGCCCGCCGACGACCCGCACACCGCCAGGCTGCACCTGGAGACGCTGCTGGTCCAGGCGGGCACCGGCACGGACCCGGCCACCGGGGCGGTCACCACCCCGATCCACCTGTCCACCGCCTACGGGCACCCAGGGCTGCAGCAGTCCACCGGCTACGACTACACGCGCACGGCCAACCCCACCCGCGACGTCCTCCAGGACGCCCTGGCGCAGCTGGAGGGCGGGACGGCGGGCTTCGCCCTGTCCTCAGGCATGGCGGCCCTGGAGCTGGCGGTGCTGACTCTGGCGCCCCACGGCAGCCGGGTCGTGGCCCTCCAGGACCTCTACGGGGGGTCCTTCCGCTACCTGGAGGTCCTGGACGAGGAGGGCTCCTACACGGTGGACTTCGTGGTGGGTATCGAGGGGCTGCGTGCCGCCCTGGCCACGCCTGCCTCCCTGGTGGTCATCGAGTCGCCCACCAACCCGATGATGACGGAGATCGACATCCGTGAGGCGGCGCAGCTGGCCCACGCCGCCGGGGCCAGGCTGGTGGTGGACAACACCTTCCTCACCCCGCTGCGCCAGCGGCCCCTGGAGGAGGGGGCGGACCTGGTGGTGCACTCGGCCACCAAGTACCTGGGCGGCCACAACGACGTCATGGCCGGGGTGGTGGTGGTCGGCGACAACGACCTGGCGGAGCGCCTGAGCTATCGACTGAATACTACCGGAGCCACGCTGGGCCCTTCGACTGCTTCCTGCTGCTGCGTGGGCTCAAGACGCTGGCGCTGCGCCTGGAGCGTCACGAGGCCAACGCCCGCGCCGTGGTGGCGGCCCTGGAGGCCAGCCCGGCGGTGGCCCGGGTGCTCTACCCGGGGCGTTCGGGGATGGTCAGCGTCGAGCTGGCGGAGTCGGTGGACGTGGCGGCCTTCCTGGGGGCGGTGCGGGTGTTCACCTTCACGGAGTCCCTGGGCGGGGTGGAGTCCCTGGTGACCTGCCCGGTGGCGCAGACCCACATGGACGTGCCCGAGGAGGTGCGCGCCGCCTACGGGCTGACGGACCGACTGGTGCGCCTGAGCGTGGGCGTGGAGCACGCCGCGGACCTGGTGGCGGACCTGGAGCAGGCCCTGGAGGCGGCGCAGGAGTGACAAAAACCGTGCGCCACTAGACAGTCACGATCCAGTCACGTAGCATCACGGTGTGGATATACACCGGACTGAGCCAGGGGTATACCCCGGCGCACGAACAGGTCCCCCAGTCCCGGCAGGCGGGCCTGGTCACCAGCCGCCCTCCAAGCCGGTGGTCCCACCGGTGGTCTACCTTCCCTCCACCGGGGCAGCAGCGCCTACGGGGCAGAGATCGAGCTGCGCCAGACCCAGGACGGGCGCGTGGCGCTGCTGGCCTACACGGCCCTGGACCGCCTGGTGCGGGGCATGGGTCCCCACCAGCCCTGGGTCCTCTACCCCACTGAGCGGCTGGGGGACCTGGACTCGGTGCAGCCCTACCAGGTGATCTACCTGGACCCCGAGGTGCCGCGCGAGCTGTGGCGCCAGCCCGGCCAGCAGGAGGCAGCACGGTGAGCCGGGACCTGGAGATCGACGTCGACTACGCGGCACGTATCACCTCCACCTTCAGTGACGCGCAGGACACCCTGGAGGAGCAGGCACCGACCATGCCGGAGTCGGTGGACGGTGGGGACGGGGCCGACTTCGTCATGAGCATGCTGGCTAAGCTGGGTGAGGACGCGGGCACCCTGGCCCAGGCCGCCGAGCTGGGCGCCACCCACATGAGGGACGCGGTAGACCTCATCTCCGGCTACGACGAGGAGGTCGCCCAGACGTTCCGGAGCATGGCGGAGGAGATGTCATGACCGAGGCAGCCACAGGAACCGAGACCATCGACACCGAGATCCCCGGAAGCCCCGCCTCCGTGCACTCGGCTGCGGACTGGCTCTACGACCTCAAGGAGGACGTCTACGACGGCTACTGTCACCTGACACACTGCACCACGACCGCCGCGCAGGACCTTGCCGGGAAGACGGCGGAGGCCGTGGAGGACTACTCCCACAACGTCGAGCTAGCGTGCACCGACACCTTCGAGCGGGCACGAAAGGCCGCAGATGTGGTGCGGGCCTTCGCCGACCAGCTGGGCTGGCGCCAGGACGACATGACCGGCCACCGGGGCCGGGCACGCGATGGCGGCCTGACAGTGAGCGGCTACCTTATCCACGCGCCCACCCCTGTAGAGGACCCGGGCAGCCGGCCGAAGGACGCCACCACCAAGCAGGCCGAGCAGTGGCAGGCTGCTCACGACTCCTATGAGGACTACCTGGCCAGGAAGGAGGTCTTTGACGAGCTGCGTGAGGACGTGACCCACACCCGCGACGAGTTGGAGACCTGGATCACCGACAACCTGGTCCTCGCCGAGGCCGAGGTCCTCAGCGACACCGTGCTCAGCGGCGTCCGCAGCACGGTCGGCGACATCGCCGCCAAGGGCACAGAGACCGAGATCAAGAACCACTACGGGGACAAGGCGGCCGCCCTGAGGAACAAGGCGCACAGCAAGGCGCTGATGAAGGGGGCGAACCAGTCCAGGAGCCTGCACTTCAAGAGCCCCCTGTCCCCGACCCAGGCGGAGATCGACCGGGTCATCGACAACTCCCGGCTACTGACGCGCTGGATGAACAAGGCGGGGACCTGCAGCAGACAGGCAACCAGCTCGCCAGACGTGCCAACGTCCTCATCGCGGTCGGCTTCATCGGCACCGAGCTCGCCCAGGGCGGCTCGCCCTCCCAGGTGCTCGTCGCGGCGGGTGCGGGGCAGGGGCCGCAGCGCTCTTCACCGCTAGCACCTCGTTCTTGGCACCGGTAGTTGCTTCCGCTATTGTCGCTACAGGCGTGGGCTATGCCTACGAGCAGGCTGTTCCTCTTCATATTCGTGAGAGGATTGACGAGGGTCTTAAGGATGCCGCTGGCTCTGTTGCTGACGCCGCCAAGGACGCCTGGAACTCGCTGGCCGAGGCCGTGAGCCAGCCTGGCGGGCGCTACAACTAGGGGGCGGCGTGAGTCAGCAGGAGCTGTCGGGGCGTTCCCGGCGTCAGGGAAGGCGGTCGCAGCGGGTCGTGCCCTACGACCAGGCTGACGCGACAGTTGCCAAGGAGATCGGGGAATTAGTCATACTACTGGCCATGCTCATCGTGCTGGTGCTGATCATGCTGTCCATGTGGGCGCTGCCCACGGTCGTCATCCTGACCACCAGCGGGGCAGCCATCATCGTCCAGGCCACGGGCCGGTGGTGGCTGCTGCGCCGACGGCGCTCCTGCCACCAGCGCTGGTACCAGGCACACCGCGCCACCGTCTTCCCCACCCACTGGGGGCTGCTGATGTGGGAGCAGGTCCCACCCGCCTGCATGCTAGTGGGCATCGCCCTGGCCGCAGGCATCCTCCTGCTCACCCCGCAGGGCCCCTACTACAACGGCAACGGCCTCACTCAGACATGGATCGCCGTCCACATCGGCATGGCCTCCTACTACTGGTCCAAGACCCCCATGACCCGACGAGGCAGACCCGCACTGTCCCTCATCCCGAGGGCGTGTGGCTGTGGCCCGGCGGACGCCACGAGACCTGGATCCCCTGGGAACTAGCCCCGAGCTCACCAGCGCCGTCGTGAACAACGAGGCCCTGGTCACCACCAGCACCGGCCTGACCCTGCGCTTCCCCATGTACTGCCTCCCCCTGAGCCACACCCACCTCCACCACGTCCTCCACCACTACTCCACCCACCCCACCACCGCCACGAGCTCGCCACCCCCACGGCCCCCAACGCATCGCCACCCTCACCCAGCCACCCCCGACCAAACCGAGGAAACACCCACCAACCACCAGCAGGACCCGGACAGCCCCGCGCCTACGCCGTAGAGGCTCGTCTCAAAGGCGGCACCTGGCCGGTCCGGTCCTCCCACGGTGCCGCACCCCCGGCAGGAGCGTGCGACCCCGCCACACGGCGACCGGTCACCGCCCGCCCCCGCGGATGACCAGCCACCCACGCCCCAGCGGACGCTCCAGAACCAGCGTGGCATTATCGAACCCGCCCACCCACGGAGCCGTCACATCACTAAGATCCACATCCTCCACACCATCATCACTCGGGTCCGCCGTCGGGTGGCTCTCAATGTACTTATAGCCAACACGATCCGTGACGTAGTCACGGATGGCCTGCTCCTCGGCGGTGAAGGCGATGACATAGCCCCACCCGCCCGGGAAGCCCTCTGCAAAGTTGACAGCGGGCTCCACCGAGACCACCCGCGCCCCTCCGGCAGCGAGTACCCCGGCTCGATGGACAGGATCTCCTCCAGGTGCTCCACATCAGCCGGATAGGGAGCCCCCACCTGCACACCCGCAGCACTAGCCGACGCCGAGGCCTCAGCAGCAGCCCTCTCAGCCCGGGCACCACCCAGGAGCAGGTGCCCCGCAACATAGACCCCCAGGAGCACCACCACGCACACCACCAAGGCAGCAACCGCCGCCACCACCTCACGAACCAGCCCCCTCCCACCACTCACGGCCCGCTCCCTGCTCACCACCGGTCACCGCCCGCCCCTGCGGATGACCAGCCACCCACGCCCCAGCGGACGCTCCAGAACCAAAACAGCACGGCCAAAACGGGTACTCATCGGGTTCGACACGTCCCGCAGGTCCACGTCCTCCACACCGTCCGTGTACTGCGTCACCTCCGGACTCCTCTCAAGAGTACGATCAACGATCCCGGCACGCGTCTCCGCGTAGTCACGGATGGCCTGCTCCTCGGCGGTGAAGGCGATGACATACCCCCACCCGCCCGGGAACCCCTCCTCGAACCGCACCGCAGGCCCCACCGAGACCACCCGCGCCCCCTCAGGCAGCGAGTACCCCGGCTCAATGGACAGGATCTCCTCCAGGTGGTCCACGTCCGCCGGGTAGGGAGCCCCCACCTGCACACCCGCAGCACTAGCCGACGCCGAGGCCTCAGCAGCAGCCCTCCGGAACTCAGCACCCACACGAAGCTGGTAGGCCACCATACACAAGACCGCGCACACCACCAGGCACACCGCCACCACCACATGACGCACCACACCCCGACTCACGACCCGCTCACCACCGGTCACCGCCCGCCCTTGTGGATGACCAGCCACCCACGCCCCAGCGGACGCTCCAGAACCAGACTGCCTCCCCCGGCCAGCCCCTCATCCCAGGGCCGGGAGATACTGCCCAGGTCCAGGTCCGCCAGCTCCACGCGCATCGGCGTCGAGTCCACCACCGGGTAGTCCTCGATATTGGCACCGAAGCGCGCCGTCTCGGCGTCCACGTAGTCACGGATGGCCTGCTCCTCGGCGGTGAAGGCGATGACATACCCCCACCCGCCCGGGAACCCCTCCTCGAACCGCACCGCAGGCCCCACCGAGACCACCCGCGCCCCCTCAGGCAGGCTGTTGCCCTCCCCGATGGACAGGATCTCCTCCAGGTGGTCGGTGTCCGCCGGGTAGGGAGCCCCCACCTGCACACCCGCAGCACTAGCCGACGCCGAGGCCTGCGCGATCATCCTCCCGACCCGAGCGTCCTCACGCACCAGGAACCCCCACCCACACAGGACCACACACACCACCAGGCACACCGCCACCACCACATGACGCACCACACCCCGACTCACGACCCGCTCACCACCGGTCACCGCCCGCCCTTGTGGATGACCAGCCACCCACGCCCCAGCGGACGCTCCAGAACCAGACTGCCTCCCCCGGCCAGCCCCTCATCCCAGGGCCGGGAGATACTGTCCAGGTCCAGGTCCGCCAGCTCCACAGGCCCCGGCGTCCAGTCCACCACCGGGTGGTCCTCGATATCGGCACCGGAGTACACCGTCTCGGCGTCCACGTAGTCACGGATGGCCTGCTCCTCGGCAGTAAAGGCGATGACATACCCCCACCCGCCGGGAACCCCTCCTCGAACCGCACCGCAGGCCCCACCGAGACCACCCGCGCCCCCTCAGGCAGCGAGTACCCCGGCTCAATGGACAGGATCTCCCCCAGGTGGTCGGTGTCCGCCGGGTAGGGAGCCCCCACCTGCACACCCGCAGCACTAGCCGACGCCGAGGCCTCAGCAGCAGCCCTCCGGAACTCAGCACCCACACGAAGCTGGTAGGCCACCATACAGACCGCGCACACCACCAGGCACACCGCCACCACCACATGACGCACCACAGCCCCCCGACTCACGACCCGCTCACCACCGGTCACCGCCCGCCCTTGTGGATGACCAGCCACCCACGCCCCAACGGACGCTCCAGAACCAGACTGCCTCCCCCGGCCAGCCCCGTCCGCCAGGGCCGGGAGATACTGCCCAGGTCCAGGTCCGCCAGCTCCACAGGCCCCGGCGTCCAGTCCACCACCGAGTACTCCTCGATAATGTCACCCGACAGGTCCGTCTCGGCGTCCACGTAGTCACGGATGGCCTGCTCCTCGGCAGTGAAGGCGATGACATACCCCCACCCGCCCGGGAAGCGCTCCTCGAACCGCACCGCAGGCCCCACCGAGACCACCCGCGCCCCTCAGGCAGCGAGTACCCCGGCTCGATGGACAGGATCTCCCCCAGGTGGTCGGTGTCCGCCGGGTAGGGAGCCCCACCTGCACACCCGCAGCACTAGCCGACGCCGAGGCCTGCGCGATCATCCTCCCGACCCGAGCGTCCTCACGCACCAGGAACCCCACCCGCACAGGACCACACACACCACCAGGCACACCGCCACCACCACATGACGCACCACACCCCGACTCACGACCCGCTCACCACCGGTCACCGCCCGCCCTTGTGGATGACCAGCCACCCACGCCCCAGCGGACGCTCCAGAACCAGACTGCCTCCCCCGGCCAGCCCCTCATCCCAGGGCCGGGAGATACTGTCCAGGTCCAGGTCCGCCAGCTGCACGCGCATCGGCGTCGAGTCCACCACCGGGTGGTTCTCGATATTGGCACCGGAGTACACCGTCTCGGCGTCCACGTAGTCACGGATGGCCTGCTCCTCGGCGGTGAAGGCGATGACATACCCCCACCCGCCCGGGAACCCCTCCTCGAACCGCACCGCAGGCCCCACCGAGACCACCCGCGCCCCCTCAGGCAGCGAGTACCCCGGCTCAATGGACAGGATCTCCTCCAGGTGGTCCACGTCCGCCGGGTAGGGAGCCCCCACCTGCACACCCGCAGCACTAGCCGACGCCGAGGCCTGGGCGATCATCCTCCTGGCCCGCGCGTCCTCACGCACCAGGAACCCCCACCCGCACAGGACCACACACACCACCAGACACACCGCCACCACCACATGACGCACCACAGCCCCCCGACTCACGGCCCACTCCCACTCATCACCGACGACTGCCCCACCAGGTCATACTCCTGGGCAATCCCCGCCTGGTGCAGCTCCTGAAGCTGCTCGTCACTGATCCTCATACCGAGGATCTGGGTCGACTTCTGCCCGTCCCAGTTGTAGCGGTCCGCTACGTGGACACGGTAGTCGTAGGAGTAGGTCCACTCCGGGTCGTCCTGCGTAGGCGGGTAGACCGTGACCGTGCCCTCCGTGGCATAGCGGCCCCCGGCCGTGGCGTAGAACCAGTTCTGGTCCTCCCAGGAGTGGATGTAGTACCCCTCCCACTCGGTGGTGAAGGGGTAGGTCACCGGCCCGTCCACCCCGCTAGCCCGGGCGTCCTCCACCGCCTCACCCACCGTCCTCGTAACCACCTTCTCCGCCTCCGCGCCCAGGCTCGTCGTGTCCTCCAGCATCTTGTCCACGTTGACGTGCTTGGGTGCCCCGCTGTTGTTCAGGTAGTGCAGGAGGTTCATAGCCGCGTCCGGCCACGTCGTCGACAACGCCACCGCCGCGCTCTTGGCCGCCTCATGGACCAAGACGTCCATGGGATTCGGCCACCGCTGCCCGTGCTCCCCCGAGCCTTCCAACTCAGAGTCCCCGGGGTAGACCCAGGGGTCCACACCAGGCATCTCCGCCTCCTCACCAGGAACCGGCTCACCCAGCCCGGTACCCACCGTGGGGCCGCCCTGGTCCTCCTGACCGCCGCGACCACCGCGACCACCAGAGGCGTGAGCAGCCCCGGAGGCCGCCGCCTGCCCTCCGGCCAAAGCACTGGCGTAGTCCTCATCCACCTCGGTGGCCAGGGCCAGAGCCGAGGCCACCATCGCCTCCAGCTCAAGCGCCTCAGCCTGGGCCCGGGCCGCCTCCACCACGGCACCACCCAGCCCCACGGCCACCGCCTGCCCAGAAGCCGCAGCCCCCGCAGCCAGGCCGCCAGAACCACCAGCCGTAGCAGCAGACACCAGCGACACCGACACCGACCCGTCACCACCCAGCGCCAGGTAGGGCCGCGCCTCAGCAAAGTCCTGGCAGTCCAGTACCCTGCGCCGCACCTCCACCACGCCCTCACACGCCTCAGCCGTGGCACGCGCCAGCGCTCCCACCTCCTCTACCAGCTCGTCGTGGCACGCCCCGCACCGGTGCAGCGCCGCACGCGCCGCCTCCACGCCGGCACCCAGTGAGACCACCCGCGAGCCCGCCACCTGCGCCTCATCCGCCAGGCCCCTCAACGACACCTCCAGGCTCCTCAGCCCGTCACCGGCCTCCGCCAGAGGGTCAGGCCGCCACGCACAGACGTCACTCCACGCCACCATGTCACATCAGTCCCCTGGAACGCGCCCACTGGCCCACCGAAGCAGCCGAGGCTCCCACTGACTCCGCGCCCTGCGCCACGGACTCGTCGTTGGCCTGGTGAGCGGACACCAGGGCCCGGGCGCCCTCACCCACGGCCCCGTAGCGGCCTCCCACCACCCGGCCCTGGCTCTCCAGGCGGCTCACCGCGCTCCCGGCTCTTCCTGAGCTCAGCGAACCGGGCATGGCTGCACCCACCGGCTCCAGGGGAGCGGACACGTCCAGGGCAGCGATCCTGCCACGCACACCGTCCAGAGACGCGGCCAGCGTCTCCAGATCGCCTGCGACAATATGAATATCCGCTCCTGCCACCACAGGCCTCCACAGCATCGAGAACGTTGGGAACGTTGAGAACACGGACACGAGAAGCAGTCCGCCAGGAGCCCCCGGCGGTCACACGCAGATAACCCTACGTTAAATACGCAGCCTCGACCCTTCTTCGTCACAGCTGTGATTAGGATCACTAAGAGTACCTCTGCGTAACCGGCCCCGCCCTCACAGCCTCGGGGCGCTGCCGCCCCCACCACCCAGGGCGGACCTGCTCCCGGAAGCGTTCCCGGACCGGATGCGGGAGCCCACCAGGCCCAGCGCCAGCACCACAGCCCCGGCTGTCCCCGCCCTGCGGGCCAGGCTCGCCCTGCGGGCCGGACCGGGGTCGCTCACCGGCGGAGTCGCCCAGGCCTGCGCCGGGGTCGCAGCCTGCCTGGCGCCACGCGGGTTGTCCGGCCCCAGGGCCGTGCCGTCGTTGACAAAGTCCAGCGCGGCATAGGGCGCGATCACACCCCACCCCACGGTCGGAGAGGCCTGCTCCGGGATAGCGCGCAAGGCGGTCACCGTCAGCCGGTACCCCCACTCGGCGGGGTCCTCCTGCGGGTAGGCAGCCACCACGAGCGCTGCGACCCCTGCGGCGTAGCCGGTGGCGAGGGAGGCGGACGGGGCGTTGCGGGCAACCAGGCAGTCACCCTGGCCCAGGAAGGTCGTCAGCACGGACTGCGCGGGCACCGCCAGGTCAAGGTGGGAGCCGTGGACCACGGCGTCAGATACTGCGGCGTCGGCGTCCAGCGCCGTCACCCCCAGCGCCTCCTCATAGGCTGCGGGGTACCGCGGCTCCTCCGTCGTGTCAGTGTCCTGGTCACCATCCCCAGCCCCCGGGGAGGCTCCCCCGGTCCCCGCAGGGGTGGACGTCGCGGAAGAGCCCTGCGCACCGCCCTGGCCGCTGTCCGGCTCACCCTGCTCAGCCTGGCCCCCGCTGGCTACGACCAGCGCCCCTTCCTGCGCGGCGTAGGCGACGGCCTCGGCCAGCTCGGGGGCGTCGTCCTCCAGCGCCTGAGGCACCACGACAACCTGGGCGCCGTTGTCAGCCGCCCACCTGATGCCCTGGGCCGTCCTCCAGGCCTGCGGCCCCCGGCCCTCCTCCACAACCGCCTCCGAGGTGCCGGAGAAGACCCGGACAGGCATGATGAGCGACTCCCGGGCGACACCCACCAGCCCGGAGTCCTCCACCGGCCTGGAGGCGATCAGGCCGGCGACAGCAGTCCCCTGGCCGTCCTCGTCCACCGTCCCGTCCCCTCCACTCATCAGGTCCGCCCCCGGGACGACAGCACCCTCCAGGTGCGGGTTGGAGGCGTCCACGCCGGAGCTGACGACCGCTACCACCACGTCCGTGCCCCGGGAGACCTCCCAGGCCGCCTCCACGCCGACCTGGGAGAAGACGGCCGGGGCGTCCTCAATAAGGGGGACCGGCGTCTCCTCGTCCTGGGCCTCCTCGTCCAGAGCCCCCTCCTCCGCGAGCTCGCCGCAGCCGGAAAGCTCCTGGTTCACCGCAGGCGGTGCGGTCTGCACCGGCGCGGGCGCCACAGGGGCCGGCTCCTCCTGCGGCTCGACCTCATCAGTCTCCTGCGTCGGCTCGTCCGTCGGCTCAGCCTCGTCAGGCTCCTGTGTCGGCTCAGGCTCAGGGGAGGGAGTCTCCTCCGCCTGCGAGTCGGTGGCCTCCTCCTGGGGCGAGGGCTCCTCCTGAGCCTGCTGGGTCTCCTCCTGTGCGGGGTCGTCGGGCTCAACAGGGGCCGCAGCCGTCGGCCCTGCTGCGGCCAGCGCAGCCAGCCAGACCCCGACAGCAGCGACAACCAGCAGCCGCCACGGCAGGTGGAGCAGACCACACCGACGGACCGCCCACGAGCCCCTGCTTTCCGCATCCGGCCTGTGCCCCTCCGGAGTCCTGCCCCTCACTGCTGGGCCACCCCCTCCCACACGGCCTGCGAGGACAGCTCCGGGCCGGTGGGGAACAGCGCCAGCCAGGGGGAGGGGACGGAGGCGACGTCCTCCTCCGAGTAGCCCAGTCGCTGTAGCGTGTCCACCGGGTCCCCTCCCAGCGCCCAGGCGCGGCCAGCGTCAGTGACCAGGAAGACCGTCCCGGCCGAGCCGCCGGAGGTTGCGCGGACCAGGGCGCCCGTCCCGCCCTCGACGCTAACGCCCCCGTCACCGAGCTGGTCGGCAGTACCCAGGCCCGTCGTGAACCCGCCGGAGCCGTCAACCTGCAGGACCGCGCACACGCTCTGCCCCTCACCGACGCCCGCCCCCAGGACCGGGGGCCAGTCCCTGGGCGAGCCCGCCTCCGCCGTGGCCACCTGGGCCAGGTCAGCGGCGCTGACCTCACGAGCCTGCACCTCCGGGTTGCCCAGCTCGTACATGTCTACCTCCACCTCGGTGAGCCGGGCCAGGGTCCCGTCATCTTGGACCAGGTAGAAGCGCGGCTCCCCGGAGGTGTCCGTGACCGACAGCAGCATGCCGGAGACAGCGTCCTCCACCGTGCTGGCCAGGGCGTCTGCGGGTGTCCCGGCCTCGGGCAGCGTGAACGGCTCGATCACGGAGCCCTGGTCAAAGAGGTTGAGCCAGGTGGCGTCCACCTCCACCACCGGCTCCGAGTCCAGCCCCAGCGCGAGCAGGACCGCCCCGCTGACCTCAGCCGGGACCTCATGGCTCCTCCCTTCCGCGACCAGGTAGATGGTCCCCTCCACCGACACCAGCGCGTGGTCGGCGGCAGCCTGTCCCTGCGGTGAGGTGCCCAGGAAGGCGGAGGTCGCGGTCGAGGTGGTGGAGCAGGCTGACCACCCCTGGGAGACCAGGGAGTCGGAGCCGGGCAGCTCCTCGGGGGCGTCCTCAAGCCCCACCCGGCTCCCCCGCTCGATACCGTCAAGGGTGTCCGCGCTGACCGAGACCTCCTGGAAGGATCCCGACTCAGCCAGCAGACGCGCGCTGGCGAGGTTGGTGATCGGGCGCAGCCTGCCGTCGATGGTGACGTAGCGGGTCCCCTCGTCCCTGACGACGACCAGCGTGCTGTCCTCCCACCCGTCCGGCAGGCTGGAGGTGAACCGGCCCACCACGAAGGCCACCAGGAGGATGACCAGTGTGACGGCGACACCGCCGACAAGCGGCCGCACTGTGCCACTCGGCTCCACCTCCCGTCCACCCGGGGTCCCGGCGACGAACGCCATGACCAGTCGCTGCCGGTTGAAGCGCTGCGCATTGAGGATGTCCCTGTTGGAGGCCATCACAGCACCCCACCGACGACGGCAGCCAGGGGCGGGATCGTCATGAGCACGAGGACCTCGACCGCGTCGGCGGCCCGCGCCAGGCGTGGCCGGTAGGACGGCCCCAGGACATTGAGGAGGAGCACCGCCACCCCGACGGCACCGACCGCTCCCACCGCAGGCATGAGCAGGTCCGTGCGAGAGGTGACCGTCACGACCAGGGCGACCACCAGCACGGCCATCCCGCCCACGACACCGGCAAGGACATCACTGCGGGAGCGGACCGCCCGCGTGGAGAGCATGAAGGCGGCAGCCACGGCCGCCACCAGGGCAGCCCCCTCCCATCCCGTCTCCATCAGTACGGGCACACATGTCAGGACGGTGATCGAGCAGGAGACCCGCACGGACAGGACCAGGCCGGTCATGTCCATGACCCGGGCGACCAGGCTAGGCGACACCTCGTCCTGCGGACCACGTAGCGGCGGCCTGCCAGCCTGGTCCGGCAGGCTGACCGTGACCGGAACCGAGGCCAGGGCCAGCCAGGGCGCAATCAGGGAGATGACAGCTGCACACGCCGTGACTACCGCCAGCACGTGATGCAGCGGATAGCCCAGCCCCTGGGTCCCCAGGCCAGTGCCCACCAAGGCAACGCACACCAGGGCTGGCCCGGCCAGCACCGGTCTGCTGCCTCGCAGCGTGGGCGCGCACAGGGCGACGGCCGCAGCAGCGGCAGCGCCGGCCGCCTCCAGCCTCAGGCCCGTCGCCGACCCCTCCAGCGCGGTGTGACCAGCCACGCCCGCCAGGGCGCCAGCCGTCATGACCACTGCCCAGGTGCCCGCGATCCGCAGCTGGTCAAGCGCGTAGGCAGCCAGGACCAGCAGACCCGTGACGACGACGGCACTCAGGGGCACCAGCGGGTCCCCAGGCCCCTGGCGCAGGAGAAGAACCCCCACCACGAGGAACAGCAGGCAGGAGGCCGCCAGGGACATCGCTACGGAGTCGCGCGGCTCCCAGGCGGTCTGCTGCTCCTCCACGGCAGTAGCTACCGCCTCGACAAGGTCGTCGTAACGCGGCGCCGCCCTGGTATCTCGCAGTGCCAGGGTCAGGACCGCCCCCGGTCGCACCCGCTGGTCGCCCAGTGAGCGGGAGCTGTCCAGCACGGTGCCGTCCTGCGTCACCAGGTGCAGGCCGTAGGAGGAGGCCTGGTGGTCAAGCGCACTGAGACGCTGTGCCAGGGCGGGGAGGAGCTCAACCAGCGGGACCGTGGAGGACAGGGCAAGGTCCGTCGGGATACTGGCGTGCCAGACGGTCACCGGCACAAGGGAGGGCTCACGCACAGAGGTGCTCGGGGGAGTCACGGCGATCTCCTGGAACGGGGACAGCGACCCACGACGTCGTCGCAGATGCCACGGAACAGCCTCCATCGTAAGTCACGGGACAGACACGGCACCTCGGTCTCACAGGTCCGCATCGCCTGACGGCACCTCCGCCACCGGCTGGCTTGGGGCAGGAACGGCTCTCTCACGACCCGGACCCGGCCACCACGATCCGAGCCCGCGACCCACCCAGCGAAAAAGCGGCATGGATCACTTTACGAACCGGGTGTGACGACTTCGTGACATGCACTAGTGTGGTCTTACGGTCATGTTTATGTGCCCTGCGTTTACAGGCCTCTCTGGTAATGCCGCCACGACAACCAGTGGCGGCGACCAGGTAGGACCGGCCCTGCGAGGGCGCTGGCCAGGACCACATAATCCGATGACCCACACGCGTGAGCTCAATACCCCCGAGAAAGGAAGAGCCTCAGTGAGTGAGAACCTTGCCGCTGGTAGCGGGACACTCGTCAACGCAGCAAACACCGTGTCCACGCACCGGGCAGAGCAGAAGACCATCGCCAGCCGCGTCTCCGACGCCTCAGCACAGTCCCAGGCCGGGTGGAAGGGGGTTGGCGCCACTGCGGTTACCCAGGTAGTGACTCAGTGGATGGAGGCCGCCAACCGTATCGACCGGGCACTGAACTCCCTGGAGGAGGCCCTGCGTAGCACCGACAAGAGCTACCAGGCAACCGAGGAGGAGGCAGCCTCTGCTGCCGCGCAGATCGGAGCGAGCGTGGGGACCTACCACGGGCTGCCGGGCTGATTCCAGCAACTCACAGAGGTATGAGGTACCTGTGGGCCACCAGGCCCGCCCCGTCTACACCATTCAGCGACGCAGTGCCCTTAACATCCCTGAAGGAGAGCACAGATGACCGACATGCTTGTGAACTACAGTTCCTTGGCTGCCTTGTCCGAGGCCATGACGCAGGCCTCCGCGCAGAGTGCAGCCAACGTGGAGAACATGGACGCTGAACTGCGGCCCACCCAGTCTGACTGGAGCGGCCAGGCGCAGCAGCAGTACACGATCGCCATGGCCGAGTGCCGGGCGGCGCTCAACGACATGCAGACCCAGATCGGCCGCCTGGGTGCCCACGTGTCCACCTCGTCGGCGAACTACAACTCGACCGACTCCAGCGCAGCAGGCCTGTTCGGCGCCTGAGCCGTCCGAGCCGCAGGGCGGCAGAGAGCCTGTCGCAGCAAGCCGACTCCGCCCGAGGAGGGCTGCGTGTTGTCGGGGGGTGCCCTGGGCAAGTCCCGGGGCACCCTCAGTTCCAGGTGCCGGGGCAGCGGCTCACCGACCTGCCTGGTCACACGCACTCACGGTACCTGGACAAGTCCCAGGCCAGCCGCTGCATGATCCCCGGTAGCAAGACCGCCGCCTGAACGCGTTACGGGGCCTCGGGTGGCGTCATCGCCCGGTGCCGAGGAGCACGCCGCCCCTGTGTCGACGGCTGCACTGGTCGCTGCACCGCTAGCTCTGGCCTGGCTGCGTCAGGCGTGAGCAGGCCGCTGGAGACAACGGTCCCAGGTGGAATAGCCCCAGGTGGAGGCGGGGGAGCGGGAGATGTCGGCGGTGGCGCAGCAGGCCCCGCCACGACGGCAGCAGGACCTGGACGGCTGGTGACTGTGACCGTACCAGTCAGGAGATCCAGCACGGACTGCCTGGCTCCGGGACCCGCAGCCTCGCCGGTGCGTCGCTGCAACGGCAGCAGCAGCCGCAGGACGGCACGAGCGGAGGCCCTGCCCAGGCCCGGTGCGCTTCCCCGGCTCGGGGCAGAGGAGGCGGCCGACACCGCCAGCAGGCCCGGCGTGCGCCCCGAGCGAGCCTCTACCAGCACCAGCAGCACCACGGTCTCCAGAGCAACCATCCAGGCGAGGACGCCTGATCCCAGCCCCACGCCGACAGCCACAGCGGGCAGCGCCACCACCAGGACGTCCAGGAGGACAGCGAGCACCGCCTCGCCGGCCGTCAGCGCCCGCCAGGAGGTGTGGGCACCCCGCACAGCCGTGCCGGGCCGAACCTGCCTCATACCTGCCTCATATCTGCCTCATCGTGTCGATCAGTCCAGCGGCAACCACCGCCGATGGAAGCGCGCACAGGGCCGCGAGCCCTTGCACGAGGTCACCCGCCCGGCCCCACCACGCCGAGGGGTGAAGACTGAGCATCACGCCAGCGGTCATCAGTCCGCCCCCGGCCAGCATGAGGCCGCCAGCGACCATGCTGCCGGAGCCGCCAGAGAGCGTGGCGGCCAGGACGTCCTCAGAGCCCGACAGGCAGGCGGCGAGGACCGTTACAACCATCACCACTGCGACCGCGACCCGTGGCAGCAGGCGCAGGGCCCGGGACCGGGCCGTCCGCGGCCTGAGCAGCAGCAGGGCCAGGACAGACGCGACCTCAGCCCGCGCACCCCATGCCGCCACGCCATCCGTGGCGGCAACCCGCAGGGCCGTGAGGCTGCCAGCCACCACCATCGCGGCCAGGACCACCTCCAGCTCAACGGAGACGACCAGCGCGTCCCGGACCGTGCGAGCGGCCCGGGAGCCGGTGACACGTGCTGCCCTGGACGGCCTACGCTCCCGCACCGACCTGCCCACCAGCCTGCGCGCGTCCAGGTCCAGGACCTGGGTGTCCGGGAAGGTCACGGCAAGGCCGGGGACCAGCAGGCCGCCCACCGCCCCGAGCGCCATGACGACCAGGAGAACAGGCGTCAGGGGCAGACTCAGCGCGTAGACACAGGTGACTAGGACTGCGAGAAGCGTCCAGGACCACACCGACACCGCGCTCCCGACACCACGGCGGGCCAGCCACAGGAGCATGGCTGCCGCAGCGGCACCCCACGATGCTGCCAGCGCCGTCACCACACCCGGGTCCACCAGTCCCCAGGAACCAGCAGCACCGCGCCGGCCGCCCCCAGCAGGGGCAGCCCCAGGCACGCGGCAGCCTCATGCGTGGGAGTCCTCTCCTCCTCCCCCGTGCGCCAGGCAGAGCAGGCGACCAGGAGGACGATGAGCGCTGCGCCCGCAGCCTTGGCTGCCGGGGGCAGCAGCACGGGCCACCCCACCACTGCGGGCACCCCACCCAGTAGCAGCACGAGCAGCGCCACCAGGAGGGTCGCAGGAAGAACCAGCGACGTGCCCCGCAGGACCTGTCCAGCAGCCTGGAGCAGCCGACCCCTTCTGCCTGCACCCAGACGGGGTCCGTCGTCACCAAGGAGGAGCACGGAGCCTTCCGGCACGTCGGCGCCCAGGACGGCACTGCCGCCCACGTAGCCCCCGTCCGCCGTCGTGACGCTGACCTCCTGGAAGCCTAGGCGGGCAGTCTGGGAGAACAGGAGCGCGGCAACTGTCGTCCCGGTGCGCACGGCCACGTCGAGCCGCTCCCCCTCATGCACGAGGGTCACGTGCGTGCTGGTCGTACTCATTCCGGGTACACGCTCCAAGGGTGACGGGGCAGGGTCGGCAGGACGCAGGACAGGCCACCGGGCCAGCCACTACTGTGGGTAGGGTAGTCACGATTCTATCGAGCGAGCACGCAGTGGCAGAAGCGGATGGCACGTCTCATCCGCTGACTGTCATCTGCTGGCTGTCCCGGCCCCCGACGGAAGGCCCCGATTGAACGACGACACTGCCAGCGGACCCGAGGCCCTGGAGGCCCCGACCGAGACGATCGAGGTCAAGGCGCCTCCCAACGCCATCATCCCCCAGGACACGACCAGCACGCTGGCCATGGTGCTGCCGCTGACGGGCTCGATGGGCGTCATGGTGTTCATGGCGGTGTCTAACAGCAGCAACACCCGGATGATGTTCATGGGTGGCGGCATGGTGGTCGCGATGCTGTCCATGGTGGCGGCCAACATCTACCGCCAGGTCCGGCAGCACAGGAACAACGTCGCCAACCAGCGGCGGGAGTACCTGGCCTACCTCTCGGAGGTCCGTGACACTGTGCGCAGCACGGCCGCGCTCCAGCGCCGTCGCGCCCTCTCCCTCCTGCCGGACCCTGAGGCGCTGCCGTTCCTGGCCCACCAGGGTGTGCGCGTGTGGGAGCGCGCCCGCTCTGGCTCGGACCCGCTGAGGGTCCGGGTGGGACGTTCCACCCAGCCGCTGGCGGCCAGGCTGGAGGCGGAGGAAGTGGGCGCGCTGGCCAGCCCGGACCCGGTGTGCGAGTCGGCGATGCGCCGCTTCCTGGACACCCACACCCATGTGGACGCCCTCCCGCTAAGCACCTCCCTGAGCGGTATCTCTCATCTCGAGATCGCGGGAGCGGGCGAGTCCACCCGGGCACAGGCCAGGGCGCTGCTCGCCCACCTCATGACCCTGACGCCGCCCAGCATGCTGCGCGTGGTCGTGGTGGCCGCCCAGGAACGCCTTCCAGCATGGGAATGGGTCAAATGGGCTCCCCACGCCTGGTCCGAGCGGGTGGAGGATGCCGCCGGTCCTGCCCGTCTCATCGCCGCCTCGCTGGAGGAGCTGGCCGACAGGCTGCCGGGGGCACTGGAGGGGCACGGCCTCTCCTTCCAGGAGAACCAGGAGGCCGACAGGCCACAGCCTCATGTCCTCGTCGTGGTTGACGGTTCTCGCATCTCCCCGTCCTCACCGCTGGCCGCGCAGGCAGACCTGCCCGGCGTCACGGTGGTCGAACTGGTAGAGGCCCCGTCGCACACAGTGTCACAGACCAGGATGCGCCTGGTTCTGTCTCCTGGTGCCGCTGGAGCAGGCGAGCCGGAGGCGCAGCTCCTGGCTGCGGGTCAGGACCCCGTCCCAGTCGTGGTCGACCTGCTCAGCACGGAGGAAGCCGAGGCGGTGGCCCGCCGTCTGGCCGCGCGTTTCACCACGGCTGGGGAGGAGGTGGTCTCCGCACCGGTGGGCACCTCCGACCCTAGTCGCTCGGCCGACCTCATGGAACTGCTCGGGCTGGGCGACGTACGGGACTTCGACCCGCAGCGCCAGTGGGTGCGGCGCAGCGGCGACCAGCGCCTCAGCGTCCCCTTCGGAGTCACCCCGGAGGGAGAGGCAGTGAGCCTGGATATCAAGGAGTCGGCCGAGGGCGGGATGGGTCCCCACGGGCTGCTGGTGGGGGCGACAGGCTCGGGCAAGTCAGAGGTCCTGCGTACGCTGGTCCTGGCACTCTCACTGACCCACTCACCCGAGCAGCTCAACTTTGTCCTGGTTGACTTCAAGGGCGGAGCCACCTTCGCCGGCATGTCCGAGCTCCCCCACGTGTCCGCCATGATCTCCAACCTGGAGAGCGAGTTGGACCTGGTTGACCGCATGGAGGAGGCCCTGCGTGGAGAGATGGTGAGACGCCAGGAGATCCTGCGCGACACCGGGAACTACGCCAACGTCTCCGACTACGAGGAGGCCCGGCGCGCGGGACGCCACAACGGCCCTGTCCTGCCCGCCCTGCTGGTCATCCTCGACGAGTTCTCCGAGCTGCTGTCCGCCAGGCCCGAGCTCATCGACTCCTTCGTGGCTATCGGCCGCCTGGGCCGCTCCCTGCAAGTCCACCTGCTCATGTCCTCCCAGCGCCTGGACGAGGGGCGGCTGCGCGGCCTGGACTCCCACCTGTCCTACCGGATCGGCCTGCGCACCTTCTCCGCCATGGAGTCCCGTGTGGTCCTGGGGGTCACCGACGCCTACGAGCTACCCTCCCTGCCTGGATCGGGCTTCCTCAAGAGCGACAACCAGACTATGACCCGCTTCCGGGCCGCCTACGTGGCAGGCCGCCACCCACACGCCCCTCCCCGCAGCCGCACTGGGGCGAGGAGGTCCTTGCTGCCCCTCAGCCCACCGGCCCGGTCGAGGTGGTCCCCTTCACGGCCGCTGAGACTGTCAGGGCTGTCGAGGCGGCTGTTGGCGCGGTGCCCGCTGGCCCTGGAGCAGCAGCCCCACCTCCCCCGCCACCGCCCCGCCGCCCGTCACGCCACCCGCTGCGCCATTGACTGCGGACACCGGCGCCGCGGACGGTAACGACTCCCACGACGACCCTACGCAGACATGTCCATGCTGGACATCGCCGTGAGCCGGATGGCGGGGCACGGCACTCCTGCCCACCAGATCTGGCTGCCGCCCCTGGAGGTCAGTGAGACGCTCGACTCCCTGACGGGCGACCTGGTGACTGACGACGCCCTGGGGCTGGTCTCCCCCTCTTGGAGGTCACGCGGTGACCTGGTGGTGCCCCTGGGGGTCACCGACATCCCCCTGGAGCAGCGTCGGGAGCACTTCACCGTGGACCTGTCCGGGGCGGGCGGGCACGTGGCGGTGGTCGGTGCTCCCCTGTCAGGCAAGTCCACCGCCCTGCGCTCGCTCCTGATGGGACTGGCCCTCACCCGTACCCCGGCCGAGGTGCAGGTCTACGTCATTGACCTGGGTGGCGGGACCTTTGCCACCATGCAGGACCTGCCCCACCTGGCGGGCATGGCCACCCGCGACGACCCTGACGTGGTGAACCGGATCATGGCTGAGATCTCCTCCCTGCTTGACGACCGGGAGCGCTACTTCCGGGCCAACCGGGTGGACTCCATCCAGACCTACCGCCACCAGCGTTCCGCCGGGAACCTCGACGACGGGTACGGGGACATCTTCCTGGTCGTGGACGGCTGGGGCACCCTGCGCGCGGACTTCGAGGATGTCGCGGCGCAGATGATGAATCTGGCTTCACGGGCACTAGCCCTGGGTGTCCACTTCGTCCTGTCCTCGGTGCGGTGGATGGACGTGCGCCCCCAGATCCGCGACCTGATTGGCACCAGGATCGAGCTGCGCATGGGTGACGCTGCTGACTCCGAGCACGGCCGCAAGGTGGCCCAGACCGTACCTCAGGGCAGACCAGGGCGTGGCCTTGACGCCCAGGGCCACCACATGCTCCTGGCCCTGCCGCGCATCGACGGCGACCATGCCCCGGCCTCCCTGGCCCAGGGCGTGGAGCAGGCCTGCCGCGCAGTGGCCAGCGCGTGGAAGGGCGCACCCGGACCTAAGCTCCGCCTTCTGCCCACCCGTGTGGAACTGGCCGCGCTGCGAGAGCGGGTGCCCGCCCGCTCCGGGCCTGTGATCGGCCTCGACGAGGCCCGCCTGGCACCGGTGGAACTTGATATGCGCAAGGACCCCAGTCTTATCGTGCTCGGCGACGCCAAGACCGGCAAGTCCTCCTTCCTGCGCGCCCTGGCGGCTGAGTTGAGCCGGTGCCACCAGCCCGACCAGGCGCGGCTTCTAGTCCTCGACCTGAGGCGCTCCCTGCTGGGTGAGGTCTCAGAAGAGCACATGCTGGCCTACCTCACGACCCGTGATGCCGCCACCGGGGAGCTCCGCAGCCTGTACGACTACCTCCAGCGACGGCTGCCCGGGCCACAGGTGACTCCCGAGCAACTACGTAACCGATCGTGGTGGGAGGGGCCGGAGATCTACCTGCTCGTGGACGACTACGACCTGGTCGTCACAGGCCAGACCAACCCGCTGCTCGTCCTCCAGCCCCTGCTGGCCCAGGCTCAGGACATCGGCCTGCACCTGGTGCTGACCCGGCGTATCGGTGGGGCCACCCGTGGCATGTTCGAGCCGGTCATGCAGACGCTCACCGACCTGTCCACGCCCGGGATCATGCTCCCGGGCAACCCGGAGGAGGGGCCGCTGCTGGGTCGGCAGAAGCCTGTGCCCGGGCCCCCCGGGCGGGCACGCCTCATCACCCGCGACGAAGGCGTGCGAGTGCTCCAGCTCGCGTGGGCACCACCGAGCCTGTACGGCCGCTAACCGGGTCAGGGTCCAAGCCGCCCGGAGGGGACTTCCTACGGACGCTGGCCAGGTGCGCTCTGTCTCTAGGCCCCGGGGGAAGATGCGACTGTCGCCGGGGTCGCCAGGACCGGCCGCCTTCCAACCCCCTCCGAGGGAGGACGAGACCGTATCGTGATCTCATCCGAAAGGATGAGAGAGTCTCCCGCTGGTCACGCAATGATGACGCCATGAGACACAGACACTCCCGCCTGTCACGCCTGGCCTCGGGTGCCCTGGCCCTGGGTCTGGCGCTGCCTCTGGCTACCTTCCTTCCCCTGTCCTCGGCATCGGCCGCCGGGGACCCTGCCCCGGACCCGGGCAGCAGCGCTACCGACTCGGCCGCGCCAGGCACGTCATCGTCGGGTTCCGACTCGGCGCCCTCTCCCGCCACCCCTGGCGCCGCGAGCCCAGGCCTCCAGCGCTTCTACGACCAGGGCCTGGCCTGGGTCGGCTGCGAGGACGGCAGCGAGGGGTACGAGTGCGCCACCCTCACGGTGCCGCTGGACTACGACCAGCCCGACGAGCAGACCATCACCCTGGCCCTCAAGAGGCTGCCCGCCTCCGACGGCGACGCCGAGGGCGGCTCCCTGTTCCTCAACCCCGGCGGCCCCGGCGGCAGCGGCGTTGACCTCGTCCCCGCAGCCTCCACGTTCTTCACCCCGGAGACCCTGTCCACCTACGACGTCATCGGCTTCGACCCCCGGGGCGTGGGCAGCTCGACACCGCTGACCTGCTGGAGCCAGGAGGATGTGGCCGCCTATCTTGAGGACCTGCGTGCCCGGGAGCAAGAGGGCAACGACCCTGCCGTGGCCGCCGCCCTCCTCGGCCTCAGCAGCGAGGAGGACCTGGAGGCAAGCAGCCCGGCTGGCCCTATGGAGCTCATGACCATGCGGTCCCAGGCCGACAGTGCAGAGGCTATGGTGGCCGTTGGGCAGGAATACGCCTCAGCCTGCGAGACCTACTCGGAGGTGCCTGAGATCCTGGACCACATGGACACCGTCACGGTGACCCGGGACATGGACGTCATGCGGCAGGTGGTGGGTGACCAGAAGCTCAACTACCTGGGGATCTCCTACGGCACCTACCTGGGCGCATTCTACGCCGACCTCTTCCCGGACCGAGTGGGGCGCACGGTGCTGGACAGCGCCATGGACCCCTCCATCACACGCTCCCAGGTCCACGCCGACAACGTCGCCCACTACGAGTACACGCTGCGCACCTACGTAGAGTCCTGCCTGGGGGAGCAGGGGTGCCCGCTGAGCGGCACCACACAGGAGGCGCTCGACCAGCTCGACACCTTCCTCACTGGTCTGGATGCCGACCCCCTACCTGTTGACGACCAGCCGTTCGGGCTCGACAGGGAGCAGATGCTCAACCTTATCCTGCGCATCACCACGCAGAACCAAGGCTACTGGCCCTACCTGACCGAGGGCCTGGCCCAGGCCATGAACGAGCGCAACGGGACGACCCTCGTGGATAACGTCATGACGGTCTCCTCGCTGGTCGGCGGGGACAGCGGGGTCCAGGAGCAGCTGCCGACCCCCGAGCAGGTCGCCCAGGACTGGAACAGCAACTTCGCCTTCTACGGTGTGCACTGCTCGGACTACCCCGACACCGGGGACGAGGCCACGTGGGACGCGCACGCCGCCGACCTCAAGGAGTCCTACCCGTTCTTCTACAACGACACGCGCGCCTACATCGACGCCTTCTGCCACGGCTGGGGGCACGCGGAGGACGCCCGGGACCCCGCACCCCTGAGCGCCTCGGGATCGGACCCGATCCTGGTGGTCGGTGTCTACGACGACTCCCAGACCCCCTACCCGTGGTCGGTGGCCCTGGCGGACCAGCTCGAGGCCGGGCACCTGCTGTCCGTCAACGAGGCGCTGCACGGCTCGGTCGGTCGCAACACGTGCTCCACCCAGGCCATCAACACCTTCCTCACGGAGGGGACGCTGCCGCAGGAAGGGCAGGTCTGCCCCACGGACCCCCTGGCCATGCCTGAGGACCAGGCCGCCTGAGGCGGTAGTGGCCTGAGAAAGTACTGGCCCGGCTCAGGGGGCGCCGCAGCGTGCGGTCCCCTGAGCCGGGTCACATGCATCCGCTCACACACAATCCATCCGGAGAGTTAACTCCCACGTCGCCCACCCAGGAACCCAGCCCCCAACGCAACCCACCCAGGAACCCAGCCCCAACGCTACCCACCCAGGAACCCAGCCCCACGCGACCCACCCAGGAAACCTGTGGTGCAGGCGAGGGCTTGTTCGATCAGCATCGGCCGAGAGGAAAACAGCCAGGCCTCACCAGTAAGAACGGGCGGCCCCACCGCCTCCGCCCTACCAGTGATGTTGGGGTGGTGTGCCCCACCGGCAAGGCGAGCCAGGATTAGGGGAGGACAGGAGCACGGGCGGAGTAGTTGTTTGCGCGATGTCAGCCCGGCGTGAAGCGTGCAAGGTGGGCTCACGCAGGTCATGCTGAGGCGGAAAACGTCAGCTAGAACGAGAACCGCGCCAGCCTGCCTTGACCTCCGCATGCGAGCCCAGTTCATCCTGCGCCACCACAACACGACAAAATCGAGTCACCCGCAAATCGCGCCACATATCCTTGCGCAGTTCCATCCCAGCCGACACAGCCAAAAAGACAACACAGGCTCCTGTCCCCGGTCGGACGCTCGATCGGGGACAGCCAAGACAGTCGGGGTCAGCCAAGACAGTCGAGACATGGATTAGGTCCCACTACCGGGCACGAGCCAACTCCCCGGTACCGGTTTACGACTCCAGGGTGCGCCAACGGAGTGCAGGGGAGTCGCACGACGTACCCCGACCTCGTAAACCACCGCAGGCTGGAACCTCGTATACCACCCCGAGCCGGAGCCGAGTCACCGCCAGGGCACCGGGCAGCAGGACACCGGACAGCCAGCGAGGGCACCAAGCAGGCAGTGCCCGCAGCACCGGGAAGTCAGCACCTCAAACATGGAAAACACCTCGCCTCCGACTCTTCAGCCGATGACGAGGTGTGGCGCGCCCGAAGGGATTCGAACCCCCAACCTTCTGATCCGTAGTCAGATGCTCTATCCGTTGAGCTACAGGCGCACGTCGTTGCCGACAGGAATGAAGGCTACTCGGAGCACCGCTGCTGGACAAATCCAGGTCTCGTGAGGCTTGGCACAGAGATCCAGCCCTACTGCACCCTCGCGGCCTGGTCTCACCGGACCAGACACTCCTCCGGGAAGCACAAGGCCCCGCCAGGAGTCCTGACGGGGCCTCACCACAGACCGTGGCGAAGATCAGACCATGGCGGAGATGGGGAGATTCGAACTCCCGAGGGGCTTCCACCCCAACCTCCTTAGCAGGGAGGCGCACTAGGCCACTATGCGACATCTCCATCACCCGCTTGGGCAACAGACAGCCCACGCAGAACCGCTGTCCGGTGGACCGCCGCGGAGAGGGAGGGATTCGAACCCCCGGTGCGCCAGGCGCACAGCGGTTTTCAAGACCGCCACATTCGGCCGCTCTGTCACCTCTCCGACATCCCGCCTGAGGCGGAACGGGCGTCACTCTACCATCTCACCCAGGTCGGCACCAGCAGAGTACTCAAGATCAGCACAGCCACCCCGGCCCACGCCGCCCCGGCCTCAGCGCCCAAAGAACCCTCGCCGCCGAGGCTGCTGGGCGTGCACCGGTACCGCAGACTCCGGCTTGTCCAGCCGCCCCTCCGCCAGGGCCTGCCCCAGGCACGGCCAGACAGGCAGGCGGGGAACAAGGGTCATCTGCAGCGCGTGGTAGACGTCCGGATGCCCCTCCCAGGTCCGGGTGGAGGGCTGGTTGTCCTGGTCCAGCTCGTGGGTCCACACGCCCGGATCTGTGATGAGGAACTCCTCGGCGTAGTCGATCCAGGAGCGGTAGCAGTGCTCGTAGAGCTCGACGTTGATCTCACCGCGACCGTCGTCCAGCAGCGCCCGCCGCAGGGCGGCTGCAGCACTAACACCCTCACAGACCACCCAGTGCATGCGCTCACGCACCACCGGGCTGCCGCCGAAGTCGGTGGTGTAGACGAAGCCCGCAGCCCCGTCCGCCCTCCAGGCGTCAGTGCGGGCACGGTCAAAGAGGGACTCGGCAGCGTCTAGCATCCAGTCCGGCACCGGTAGCGAGCGCGCCACCAGCGCGCCCCGAGCCTGAACGGTTAGCCGTGCCCACTCCAGGCCGTGACCGGGAGTGACCCCGTAGGGGCGGAAGGGGTGGGCGGGCTGATCGCGGTTGTAGTCCCGCACAGGACGCCAGGCAGAGTTGTAGTGCTCCGGCAGCCGCCACTCGTTGGCGCGCGCCTGGACGTTGACGGCAAAGTCAATGACCTGCACAGCTCGTTCCAGCCACTTGACGTCACCGGTAACGTCAGCGGTAGCCAGGTAGGCCTCCACTGTGTGCATGGCGGCGTTGATCCCCCGGTAGTCCTCCGGGTCGGTGAAGTCCGCCGCGTAGGACTCCACCGGCAGCCCGTAGCGCTCGTCCCACCAGTAGCGGTCCTGGACCGCCGTGGCCTCCAGCAGAAGGTCGTGGGCACCGGGGCGGTCAGCGGCAGTAGCCGTGGCGGCCGCCAGCAGGACGAAGGCGTGCTGGTAGCACTCCTTGCGGGCCTGCGCCTCCACCGGGACACCGTGGCCCTGGCCGTCTGGCTCGTGTCCGACCGCAGAGTGCCAGCCGCCGTGGACATGGTCACGCAGCACCGTCCGCAGCGCCCGAACGCCGTGGTCGGCGTAGCGTCGGCACCCGGGAATACCCATGAGGGCACCCAGGGAGAACGCGAAGGTCATGCGACCGGTGATCCACAACTCCACTGGGTGGGAGGTGTCCACCGCCCCGTCCTGGCCGATCCATCCGAATCCTGCTGGCACGGCTGCACCGCGCGCGTACCGCAGGAGTGCGTGCGTCTCCTCAGCCAGCCAGCGGTTGTGCTCCGGAGCACCGAACCATCCCAGTCCCATCAGTCCTCCTCGACCTGGTGCCGTGGTGTTGAGGACGACGGCGGCGCGGAGGTGGTGCGGTGGTCAGACGCGCCGCCGTCGTCTACCCCGCAGGCTACCAGGCCACAGCCAGCCAGCGGCAGGTCCCAAGGCACCTGTTCCCCGCCAGCCGTCCCGGGGCGGCTCGGCTAGCCCTCCCGGGGCCAGCTCTTCTCCGCGCTGGACAGGGCCTCCTTGGGGCTGAGCTCGCCCGTGGTCCACCGGGTCAGGTCCGTCCACAGAGCCCCGGCACCGACCACGGCAGGCATGGAGTCACTGGCATCCATACGGACCGTGGTCTCCCGGGACTGCAGCAGGGTCGTGGCACGCTGGGCCACGTCGCTGGGGATCTGGGAGGCGTCCACGCCCTGGTGCGCGGTGGCCACGCCCCCCAGGGAGGCCCTCTCCTGCGCCCAGTGCGCCGAGGTCAGGTAGTCCATAAGCGCGGCCTGGGCCTCTCCCTGCGCCAGGGCTACCAGGTAGTCGCTGCCCACGAGCACCGGGGCGGCACTACGATCGGCAGAGGGCGTGAGGAAGGCGGAGACGGCGGCACCGGTGCGCACCGTCGTGGAGGCCGAGGACGCCGTCGGGCTCGCGGCCGGGCTGGGCACCTGGGAGGGAACCTCCGCACTCCCAGCATCCCCGGTACTGCCGACGTCCTCCGTGTCGCGCGGCGTGGAGTAGGCCACCGGGCTGTCCCCGTCGGCGTCGGTGACCATGGTCCCCTCGGGCAGCATGGTCTCAAAGGAGGAGGAGGCGTGCAGCATGAGGCAGCGACCCTCCAGCAGGGCGCTGCCCGCCTCCTCCACGCTCCTGGCGGCAGCGGCTTGCCGCCCACCGTCCACGTGCCCGTCAGCCAGGACCAGGTCGTCCACCGCCGTGAGCGCCCTGACCGCAGAGGGGTCGTCAAGCGCGGACTGGTGACTGGCCCAGGTGTCATAGGGACCCGGCCCCTGGGTGGCCAGCATGGTGTCCTCCAGCCAGTCCGTCATAGTCCAGCCGGTCGACTCCCCGTCAGCCAGACCCAGGCACCAGGGAGTGACCACCCCGTCCGGGTGGTCCTCCACCACCTGCTCGGTCAGGGCCTCCAGGTCAGCCCAGGACCGGGGCACCTCGTAGCCGCTCTCAGCAAAAGCCACCGGCGAGTACCAGATGAAGGACTTGACCGAGGCCATGAGCGGTGCCGCGTAGGCAGTACCGTCATAGGTGCCTATCTGCGCCCACTGACGGTTCCAGCCGATCTCGATGTTGGCGTTGACCTGGTCGGGCAGGGCCACGAGCACGCCCGCCTCCGCCAGCTCGGCCACCAGCCCGGGCTGGGGCACGATCGCCAGGTCCGGCAGCTCCTGGCCCTCCTCCTGTCCCGCCACCGAGGCAGAGCCGGTGGTCCCCTCCAGCAGCTCGGTCTCCATGGAGCTGGAGCCGGTGTGGACGACGTCGATCCCCGTGCACTCCTCGAAGGTCGCCAAGGAGGCCTCAAAGCGCTCGGCCTCGCTGTCGCTCAGGGCAGACGACACGGTGACGACGGTGTCGTCAAAGGTGCCCAGGTGCTCAAGAGTGTCACAGCCGCCTGCAGCCCCCGAGCCACCCGGGTCCTCAGCGGAGGAGCAGGCCCCCAGGCTAGCGCCAGCCAGGGCAAGAGCACCTATCAGCCCCAGGAGACGGGCTGGGACACGGGCCGGAAAACGTCGCATACGTCCTACCTCACTCGCTCAACCAGGGCGTCCAGGACGGCCGCGCAGCCGTCCCACCACACGGGCTCTGTCACGATGTCGCCCCGGTCGCGCACCCACTGCGGGGCACTGGCCATGACGACACCCGCCCCGGCCCACTCGAGCATCTCCACGTCGTTGGAGCCGTCCCCCACAGCCAGGGCGTGGGAGGCGTCAGTACCCAGCCGCTGCACCAGGTCCTCCAGCGCCCTCGCCTTGGTCACACCCTGCGGCGCCACGTCCAGCCAGGCCGTCCAGCCGACGGCATACTCCACCGAGTGCAGGCCGGAGCCACGAACCAGCGCGGAGAAGCGGTCCACAGGCATACCCGGGGCACGCAGGACCACCCGGGTCACCGGGGCGGAGCACAGGTCGGCGACACTGACCACCTCGTAGTCCTCGATCAGCTCTCCGTCAGGGAAGGGGCGGGAGACCTTGAACCCCGCCCCGGGGTCCTCCACAGCGACGATCCCGTCCGGGACAGCCTCCAGGAGAGTGCAGATCGCGGTGGTGGGGTCGAAGGTCCACGAGCTGACGACCTCGTAGCCGCCGGGGGCGTGGGGGTCCAGGCGCAGGGTGAGCGCACCGTTGGCGCACACCATCCAGCCACTGACCAGGCCCATGTAACGGGCCACGGGCATGGCCGCCTGGACCCCGCGCCCGGTGGCGATCACCACCGTGACGTCGTAGGAGCGCAGGCGGGCGACAGAGGCCATGACCCGCTCGGAGACCCTCCCGTCCATGTCCAGCACGGTGCCGTCCACATCCAGGGCGACGACAGTGCGCGGGCCGGGTACGAGGTTGGTCCCGCCTGACTGGTGCAGGCGGTCCAGGTCCCGCACCTTCTCCTGGACCAGCACGTGGTACTCCTCGTGGCTCAGGGGCCGGTGCATGCCTCGCCCCGGGGCGTCTTCACCACCGCCGCCCAGGCGCAAGGGCGGCCCGGAGGGCCGGGTGACAGACGGCGCGGCAGGCAACGCAGCAGATGATGCAGCAGAGGACGCAGCAGGTGAGGTGTCAGGCACGGTGAGCAGCCGTCTCAGGCCCGGACCCTGGCGGGCTCGATGACCTCACAGCCACCCAGGTAGGGGCGCAGTCCCTCGGGCACGCGTACGGACCCGTCCGCCTGCTGGTGGTTCTCCAGGATCGCGACCAGCCACCGGGTGGTCGCTAGCGTCCCGTTGAGCGTGGCCACGGGGGCGGTGCCGCTCTCACGGCGCTCGCGCACGGCCAGGCGGCGGGCCTGGAAGGTAGTGCAGTTGGAGGTGGAGGTGACCTCCATCCACCTCTCCTGGGTGGGAAGCCAGGCCTCGCAGTCGAACTTGCGGGCCGCCGATGAGCCCAGGTCGCCCGCAGCGGTGTCGATGACCCGGTAGGGCAGGCCGACCAGAGCGAGCATCTCCTCCTCCATGGCCAGCAGCCGCTGGTGCTCCTGCTCCGCCTCCTCAGGACGGCAGTAGGAGAACATCTCCGCCTTGTTGAACTGGTGGACCCGGATGATGCCCCGGGTGTCCTTGCCCGCGGCCCCGGCCTCACGCCGGTAGCAGGTAGACCAGCCCATGTAGCGCCGCGGGCCGCTGGCCAGGTCCAGAATCTCGTCAGTGTGGTAGCCGGCCAGCGCCACCTCCGAGGTCCCGGTGAGGTAGAGGTCGTCAGCCGGAAGGTAGTAGATCTCGTCGCTGTGGGCGCCAAGGAAGCCCGTGCCGCCCATGATCTGAGGGGTCACCAGTGTCGGGGTAGTCATGGGGGTGAAGCCGTGAGCCAGCGCCCGGTCCAGGGCCGCCGTCATCAGGGCCAGCTCCAGACGCATGCCCCACCCCTTAAGGAAGTAGAAACGCGAGCCGGAGACCTTGGCCCCACGACGGGTATCGATCATGTCCAGCCCCTCGCCCAAGGTCAGGTGGTCCACAGGCTGGAAGCCCTCAGCGGCGAAGTCACGGGGCTGTCCGCCCTCGTGCCGCAGGACGACGAAGTCCTCCTCCCCCCCACTGGGGGCCCCGGCAATGAGGTTGGGCAGCTGGAGGGCCAGCTCCTCCAGGTCGGCGGCGGCCCGGCTGGAAGCCGCCTCAGCCTCCTTGACCTGCTCCGCCAGCGCCTTGGCCCGGGCCAGGACCTCCTGGCGCTCCTGCGGCGCGGCCTTGCCCACGGAGCGAGAGACGGCCTTCTGCTCCGCACGCAGCCCCTCAAAGGTCCCCAGGGCCTGCCGACGCGCCTCATCTGCCGCCAGAACCTGGTCCACGAGCCCGGCGTCCGCGCCACGAGCACGCTGGCTGACACGGAAGGGCTCGGGGTTCTCGCGAAGCGCACGCAGGTCGATCATAGAGCGAGTGTAGCCAGAGCCGACCCTGGTCCGCGCGCCGTCCCCGCAGCCCGGGGTCGGCGCGAACGGCACAGACGACGACTAGACGATAATACGCGCCTCATATCACCTGTGAAAGTAACGTTATTGGTGAGGCGTACCCTATAGTGCTCTCTTGTAAGAAAAACCTCCCACCTCCTTCGGCTTCACTTCTCACTCACCACCCGCTCACCCGCCACCCAAGTCACCAGCCTTCCGCCCCGGCCACCAGGCATCTTCCACCAGACCTCTACCGCGACAACAGGACGTGACCCAATGCCTACCTCTGCTCTCCCCTCCTTCTCACAGCTGAGAGCCTTCGTCGCACTGTGCGACCACCAGCACTTCGGTGAGGCAGCCTCCGCCCTCAGCGTCAGCCAGCCCAGCCTCTCCCAGGCCATCACCGCGCTGGAGAAGCGGGTCGGCGGCGAGCTCGTGGAACGCACCACCCGGCGCGTGCTGGTGACGTCACTGGGCGAGGCCCTCCTGCCCTTCGCACGGGAGGCCGTGCTCGCGGCAGAGGCCTTCAGCGAGGCCGTCGCCAGCCAGGGCGCAGTCCTGACCGGCTCCATGCGCCTGGGTGTCATCCCCACGATTGCCCCCTACCTGGCTCCGGTGCTCATGGACGGCCTGGCCGACCAGCTGCCCCAGATGGAGCTCGAGCTGCGTGAGATGGTCACCAGCGACATCCTGGAGCTGCTCAACCAGGGGCGCCTGGATGCCGCCATCATCACCCTCGACTCAGAGGTCCAGCGCACCACGGCCATCCCGATGTTCGACGAGCCGCTGATGGTACTCACGGCCAGGGACCACCCCTGGGCAGGTCGCACCGACCTGAGCACCCGCGAGCTCGACAACTACCCCCTCCTCATGCTGGACGAGCGCAACTGCCTGCGTGACCAGGCCCTGGCGCTGTGCCAGTCCTACGGGACCCAGCCCCCGGTCGCCGTGGCAACCACCTTGTCCACCGTCATCCGTATGGTCACCCACGGCACGGGTGTCACCGTCGTCCCCGAAGGCGCCCTACGCATGCTGGGGTCCCAGGAGGACTACGCCGTGGCCCGGTTCGCCCCTGACGCGGCCGGAGCAGTACCGGTACGCCAGCTGTGCCTGGTATACCGCAGCTCCTCCTCCCGAGGTCCGGACTTTGCACGCCTGGCCGAGCTGATCTCCGCCCTGGCCACCCAGGCGGGCCTGCCTGTACGGCCTGTCCAGGTACCGCAGGCCGCCTAAGCCCGCACAGACCTGCCGTCCAGCCCCTGGCCGCCAGCCCGCCTAGTGTGCCCGGCTTGCCCACCCTCCCAGGCTGGGAGCGGCTAGGCGCCTGGCACCAGGCCCGACCTCACCAGCTCAACCCCTGCGGCAGCCATCACCTCCCGGGCTGCCCGGCCCAGTCCGGGGCTCACCGGCTCGGTCAGGTCGGTGAGGACCCGTACCCGGTAGCCACGGGCGACCCCGTCCAGAGCAGTCTCCTTCACGCAGTGCGACTGCGCCAAGCCGACCACGTCGATCACCTCGGTACCGCATGTCCTGAGCAGGGCCTCCAGGTCAGCCCCGTCGTCAGCGACCGCCTCAAAACCGGAGTAGGCAGCCGAGTAGTGCCCTTTGCGCAGCGCTGCGTCGGCCCGCAGCCCCGACAGCGCCGGGTGCAGGCGGGCCTGCGGGGTCCCGGCCACCCCGTGCGGGGGCCAGGTGTCGACATAGTCCGGGTCGGCAGAGAAGTGGTCGCCGGGGTCGATGTGCCAGTCCTGGGTGGTGACCACCAGGCCGTAGTCGTCCCCTGCAGCAGCGACGTAGGCGGCGATGCGGTGGGCCACGGCCTCGCCCCGGGCACGGCCAAGGCGCCGCCCTCGCAGAAGGTGGGCTGGACGTCAACGATGACAAGGGCGCGACGAGCCCGGGCACCAGGTGTGTCAGCCATGAGGCGCACCCTAGCCCAGGACTCCTGTGTAGCCTGCCCCATGGACGCAGGAGCCCACGCAGCCCCCTCGCCTGCGTGGTGGCCAACCCCTCCAAGCAGAAGGTCACCGATGCGGTCCGGGACCTCCTGGACACCACCTTGTGCGAGGCGGGGTACCGCAGACCGGTCTGGCTGGAGACGACCACCTCGGAGACCGGGGCCACCCAGGCGCGGCTGGCCGTCGCGTCGGGGGCCGCCCTCGTGGTTGCCGCCGGGGGGGACGGGACCGTGCGTTCAGTGGCAGCCGGGCTGGCGGGCACCGGCGTCGAGATGGGGATCCTGCCCACAGGCACCGCCAACCTCGCGGCCCGCAACCTGCGCCTGCCGGTCGGCGACCTGTCGGCGGCGGCCCGCCTGGTTGCGCACGGCACGTCACGGCCCACCGACCTCGCCTGGGTACGCACCGACCCGGCCGATGAGCCGGGTAGCCACCCGGCTCTCACCGGCCCGGTCCTGCCCGGTATGCGCAGCAGCACCCACTCGCCCGCCCCAGCGGGCTCGGGCGGCGCCCTGAGCGCGCTGACCGCCCGGCGTGAGACGCAGCCTGCACAGGCCGAGGTGGATGACGGCGTGCCGCCGGACCAGGCCAGCACCTTCAGCCGCAGTGGTAGCCGCCGCGCCAGCGGTGCAGCCCCCGGCACCGACGCAGCTGCCGCCCCGTTGTCCCTGTCCAGCCCCCGGGGGATGGGCACGCCCCTCCCTGGGACGGGAGCACGCCTGCATGGTGGTGTCGGGGATCGGCTTCGACGCCGGGCTGGTCGCCTCCACTCGCCCCGGCCTCAAGGCCCGGATCGGATGGGGGCCTACGCCCTGGCCGCGGTGGAGAACCTGCGCTTCCCCCGCATGGACCTGGTCCTCAGCCTCGGCAGCCCCGGCGCCGGGGGTCGGTGGAGAGGTTCACCGCCCGCACCCTGCTCATCGCCAACGGCGGCATGCTGCCAGCAGGGATCACGCTGCTGCGCGACACCCGCCCGACGACGGCCTGCTGGACGTGGCCGCCATCGACACGGTCGGCGGTGTGCTGGGCTGGAGCTCGCTGGCCCGGCAGGTCCTCCCACCGCGCGCGGCCACCTACGCCAACCCCACGCGCGCCACCGGGCGCGTCGTGCGGCGCCAGGGCAGGGACGTCGCCGTGCGCGTGAGCACCCCGATGCTGGTAGAGGTTGACGGGGACCTCCTGCCGCCGACCCGGGGCGTGCGGGTGAGGCTGACCCACGGCGCGCTGCTCATCCGACGCCCCTAGGATGTCGGCACCCCCAGACGTGTCTCTCGACCTCTGTGCGCTCCTGCCCGGCGGCGTGCTGGCGCCCCCTGGACGTGTCACAGGTGGACGCTCGGCACAGGCTGTAGTCATGTCGCGTCTCGGCCGCTCTCACGTGCTCGTTAACCGGGGAGAGGAGGTCTGCTGCAACAGCCATGGCGGAAAGTATCCCTGTCGGGCATACTAGAAGTATGACTAGGGCGACGACGATCAAGGTCGAGACCAGTACCCGCGACGCAGTCCTCGCGCTCGCTAAGCGCCAGGGCGTGACCATGGACGTCGCCATCCGTACGATGACTGAGGCTGCGGAGCGCGAGCTGCGTTTTGCCGACCTCAAGGCAGCCATGGAGGCCAACCCGCCGGACGAGGCCTACCTCGCCGAGCTCGCGGACTGGGAGTCAGACGCGTGGAGCTGATGCCCCAACCCCGCACCGGTGAGCTGTGGTGGGCGGCTCCGGACTCGTCGGTCGGACGTGAGCAGGCTGGGCGACGCCCCGTGCTCGTCATCTCCGGTGCCCATTACCACGAGGCTGTGACAACGCTTGTCGTGACCGTCCCGGTGACCTCCATCGACCGAGGGTGGCCGAACCACGTGCGGATTCCTCGTGGTGGGAGACTGCCGCAGGACTCCTTCGCCATGACTGAGCAGGTGCGCACGATCTCCCGCAAGAGGCTTGTCGAACGCATAGGTATCGTCGAGCGCAGCATCGTGGAGGAGGCGCTTCGCTGGGTGAGGGACTGGCTCGCCTAGCGCCACGTCACCTGACCGCGCACCTAGGTTCCCGCCACCGCCTTGCCACCAACCTGGACGACCCCGCACACCCGGCGGCCAAGGTCCCGGCGCTGCCTTAGCCCGGCAGCCAGGACCGGTGTGTCACAGCGCCCTGCCCTCCAGGACGTCAGCCACCCAGGAGCGGGCCACCATGAAGTCCTTGTCGCTGGTGCCTGCGGGCACCACGACCGGCCGGGCGTCCAGGCGGGGGTAGGAGCCCAGGAAACGCACCACAGGACAGGTGCGGTGCAGGCCGATGAGGGCGGCCTGGACCCGCTCCTCGCGGACGTGCCCTCGACGTCGATAGAGAAGCGGTAGCGGCCCAGGGAGTCCCCACGGGCCGGGACTCGATGCGCGAGAGGTTGACGCCCCGGGCACTGAACTGTTCCAGCATGTCCAGCAGGGCGCCGGAGCGGTCGTGGGGGAGCTGGACCATGAGGGTGGTCTTGTCCGCCCGGTGACCTGGCCCACGCGCCCGGGGCGGGTGACCTTGACGAACCGGGTGACAGCGTCGGGGTTGTCTGCCACACCTGCGGCGATGACCTCCAAGCCGTAGTCCTGGGCGGCCAGCGGGTTGCACAGGACCGCTTGAAAGCCGGGGTCCTGGTCCGGGTCGGCCAGGGCACGGGCCGGCGCCGAGGTGGAGGTAGCCGCCACGTAGGCGACCTCCGGCAGGTTGCGGCGCACCCATCCCCGGCACTGGGCCCAGGCGTGGGGGTGGGTGGCCACGGCGGCCACCTGCTCCAGGGTCGTGCCCGGCCGCCCCGCCAGGACAAAGGTGACGGGCACCGCCACCTCGGCGGCGATGACCAGGGGCGTGGAGGCCACGAGGTTGTCGAGGGTGGCGTTGACCCCGCCCTCCACCGAGTTCTCGATAGGCACGACGGCGGCCTCAGTCACACGGGAGCGGACGTGATCCAGGGCGGTGGGCACGTCCTGGCAGGCGTCGAGCACCACGTCCGAGGGGGCCACCTGGCGCAGGGCCATCTCGGTGAAGGTGCCCGCCGGGCCAAGGAAGGACCAGGTGGGAGTGTCAGCATCGGGCATGGTCACAGGGTATCGGGGCCGGGCGGGATGGTGGCACGGTAGGCCGGGAGCGCGCGGCGCCGCACCGTACCTGGCAGGCTGGCCCTATGACAGCGCCCTCCCCCAGCACGTTCCGCAAGCACGACGACGGCCCCGTCTCCACACTCCTGGAGGCGCAGGGGCTGTGGTGGCTGGCCCAGGCCATGGCCGACGGCGGCGCCCACGTGGTCCCGGCCACCACCGGCCCCGGCTGGCTGGAGGAGCCCCGCCTGGCCACGACCAGGGTCACGGCGAGTGCGGCCGAGGCCTTTGGCCGGGCGCTGGCCGTCACGCACGCGGCGGGAGCGCCCGCCTTCGGCGCGGCCCCACCTGACTGGGACGGGGTGGCTCAGATGGGGCGCAGCGACATCCGGCTGCGACGGTTCGAGGACCCCGGTGCGCAGCGCCGCTGGGGGGAGTTCTACGCTGAGGACCGTGTGCTCGCCTACCTGGGGGCCTCCAGGGACAACGGGTCAATCAGCACCCAGGGCGCCCGCGTCATCGAGAGGCTGTGCGCCAGGCTGGTGGACGGCGACTTCGACGCCGACCAGCCCGGCCTGGTCCGTGCTGGCGCGCAGCAGCGCAGCCAGGAGGTGGCGGTGGCGCGCACCCACGGGGACCTGTGGTGCGGCAACGTGCTGTGGGTGCCGGTGTCCCACACCCTGGGCTGGGCGCCGCCAGAGGCCGGGGTGGGGCCGCTGGGGGCGGGAACCGGCCGGGCCAGCACCCGGCGGGACACCGACGGGGAGGTGCCCGACGTCGTCGGCGTCCTCATTGACCCGATGGCCCAGGGGGCGCACGCGGAGACGGACCTGGCGGCACTGGGGGTGTTCGGGCAGAGGCACCTGGAGCGGATCTACGCCGCCTACCACGAGGTGTCACCGCTGGCGGCCGGGTGGCGCGAGCGGGTGGGCCTGCACTCCCTGCACCTGCTCATGATCCACGCCTTCCTCTTTGGCGGGAGCTACGGGGCCGAGGCCGTGGGGGTGGCGCGGCAGTACGTGTGAGGGTGCTGCCCCGGAGGGCTCCCCCTACCTGGAACGGGATAAGGCGCGGCACTACGCGTGAGAGAGCCGCGGGAAATACGCGTGGGGCTGCGCGCCCAGGCCGAGTCCCTGGTGGGCAGCGCCCTGGGCAACCCCCTGGCCGCCGGGCCCGCAGCCGCAGGCCTGGCCAGCCTCGCCGCCACCTACCAGGCCCTGCGCGCCGAGGTCCACCACGCCGCCACCCAGGCCGCCACCACACTGGGCACAGCCACTGTGGACACCGACGACTCCGACATCAACAAGTGGACGACCTTTGAGCTCCGGGACAGCGACATCGAGCGGATCCGTCAGCAGGCCGACGGCACGGCCGAGTGGGACAGCGTGGAGCAGGAGAACATCGGTGACTGCTACCTGCTGGCGGTGCTGCAGGCCTACTCCGACACCGAGGAGGGCCGCCAGGCCCTGCGCGACCAGGTGCGGTGGGAGGAGTCCCAGAACGCCTTCGTGGTCACCTTCCACGACGGCGACCAGGAGGTCGAGATCACCGTGGACGACTTCTACCTCTTTGGCAACCAGGGCACCGACAAGGGCTTCCCCAGCATCATCAACATCTACGAGCGCGCCTACGCCCTCTACCTGGAGCAGCAGGGCAGGGACCCGGAGGACGTCAAGGGCGGCGACCCCACAGATCCCATGGAGGCCCTCTCGGGCGAGGGCACGCAGACGGTCAGCACCGACGGCTGGGGGTGGGGCAGGTGGGGCTTCCTCCCCTACCCCCGCCACTACAACCAGCACGAGTACACCGAGGAGGAGTGGGACACCATCGAGGAGGCCGTGGAGGAGCGCAGGGTCGTGGTCGGTGGCACCGCGCGCGGGGACTTCAGCGACGGCAGCACGGTCCAGGCCACCGTCGACACCAACGGCAACGGCCGCATCGACACGGGCGACCAGGAGGGAGACTTCCAGGTCTGGGACAGCCACGCCTACACGGTGGTCGATATTAATGACGAGTACGTCACCCTCTACAATCCCTGGGACACCAACCCCGTGCCGGGCAACGGGCGCGTCGGGGGCGGGACCATCCGCATCACCCGGGAGGACTACGAGAAGTACTTCAACAAGACCTACATCGGCGACATGTAGGCCACCACTGTCTGCACGCACCCGTCACGGTGCCCTGCGCCCGTGTGATCGCTGCTCACACCTCCAGTCACACCTCCAGCAACTCATGCCAGAGGCGCCAGTAGGGCTCCTCGGGGACGACCCCGGGTTCCGGGACTATGTTGACCCGGTGGGTCCAGCCCCCCAGGAGGTCACCGGAACTCAGCGGGGTCCTTATCGGGGGAGGGTTGACGGCCAGGAGGGTGACCGTGCCCAGGCCCTCGGCGTAGAAGCTCTCCCCCAGGCGCAGCTCAAAGGTCTCCTCCTCACCGGTGGGCCTGCCCGTCTCAGGGTCGGCCCGTGACCAGCCCATGGTCCCCACCCACTCATGGCCCTGGGAGCGCAGCCCCTTCGTCTGCAGGCAGCCTGTGTTGGCATACAACGGTCCTATGCTGCTGCTCATCTCTAGCACCACCCCCTGCTCGATCCCCTCGGGCAGCTCCACGCTGCGCCTCGAGGGGTTCTCCCACCACAGACGCGCACCCGCCGCCACCAGCACCAGGACAACAGCCACCACCACCGCGCGCACCACCCGACGCCACCAGACCCCACTACCAGGCACAGGCACCGGTGCTCCCTCGCCCGCCATGACAGCTCCTTCCTCAGCCCCATCTCCACGGGCCCGGTGCTGCGCCTGAGACACGCGCCGTCGCTGCTCCTTCCTCAGCCCCATCTCCACGGGGCTCCCCGCCACCTGGCGGCTCGCTGAGCGTTCTGCTGCTTGAGACCACCGCCCTAGATGTACTCCGGACCGTCGGGCGTGATGTGGAGCGCCCCAAACTGCCTCCTCCCGGCACCAGGGGCGTCCCGCCCATCCCAGCTCACCTCATGACCCTGCGCCTTTCAGCATCGCCCGCCATGGCGTCGATCCGGGCGGCTGCCCCGTGGGCCGCCTCCTGCGGGTCACGTCCCCCGTAGCCTCGGTGCTCAGACATGGCATCTCCCTCCTGTGGTGCCCTACCTCACGTCCTCTCTTGGCAGGCTACCACTGGTTCCGGCTGGCATCCGCTGATCAGACTGCGGGATCGCGAGAACTCAGGACCCGGGGCGCCCGTGGGGTACCCACAGGGCCAGGACGCTGAGGCCGCCCGCCCTACACAGCAGGGAGTCGGACCAGCCGATCCCGTCCGTGCCCCACGTAGGCTGGGACCGTGAGACCACGAAGCCGCCAGCAACGCTGGGTGCGTGTCGTCGTCTACGTTCTCATCCTGCTGGTGGTGGTCGGCATGGTGCTGTCCGCCGTCGGCACCGCCTTCGCGACCGAGCGGGCCGCACCGGGTGCCTCCAGGGCCCCGCTGGTTGTGCTGGGCACCGACAACCTCACCTGGTCAGACCTGACCGGCCTGGCTGGCTCCCAGGACGCCACCACCGCCGAGGCCGCCAGCACCGTCCTGGGCTTCGCGACCTCCAATGAGCCGCTGAACCTGGCCGTGCGCACCCCCGCCGACCGCACCTGCCCCGCCGACGGCTGGCTCACCCTGACCGCAGGAACACGGGTGCGCGCCGTGGAGGGCTCCAGGGCCTGCACCTGGGAGCCCACCGCCTCCGGCAGCGGGACCGCCACCTCCCGCCAGCTGGCCGACCACCTCAGCACCCAGGGAGTCCGCACCTCAGCCGTCGGCCAGGGCGCGCGCCACACCCTGGGCGCGCAGTCCACAACCACGCTGGAGGAGGCCCTGGCAGGACTCACGGGCGCCGACCCGACCGGGCTGGTCCTGGTGGATGCCACCCCGCAGGGCTCGGCGGAGCCCGGCTCACCAGCCTCCCAGCCCGCCACCACGACGCCCGGCAGCACCCACGACACCACAGACGACACCACTGCCACGACCGGAGGCGACGCTCCCGATGACGCCGCCCGCCTGCGCTCCCTGGCCCAGGCCCTGTCCACCACGCTGGCCACCGCGCCTGCGGGCACCCGGGTCGTCATCGCCTCCCTGGCTGACAACGAGGACCCCGGGCCACAAGTCAGCGTCCTCCCGGCAGGTACCACCTCGCCCCGGGGGACCAGCGGCTCCCTGCTGGTGGGAGCCTCCACCCACCAGCCCGGCCTCATCCAGCTCACCGACCTGGCCCCGACCCTGGCCCAGGCGCTCACAGACACCACGGCGCCCGACTTCGACGGCCAGGCCCTGACCCTGCCCGCCACCGCCCACCTCACTGACGTCCAGGAGGAGCCCACCACGGCCAGGGCCGCAGCCGGGAGCGCCGCCGAGGGCACCACCAGGGACACAGACGACCCCCGCCTGTCCGCCCTGGCTGACGACGCCCTCCACGCACGCGCCTCCCAGCGCACCGTCATCCCCACCAGCCTGCTGCTGGTTGGAGTCGCAGCCCTGCTGCTGGCCTGGGCCGCCCTCGCCCTGCGGGCTCCCCGGGACCGCCCCGGGAGCCGGCCGCGACGCCGGGTCGGCAGGCTCTCCCAGGTCGCCGCCGTGGCTGCGGCCGGGCCGCTGGGCGTGCTGCTGGCCAACGCGGCCCCCTGGTGGCGCTGGGGCTCGCAGGGCGGCATCCCCGCCCCGTGGGTGGCGGCCCCCACCCTGGGCCTGGTCCTGGCCACCTCCGCCGTGCTGGCTGGCTGCCTCTCCGGCCTGGTTGCTGTAGCCCACACCTCCCGGGGTCCGGCCCTGCCTCCTCCCGCCGCGTCCGCACCCGGTGCGACCGCCTACCTGCTGGCCACCGCCACGGTGACGGCATGGCTGACTGACGCCGCCCTGGGCGCCCGCCTGGCCTTCAACAGCCCCCTGGGGATGAACGCGGTCGTGGCCGGGCGGTTCTACGGCGTCTCCAACACTGCCTTCGCCCTGACAGCCGGCGCACTAATAGTCGCTCTTGCCGTCACCTGGCAGGTCCTGGGCGGCGGACGTCGCAGAGCCTTCATGGTCGTAGGCCTCCTGGGCGGGGCAGCCCTGGTCGTCGATGCCGCACCCCAGCTGGGTGCCGACGTCGGCGGCGCCCTCGCGCTGCTGCCCGCGCTAGCCGCCCTGGCTGCGGGCCTATGCCAGCTCCGGCTGGGAGCCCTGCGCTGGGCGGGTGTCGCCGTCGCCTCCGGGTGCCTCGTCGCCGCACTCGCCGCGGCGGACTACCTGCGTCCACAGGAGCAGCGCACCCACCTGGGGCGCTTTGCCGCCCAGGTCCTGGACGGCACCGCCCTGACAGCCCTGGCGCGCAGGCTCGGTGCGCTCGTCACCCCCTTCACCACGAGCACCACCGCCCTGGCAGCCCTGGTCGCAGGCGCTGTCGGTGCTGCCGCGCTGCTGGCCTGGGCGCGTCACGAGCGGCGTCGCTGGCTGGCAGGTCGTAGCCGTTACGCCTGGCTCGCCCAGATCCAGCTGGCACAGCCCCGGACCGCACAGACCCGAGCCGAGCCGACCCAGACCACACAGGCTCCGTCAGCACACGACCAAGGCACACAGCCTCAGGTCGGACAGCCCGGCGTCTCCTGCAACCAGTGGTTGCGCCCCGCACTGACCTCCCTCACCGTCCTGACGGCAGTCGCCGTCGTGGTCAACGACTCGGGTATCACGATAGCGGGCTTTGTCCTGGCTAGCTCCGTCCCCGCTCTCCTGGCTCTTGCTCTGGGGAGCATCAACGTGGCGGAAGCGGCCACCAGCGACGCACCAGAAGCCAACAGCACCTAGCGGCACGGGCTCCCCGCCAAGGATCAGCAGCGTCAACGCCGTCAGCGGCATCGACAGCATCAGCCGCACAGCATGATGTCACCAGCGACCAGGCACCGGCAGCCGCGGCCTACCCGCACCGCCGGTCAGGCTCCTGCGGAGCGCGACGAGCCCGCAGGGGCATCCGTGGAGGCACCGCCTCCCTGGCCCCCGTCCTGCCCGGCACCGGGCTCGGACGTCCTCACGCTGTGTGCCCGGTAGACGTGGAAGGCGTTCTGCTCCTGCGCAGCCTTCTCATAACGCGCCGCAGGCACGCGGTGACGCCGCAGGGTCCGGGCAGCCACAGCCCTGACCACGTCCTTGTACTGCGCGGCGCGGTGAAGGACCCCCGCACGGTCGTTCCCGGTGACCCGGTGGGTGATGTCGCAGGGCACCTCGATCACCGCCATCCCGGCGACGAGGACGTCAATGGTCAGCCCGACCTCGACTCCCCACCCCTCAGCCAGGGGAGCAGCCTTCTCGTAGGCCTTCCGGCTCAGACAGCGCTGCCCCGACAGGGGAGCGACAGGCTCCCACCCGGTGGCTCGGGCAATGGCCCGGCGAGCAGCGTGGACCACCCGTCCCCGCCCGCCGGCCCCGTGCTGCCTGGGCGGCACGGCTACGGACATGTCGCAGACCCCGTCAACGACAGGGGGCACAAGATCGGCACAGGCCGCTGCGGAGTCCCCCAGGTCAGCGTCGATGAACAGCAGGAGGCGGGCAGGGCCGTGCACGTAGTCACGCATACCGACGACACTGGCACCGGTCTCCAGGGCGGAGGCCTTACCCCGGGTCACCGAGTGGCGCACGGTCACGGCTCCTGCAGCCCGAGCGTGGTCCTGGGTACCGTCCACGGAGCCGTCGTCAACGACGACGACCAGGTCAACCCGTGGGATGGAGCGGCAAGCACGAACAGTGGCGGCGATGCGCTGCGCCTCGTCCTTGGCAGGGACGATGACCGCGACGCGCTGGTCAGGACACTTAGTCGAGCTCACGGCCCCAGCCTAGCCAGAGAAAAGAGGCGCGTCCTCCTAGAACCACCGGACAGTGATATAACACGGCTGTGTGACTTTCGCGGTGCCAGGTAGTTCCCAGCATACCAGCCCTGAACCACCCAGCCTTCCTCCAGGCACTCTTGCGCCTAGCCAGGCTGGCATCTCGTCGCGCGTCAGGCTCGACACCAGAGTACCCAGAGACCACCCAGGCGCACCCTCCCCAAAGCAGGTCGCCCGGCCCACGGCCACCCTGTCCACCACCAGGACCTCTGTCCCCGTATAAATAGAGGGACAACAGGTGCCGACAGACCTCGCTACGACTCCAGATACATTGCCTACCCCATTCACAAGAAGACCTTATTGTGGCATCCTGACCAGGGGCCCGTCAACGGCGCCGGGCTCCCCCAGCCATGCCCTGGCTCAGGACAGCTCACGCTCCAGTAGTCCCAGCCCGACCGATCCCAGGCTGATCGCCCTGTTATGGAAGGAACGCATCTGGCCAGGCCCCCATCTGCCTCCCTGGGAGCGCACCCGCGCCTCAGCAGCACGCCGACCCGCACGCCACACCCGCTCCCCAGCACGTGGGACAGGGACTGGGCGGGCCACCCCAGACGTCTGCTGGTCTCAAAGCGCAGGAACTCCTCGGGGAAGATCGTGTGTGCACGCAGCACGGCCATCACAGTCGCCCTGCTCCACACGGTGTCAGCCCCAGGCAGGGCCAGCACCTCCGGCGGCACCGGCAGCCGGGAATGCACCCCAAGTCGACCAGGACACGGGCCAGGCGCCACCGGCGCGCGGCCAGCAGCCCAAAACGGTCCTGCGGCTCCTCCACCAGCCCCAGCTCCTCACCCAGCGACTCGGCATACAGCGCCCAGCCCTCGTTGCACCCGGGCACCCTGCCCAAGTAGCGCTGCCACAGTGTCAGCCTCATGTCAGCGGTGTGCCCCCGGAGTGCACGTGGTGGCCGGGCACAGACTCGTGCAGCATGGTGGTGCGCTCCACCCAGGGCCACAGCACCTCCTCCCCCTTTGCCAGGGATCGGACCACAGTGCCGGGGTGCACCCCGCCGGTGCCATAGGGCTCCTCATAGTGGCACGGGTCCCCGGCGTGACCCTGCCTGCCGAACCGGTCCAGGACAACCCTGGGACGCCCCAGGCCCTGAGGCAGGTCCAGGACCTTGCCCACCACGACGTCCCACGCCTGGTCTACCACTGACTGCGCCCAGGGCAGGTACTCCTGGGGACTCAGACCGAGTGCCGGGTCCGAGCGCAGGTGGATGTTCATCGCAGCATAGTCCGCCCCTGGTCCCAGCACCTCGGCAGCGAGGCGGTCCTGCTCGGCCGCTACCAGGCGCAGCTCCTCCTGTGCCCACGCGAAGGTCTGCCCGGGTCTACCCGCGTACCCAGGTGGCGACGCATCCATAGCTGGTGGCGCTGCGGTCCCACCCCCTCCGCCAGCGGCGCCTGCGGCCCCAGGGTAGAGATCAAGTACTCGGCGAAGTCCAGGCAGGCCTGGCGCGCCACCCGGTCTGCCCGCTCCACCTCACCGGTCAGGGAGGAGGGAAGCCCCCCGGCCGGGGCCAGGGGCGGCCGGTCGGCAAAGTCCCGCGCCTGGCCGACAACAAACTCGACCTGACTGGCCGGGGAGACGACCCCTCGCGCCGCAGAGTCCTCCAGGGACGCCCTCAGGCCTGCCAGAGTCTGCGGCAGCATCTCCAGGCGGGCGCTGAGCAGCTGCCAGTCCGACTCCCAGCGGGAGTCCCCCTCCGCCGCGTCAGCCTCATCCCCCGCAGGGCCGAGGTCACGCGCCCCCGCAGGAGAACGGAGCAGTCGCAGGACCCGCTGGAAGGGGGACTCGGGAAAGCCCAGGTACGCTCCGCCCTCGCCGGAGTCGATCAGGTCGGCGTCGGTCTCCATCCGTTCCAGCAGGTGCTCGCGCAGACGACTGTCCACCTCAGCCATCTCGCCGGAGACCTTCTCCACCCGTGCCCTCAGGGAACGAGTAGCACGGACGTGGTCAGCCAAGGCATCCGGGGAGTAGTCGGGTAGGGCGGTCTGGCCGAGCAGGCCGGTACGAGCGGCGATCTCTGGGTCGTGGGCGGCAAGGACCCGGCTGTACTGCTCAGCCAGGTCCCGTAGGTCAGCACCCGCCGTCTGGGGGACAGGCAGGCGTCCAGGTACGAAACGGGGCGGCACGTCACGCATGGGGTCAGCATGCCCGCCCCTGGTACCCCCAGGCAACGACCCTGTCACGTCCGGACATTACTTACGGCGACCTACCCCCCGGTGACCTCGCCCCTGCGACTCAACCTCCGTAATCATGCGGTTCCTCGTCGTGTCGCCGTGACTGCCCAGGAACCGTGCAACCTCATTCCCTGAGGCAGGAGATCCGTACGGCCCTGACTGCCGCGCCTGCACCCGGGACAGCACTCGCCCCTGGGCCGCCCCTTCCTGCTATACCTGGGGGTGAGCGGCAGCCCGGCGTGCCCTGTCACGGTAGGCGCCCAGGATCTCGTCGGGCCACAAAGGCGCCGCCTGGCTGTCCCTACCTTCCTGCTGCCCCCGACGCTCTGCCCGCCGCGCCAGCCCTGGAACCGGGTCCGCAACGAACTCCCTCCCCTTGGTGGCCACCAGCTTCAGGCAGCGCAGAACGGCCAGGTCCTGCGTCGGGTCGCCCTCGACAGCGATCAGGTCGGCGTCGTAGCCGACGGCGAGGACCCCGGTAACCCCGGCTAGACCGATCGCGGCCGCGGCACGGGAGGTCGCCGCTAGGATGACCTCGGAGCGCGGCAGGCCCATCTGCTCCAGGGCCTCCAGGCCACCGACGTAGGAACGGTGCGGGATAGCGGGGATACCGGCGTCATGCCCGGTCACCACCCGTACACCGTGCTCCCACAGGAGACGGACAGGAGGGGCGAAGGAGTCGTCGTAGGCGACTAGCGCAGGCAGTTCCGCCGTCACGGTGCAGTCCACGTAGATGCCCGCCTCAGCCATGCGGTCCGCCAGGCCCGGGTCGAACTCGCTGCGTCCCGCGGTAGACACGAAGGAGGCGTGGGCGAGGTAGTCCACCCCTGCCACCGTGGCCCGATCAATACCCTGGGTCCCGTGGGCGTGGGCGGCGCAGAGGTGGCCCAGGCGGTGGCTCTCTGACACGATGAGCGCCATCTCCTCGGTGGTGAACTGGGCGTTCCAGGGAGCTGAGCCCCCGGTCGTGAAGCCTCCGGTCGCCATGAACTTGACCGTGTCCACGTCACGCTTGTGGTGGTAGCGCACCGCGTGGCGGATGGAGTCGAGCCCGTCCACCTCCGACCCCGCCTGCCAGGAGTGGCCGCTGGTGGTCGTGATCTGGGGGCCGGCAGCACGCACCTGAGGACCGCGCAGGCTGCCTGCGGCGATCGCGTCCCGCAGCGCGACGTCGACGTAGTGGCGCGCCCCCAGACTCTGCACGGCAGTGACGCCGACACTGAGAAGCTCACGGGCAGAGCGGGCGGCGTTGAGAGTCAGGTGCTGGATCTCCAGGTCACCGTAGTCCGGGTACTCCACGTCCGTCCCGGAGGTCGCCAGGTGCACGTGGGTGTCGATAAGGCCTGGCATGAGGGTGGCACCCTCCAGGTCCAGGTGCCGGGGCGGGGTGCGGCCAGGCAGGCTCGCCGCCGCAGCCTGGAGCGCGGGCAGGGCACCGACCGCTGCGATACGGGACCCGTCCAGCAGCACGCCGACCCGGTGCCCGGGGTCGGTCAGGACCTCCAGGCTAGTCTCGGTGCTCCCACGACGACCCGTGAGCAGGCGGTCCGCAGTGACAATGGCGGCCTCGGTCCCGTCGAGACGCTCTGAGCCGGCAGTGGGTGGGGTGATCCAGGTCGAGGATGTCGTCATAGCACGCAGCCTGTCAGGTCCGCCTGCGCATCGCCAGCCCGGTCTCGGCTCTCGTCGGGACCGCCCTCAGCCCTCCTCCCCCAGGGTAGGGGGCGGCCGGAAGCCGACCTCGCGGTCGGTCTCGGTGATGGAGCGGACGATCCGCGCAGGCACACCGGCCACCACCGTCATGGGCGGCACGTTGGCGGTGACGACGGCCCCTGCAGCCACCACGCTGCCCCGCCCGACCGTCACACCGGGCAGGACGGTGACGTTGGCGCCCAGCCACGCCTCGTCCTCGATCGTGACCACTGCGGAGAACTGTGCCCCGGTACTGCGTAGCCCCGGGTCGACGGGGTGGCCCGCGGTGGTGATCGTGACATAAGGACCGAAGAGCACACGGTCACCGATGCGGATCTCGGCGTCGTCGATGAGGGTGGTCCCGGTGTTGAACCAGCAGCCCGCGCCGATCGAGGTGTGGGAGCCGTAGGCACAGTAGATGGGGGCCTCCAGCCAGGTTCCCTGGCCGAGGGAGGCGAAGAGCTCGGTGGCGATGGCCACCCGGCGCTGCGGGTCACGCACCGAGGTGGCGTTGTAGCGCTCGACCAGCTCCTTGCCCCGGTCACGCTCCTCCTCCAGTGTCTCCAGGCCGGGGCCGAAGTCCGTGTAAAGCTCACCGGTGCTGAGCCTGCGCCGGGTCTCGGCCTCGTCAAAGACGTAGGGGTTGTGGGGGCTGCCGGGAGTGGAGGTCGTAGCGGGCGTAGGGTCCGTAGCAGGCGCAAAGGTGGAAGAGCCCGGGGCAGTCCCAGGAGCCTCGGGAGGTGCAGGGCTCCTGCCGGGTGCCCCTGGCGTGCTCGCAGGGTTCGTGGGTGTGCTCATGGGCACATTGTGGCAGCACGGTGAGGACTGTTCTGGTCCGTGTCGCACACGATCCAGAGTCCCTCTCCCGACTTTCCTTCCACACAGAAGACGACGATCGTCCTCGGCTGGCGGGTCCCTCTGCCTCGCGCCCCGTTGACGTCTTGGCCTGGTCCGTCGCTGTACCACGGCTCTCCTCAGGTCCTCCGAACCCCCCCGCTCATAGAGAACCTCCCCAGAACCTCCTCGCCCCGGGAGCGCAACCGGACACGAGACTCGGCGTGCACGGAGCCGTGGTCGGCGGACAGCTCACCGGCTGTACGCTCGTCCCACAAGGTCCTCCCCCTGCAGCCGGAACGCCGCTCCGGTGACCCAGCTCACCGCGGACCACGCCCTGCCGGGTTCGCTTCGAGCTCGAACATGTGTTTAGCTTGTGCCCGTGCCGCAGCCCTTTACCTACGTCGACCTGTTCGCCGGTATCGGCGGCTTCCACGCCGCCCTGTCCGCCATGGGGGGCGGTGCGCCTACGCCGTGGAGATCGACCCCAGGCGGCACTCGTCTACCAGCGCAACTGGGGCCTAGATCCCTGGGGGACATCACCGAGGACACGGGGGACCAGGGGCCAGCCAGGAAGTCAGCTCCGCAGTCCCGTCCCACGACCTGCTCGCCGCCGGGTTCCCCTGCCAGCCCTTCTCCAAGTCAGGTGCCCAGCGGGGCATGGAGGAGGTGCGCGGCACGCTCTTCTTCAACATCATGCAGGTGGTACGGGCGCACCACCCGCGGTGCTGCTCCTGGAGAACGTCCGCAACCTTGCCGGCCCGCGCCACCGCCACGAGTGGGAGGTCATTATCCGCATGCTGCGCGAGGAGGGCTACCGGGTCTCAGCCACCCCGGCGGTCCTCTCCCCCACCAGATCCCGCCCCGCCTGGGCGGGCGCCCCCAGGTGCGCGAGCGCGTGTTCATCACCGCCACCTACGACCCCCACCGCGACCCCACCGCCGACGACCTCATCGAGCCCATCGCCACGCCCAGGACCGTCTTCCCAACGCCCTTCCCAGAGCCCTTCCCAGACCCAGCCAGCCACCCGGCCCCGCCTGACGTCGCCTCAGGCACCCGCCTGGGCGCCACCACCTCAGCGGCCAGCCAGGAGACCGGGGCAGGCACCTTCTCCCCCTCGCGGTGGCGCATCGAGGACATCCTCCTGGAGGAGGGCGACCCGCGCCTGGCCGGGACCGCACTGAGCGCCGAGGAGGCTCAGTGGATCGACGCCTGGGACGCCTGGGTCCAGGAGTACCGGCACCGCCACCCTGGCACCCGGCTCCCAGGCTTCCCGATCTGGGTGGACGCCTGGGTCACCAGCGAGGAACTCGAGGCCCGGATCGACGCGGGTGAGCACGACGCCACCCCCCGCTGGAAGATGACCTTCCTGCGCAAGAACGCCGACCTCTACACGGCCAACGAGCAGTGGTGCCGCCAGTGGCTGCGCGACCTCGGCGTGCAGCAGTTCCCGCCCACCCGCCGCAAGCTGGAGTGGCAGGCCCAGGACACAGGCTGCCTGTGGGACTGCCTCGTCCACCTGCGTCCCTCCGGCCTGCGCGCCAAGGCCCCCACCTATGTGCCCGCGCTGGTGGCCATCACCCAGACCAGCATCGTCGGCCCCCGACGGCGACGCCTGGCCCCTCGAGAGACCGCCCGCCTCCAAGGGCTGCCGGACGCCTTCTCCTTCGGGGACCAGCCCCAGGCCGTCACCTACCGTCAGCTGGGCAACGCGGTCAACGTCGGCGCCGCCTGGAACGCCCTGAGGCTGCACTGCCAGCGCGACCGGGAGGTGCTGGTCGGCACGGACGCGGGCCGCCGGGTCCTGGCCGCCGTCGAGGCGGCCCCGCCCAGCCCCGACGACGCCGTCGCCAGCCTTCTGGGGGCACCCGCAGCCGCCTGAGCCCGTGCAGCCGAGCCCGTGCAGCCGAGACCGCGCAGCAGCCTGACAGCCCGGTGAGGTCTCACCGCCCAAGACAGCCACCACACGGGCACCACACGAGGCAGCGGAAGACTAGCCTCGTGCCATGGACCCTGCGGACACAGCGGACGCCCTCCACGCACCCGAGCCGGACCGCACCGCGCCGCAGGAGGCGGCGGTCAGTGCCCGCTACGCGGCCCTGCCCCGCTCGGCCACGGCTCCGGAGACAGCCCTGCGCCGGGCGCTGCACGCCACAGGGCTGCGCTTCCGGGTCCAGTACGCCGTGCCCGGCCTGCCCCGGCGCAAGGTGGACATCGCGTTCACCCGCTGGAAGGTGGCGGTCCAGGTAGACGGCTGCTTCTGGCACGGCTGCCCTGCCCACGGGAGCAGTCCGCGCCGCAACAGCGAGTGGTGGAGGTGGAAGATCGCCCGTAACCAGGCCCGCGACGCCGACACCGACACCCGCCTGGCCGAGCTGGGCTGGCAGGTCGTCCACGTCTGGGAGCACGAGGACACTGCCGAGGCGTGCGCACGGGTCGCCGCCGCCCTGCAGGAGCGTCAGGCCACCCAGAGCCACCCCTGACCGGCGCACGGGCCACGAGACTGTGTCCCAGCCTGTCTGCCGGTCGTCTGCCAGTCATCTTCCGTCGGCTACGTCGGCGGCGGAGCGGTGCTGCCGCGCACCACGAGCTCGGTAGGGACAACCACCCGGTGCTCCTCTCGCAGCACCTCCCCCGACACCCCGGAATCCACCTGCTCCAGGACCAGGCGCACCATCTCTGTCCCGTGCCTGCGGAAGTCCTGGCGCACCGTCGTCAGCGGGGGGAAGCTGTACTCTCCCAGCGCGATCCCGTCAAAGCCCACCACGGAGACGTCCTGGGGCACGCGCCTGCCGTGCTCGTGCAGGGCCCGGACCAGCCCCAGGGCGATCTCGTCGTTGCCGCAGAAGACCGCTGTCACCTCAGGGTCGGCTGCCAGACGCTGCCCAGCCGCATAGCCCGAGGCCGCGTCCCAGTCCCCCGGTACCGCCTCCGGGGGCCTCAGACCCGCCTCCTGGAGGCACTTGGACCAGGTCGCCTCCCGGATCACCGTCGAGTGCGAGTCCTGCGGCCCGGTGATGTGGTGGACGGTGCGGTGGCCAAGCCCGAGGAGGTGGTTCACGGCGTCGCGCACCCCCTGGACCTGGTCGGCAGAGGCGGAGGGGTAGTAGCCGACCAGGGCGGAGTCGGACACGGCCAGCGGCAGCCCGGGAGGCAGGGACAGGTGCTGCGGCTGGGCGCGGCCCACCTGGACCAGCACCAGACCGTCTACCGCCTGGTTGGACAGCCGGTAGACGGCGCTCCTCAGCGCCTGGGAGGTGGGGTCCTCGACCTGGGCGAGGGAGACCGTGTAGTCAGCAGCGGTGGCTGCCTCCAGGACACCCGCCGTCGTGAGGGCCTCACCGGTGCGCTGGACGCTCTGGGTCAGCACACCGATAGCCCGGAAAGACCCCCGGCGCAGGGCCTGCGCCACCCGGTTAGGGGAGTATCCCAGCTGGGTCATGGCCTGCTGCACCTTCTCACGCGTCTGGGCGCGCACATTGGGTGCACCGGTAGAGACCCGCGAGACCGTCGGGACCGACACCCCGGCCAGGCGGGCCACGTCGGCCAGTGACGGCGACCCTGTGCGGTCCCTACGTGCCTGGCCCATGCCTCGAAGGCTATCAGGCGTGGCAATGACCCTGACGTCACCATGATGATGACGTTATCATTGACTAAGTCAGCCAGGTGACTTGGGGTCAGTTGACAACTGTGATTTCAGTTCAGACAAAGCCCTCCCACCCGCCCTCCTGACTATGGTAACGTTACCATCAGTGGACTTCGTGCGGCTCCGGCCTCCGCAGTCCTGTGCTCGACCACCTCGACGGAGGCGCCAACGATGCCTGTTCCCAGTCACCACGAGGACCTGTCCGTCCTCCACGAGAACACCCTGCCCCCACGTGCCTACTACGTCCCGGCCTCCGGCCCGCTGCTGGACGCCGCGGAGGAGCGCGAGGCCTCAGACCGCTTCCACCTCCTCAACGGGCACTGGTTCTTCCACTACCTGCCCACTATCCACGACCTCCAGGGCGCGATCGAGGGCTTCGCCTCCAGGGACTTTCCGCTGCACGGACTCACTCAGGTCCCCGTGCCCAGCACGTGGCAGCACCAGGGCTACGACTCCCACCAGTACACCAACGTGCGCTACCCCATCCCGCTGGACCCGCCCTTCGTCCCTCAGGACAACCCGTGCGCGATCTACCTGCGCGACATCGAGCACGTACCAACACCACAGGCCCCCAGGACCTACCTGTGCTTCGAGGGCGTGGACTCCTGCTTCTACGTCTGGCTCAACGGCCGCTACATCGGCTACAGCCAGGTCTCCCACGCCACCAGCGAGTTCGACCTCACCGAGGTTATCGAACCCGGCGCCAACCGGCTGGCGGTCCTGGTCCTCAAGTGGTGCGACGGCACCTACCTGGAGGACCAGGACAAGTTCCGCACCTCCGGCATCTTCCGGGACGTCTACCTGCTCTCGCGCCCGCAGTCGGTCCTCTTTGACTACGCGACCACGACCAGGCTCGGTTCGCAGACCGCCACAGTAGAGGTGCGGGGACGCTTCCACGGTGGCCCCGTACCCACCACACTGGAGCTGCTCGACGCCTCCGGCGCCCTCGTCTCCTCCGCGCCCCTGGCCCGGATCGTGCCCCTGGGTACCGCCCGGCCCCGACAGACTCCGCAGCCGCCAACACCGCCGATACTGCCAGCACTGCCAGCACTGCCAACGAGATGGATGGCACGGTCGGCCCCGCGGCGGCAGGCGGCGCAGGGCTGGCGACACCGCCAGCGCTACTGACCCCGACCCAGCGGAGGAGCCAGCCCCTACACCCACCGCGCCGTGCTGGAGGTCGCCTCACCCCATCTGTGGAACCCGGAGGACCCCTATCTCTACACCCTGGTCATCACCACCGACCAGGAGGTCATCACCGACCGGGTCGGCCTGCGCGAGGTCACGGTCCACGACGCCGTCGTCCACCTCAACGGCCAGCCCGTGACCCTGCGGGGAGTCAACCGTCACGACTCGGACCCCACGACGGGGCCAGCCGTGGACCTAGAGCACATGAGGCGCGACCTGGTGCTGATGAAGCAGCACAACATCAACGCCGTGCGCACCTCTCACTACCCCAGTGACCCGCGCTTCTACCAGCTGTGCGACCGCTACGGGTTCTACGTCATGTCCGAGGCCGACCTGGAGAGCCACGGCACCCAGGCCCGGTTCCTGGAGGACCCCGGCTGGGACAACCAGGTGGAGCACTGGAACGAGCTGATCGCTGACAACCCGGAGTGGACCCGGGCCACGGTGGACCGGGTCAGGCTGTGCGTCCACCGGGAGAAGAACCGTCCCTGCGTCATATCCTGGTCGGTGGGCAACGAGTGCGCCTACGGATGCACCCTGGAGACGGCGCTGGCCTGGGTCAAGCGCACCGACCCCACCCGGCTCACCCACTACGAGGGCGCCTACTACCGCGACTCCAAGCGCCGCTACGACTACTCCTGCATCGACCTGTACAGCCGGATGTACCCCTCCCTGGAGGAGATCACCGACTACCTGCACAGCGACGGCTCCAAGCCCTTCCTCCTCGTGGAGTACTGCCACGCCATGGGAAACAGCCCCGGGACCTGGAGGACTACTGGCGCATGATCCTCGCCGACCCCGCATGTGCGGTGGATTCGTGTGGGAGTGGTGCGACCACGCCGTGCGCTCCGGCACCAGCGCCGACGGACGCCCCGTCTACCTCTACGGCGGGACCACGGCGAGGACCTCCACGACGGCAACTTCTGCGTCGACGGCCTTGTCAGCCCGACCGCAGGCCCCACACCGGGCTCCTTGAGCTCAAGAACGTCCAGCGCCCAGTCCGGGTGGTCCGCTTCCACCAGGACCTGGGCAGGCTTACCCTGCGCAACAACCTGGGCTTCACCGACCTGTCGGACTATGTCGAGGTCTCCTACGAGGTGCGGTGCGACGGCGTCGTCGTCGACCAGGGCGCCCTCCCACTGACCGGACCCGTTGCCCCGGGAGCGACAACAGACCTCACCTGCCGCCCCACCGTGCCAGCCTCGGGGCGCTGCTTCCTGGTGGTGCGGTACCACCTTGCGCAGGACCAGTACGCGCTGGAGCGCGGCCACGAGCTGGGCTTCGACGAGATCCCGCTGGACAACGCCGACCCACGCCACCACATGGTGGCCTCCGTCTACGGGCCTGCCCGGGAGCCGGCACCCGCCGAGCCTCCCGCTGCCGGCCCGGACACGACCCCAGCCAGGACCCTGAACCCAGCCGGGGCCTCCGGGACCTCACGGTCAGCCAGGACCTCGAAGTCGGTCGGCAGCCAGCCTGCCGCTGTGCATGCCGAACGCAGCCGCAACCGGGTGACGGTGAGCGGGGAAGGCTTCTGCTACCAGCTCGACACCCGCACCGGGCTCCTCTGCCAGCTCTGCGTAGGCGGGACCGAGCTGCTGGCGCGACCCGCAGAGCTCAACATATGGCGCGCCCCTACCGACAACGACCGCCACGTGCGCAAGGAGTGGGAACGCGCCCACTATCACCAGGCTGTGAGCCGCGCCTACGGCACAACCGTGCAGGACAGCCGCGACCAGGTCTCGGTAACCTCCACCGTCGCCGTGGTGGCCCCCTCTGTCCAGCCGGTCCTGCGCCTGGTCGTCTCCTGGACGATCAGCCCCTCGGGCGCGCTCCGCCTGAGCGTCCAGGGGGTCCGGGACCCGCAGATGCCCCCCCTGCCACGTTTCGGCCTACGCCTGTTCCTGCCGGAGCAGATGCGTCAGGTCACCTACCACGGCCTAGGGCCTGTGGAGAGCTACCCGGACAAGTGCCGCGCCAGCTTCCACGGGGAGTTCACCACCGATATCGCCTCGCTCCACGAGGACTACATCCGCCCCCAGGAGAACGGCAGCCACGCCGACTGCGACTACGTCACCGTCTACGGGGACAGGGGGAGCCTGACCGCCGTGGCTGCCACGCCGCTGTCCTTCAACGCCTCCCCCTTCACCCAGGAGGAGCTGACCAGGCGCGGCCACAACACCGACCTGGTGCCCAGCGGGCACACCGTCCTGTGCCTGGACGCCGCGATGGCCGGCATCGGCTCCCACAGCTGCGGACCGGCCCTGTCGCGGAAGTACCGCGTCGACGAGGCGGAGGTGGGGCTGCACCTGACCCTCCTGCCTACCACCACGGCCACCACCACGGACACAGCCCCCGGTTCCGACCTCCCGGCGGTATCACAGCGCGCCCCTCGCGCCTCACTGTCCTGACACAGCCCGGACCGGGCCACCAGCGCACGTCCACGACGTGCGTGTGGACCAGCACGCCCAGAAAACCGACCAGATCAAACCCGCTCACAACGAGGTGACGTGATGACACTGAACACGGAGACACCACAGACACAAGACACGGCGACGCAGAAGCAGTACCTCACCTGGCCCAACAAGATCGGCTACGGCTCGGGGGACGTCGCTGGAAACGTGGTCTACGCGCTCCTGTCGGCATTCGTCATGATCTACCTGACCGACACCGCCGGGCTCAACCCCGGCATTATCGGCACCCTGATGATGGTCTCCCGCCTCTTTGACGGGTTCTCCGACATCATCTTCGGCTCCCTGCTGGACCGGACCCGAACCCGGATGGGTCGGGCGCGCCCCTGGATGCTGTGGGCGTTCTTCGGCTGCGCAGCCCTGATCGTCGCAATCTTCGCGATCCCCCCGTCCCTGGGGGACACCGCCAAGTACGCGTGGTTCTTCATTGCCTACACACTGCTCAACGCCGGGTTCTACACGGCCAACAACATCGCCTACTCCGCCCTGACGGCATTGATCACCAAGAACAGTGACGAGCGGGTCCAGATGGGCTCCATACGCTTCGTGTTCGCCTTCGGCACCAACCTGCTCATCCAGAGCGTGACCGTCGGTGCCGTCGAGGCGCTTGGCGGGGGCGCCCAGGGGTGGCGCGCAATCGCTATCATCTACGCGCTTATCGGGCTGGCGGTCAACACGCTGTCCGTCATGTCCGTCAGAGAGCTGCCGCCTGAGGAGCTCGAGGACCTGGACGCCGCGCCTGAGAAGGCAGAGGACCCAGAGGGGTCAGCGGCGGACGGCGGAGAGGACCACAAGGGGGCCGAGGGTGACGGGGCCGAGAACCGTGAGGAGCCGACGTCGGCACGGGGCGGAGCCGGGCAGAAGACCTCCCTGAGGGAGTCGGTGGGACTGCTCCTGACCAACAGGTACTACCTCATTATCCTGACCGTGTTCCTCCTGGCCCAGATGTTCACCGCGACCCTCAACATGGGAATCTACTTCATGACCTACATCCTGGGGACGCCAGGCTCCTGGGTCCCTTCGCCTGGGCCATCAACGTCCCCCTCATCGCCGGGCTCCTGCTCACCCCGGTAGCGGTGGCACGGTTCGGGCAGATGTACCGGGTCAACATCGCGGGATACGTCATCGCCGTACTGGGGCGGCTGGCCGTGGCGGCTTCCGCCTACGCAGGCAGCATCCCGCTCATGCTGGTGTTCTCCGGTGTCGCCTCCATCGGCATGAGCCCGCTCCAGGGGACCCTCAACGCGCTCATCGCCGAGGCCTCGGAGCACACCTACCTGCGCACCGGTAAGCGCATCGACGGCCTCATGTTCTCCTGCACCTCCCTGGGGGTCAAGGTCGGCAGCGGTCTGGGCACCGCGCTGGCTGGGTGGCTGCTGGCGGCCAGCGGGTACGTGGGTGACGCCGCCCAGCAGCCGGAGTCAGCGATCCAGATGCTCTACGTCATGTACCTGTGGTTCCCGGTCATCGCCAACTGCCTTATCCTGCTCCTGCTCACTCGGCTCGACGTGGAGAAGGCCAACAAGCAGGCACGGGCGCAGGCCGCCTGAGACCCGCGCAGCCACAGCCTCACTGTGGGTTGACACCTAGGTAAATGCTGTTAACCTCAAGGCGTGACCCCGGCCAGGCAGCAGCACGCCACAGGGACCAGGCAGTGTCTCATCGACGCCGCCCTGTCACTGATCGACGCCCACGGCTGGACCGAGGTCACGCTGACCGACGTGGCGCACGCCTGCGACGTCACCACGCCTGCCTGCTACAAGTACTTCCCGTCCAAGTCCAGCCTCTTCTCCGCTGCCCTCCACCAGCTGTCACGCGACCTGGAGGAACGAGCCACGACGATCGTCGGTGACGATCCCGTCGAGTCCCTGCTCGGGATCGGCACCATCCTGGTCGACCTCGCTACCGGGCACCCCCACCTCTTCGAGTTCAGCCAGCTCAGCCCGATGGCGGTCGAGGTGCACACCGAGCCCGCCTCTCAGCACCCGCTTGTGTCCACCATCCACAACGAGGTCTCCCGCCTGGCCACGCAGGAAGGAGCGGACCCCGAGTACCTGCAGCTGGCCATCTGGTCCTGCCTCCAGGGCTACGCCCGGCTCGTCGCGGCAGGGGCCGCGGCTGCGGACCCCGATTTCATGCGCGCCGTGCTGCGCGCCGTCATAACGATAGGAGACAAGTCATGACCCGCCGCAACCACACCCTCGTCATCTACGCCCACCCCTACAGCGGCTCCTTCAACCACGCGGTCCTGGAGTCCGTCACCTCCGCCCTGGAGCGGAAGAAGCGCAGCTACGACGTCATCGACCTGTACGCCGACGAGTTCGACCCCCGCTACACCGCCGAGGAACTAGCCCTATTCAGCGAGGGCGGCACCACAGACCCCCTCGTGGAGAAGTACCAGGGACTGCTGGACAAGGCCACCCGGCTCATCATCATCGCACCCATCTGGTGGTCCGAGCTTCCCGGAGTCGTCAAGGGCTTCATGGACAAGGTCATGAAGCAGAACTGGGCTTACGACTCCACCAATATCGGGGTCAGGGGCCGTCTCACCCACATCAAGCAGGTGCTGGTCCTCACCACGTCGACAGCCCCCACCTGGTTCCTCAAGCGCATGGCCGGCAACTCCGTCGGCTCCGTCTTCCTGGGCACGATCGTGCGCCAGCTCGGCATGAAGGGGCGGAAGTGGGTCAACTACGGGCAGGTCGCCAAGGGCGGGCACGCCCGGCGGGCCAAGCACCTGGAGAAGGTGGCCCGGCTGGCAGTGAAGTCCTAGGCTGCCACTAGGCTGCCAGGCGGAACGCGGTCCGGCGCCACGGCGTCAAGCAACACAGGTCAAGCAACACAGCCCGACTGGCGCCTCCGCCCCGCCCCTTCGCGACAAGGTGCGCCGAGCCCTCACAGGATGACTGGCACGCGTCAGTCACTCATAAGGGCTCGGCGCACCTCGCGGTAGGCGCGCTAGGCACAGCCAGGACTGCGAGCCCAGCACCCAAGCAGCCCGCCCCCGCCTGGGCCGCTAGCTGGCACCTACTACCTGGAGAGAGGCCCGTTCCCCTCCTAGCGCCTCGGCGCAGGCGGTCAGTGCCCTGTGAAGGTCACGCCCTGCCTGTCACTGAGCCCACTGACCATCAGCTCCTCGACCTCGGCCACACGCTGCGCGGCACGCTGACACAGTTCCTCGCCCTGCGCCGTCAGCACCAGGGGCAGCGCCCGGCCCCCGGCAGCCCTTGATGACCGTGTGACGAGGTCCCGGTCCTGAAGACTGCGCAGCACCACGTTCATGGTCTGACGCGACACGAAAGCGCCCCGGGCCAGCTCCGCGCCAGAGGCCCCGGGCGTCCTGCTCAGGAGCTCTAAGCAGGCGTACTGCGGCGTCGTCAGGCCCAGCGGGCGCAGTACGGAGTCAATGCGAGAACGTAGAGCGGCCTGCACCTGCTTGAGCCGGTAGCCCACCAAGACACCCAGACCGCCCCCGTCACCGACCTGACCCACCACCCCCTCACGGCCCACGGCCTTGGCCTGATAGGCACCACTGTGTTGCACGTCTCCCATGGCACCATTGTGCATGTCAGTATCTTGACGCAGAATGGATTGTCAGTATCTTGACATGAGGCCGTCGGCCGGGAAGGCCAGGCCGGTCAGGACTCTGAGAAAGCCCACAGAGGTCAGAAATGAGGAGCACCAATGACTGTCACCGGCCCCGACTTCATCGCGCTGCAAGTCAGCGACGTCGAGCGCGCCGCCACCTTCTACGAGGAACACCTCGGCCTGCGTCGTGCATCGGCGTCCCCTCCGGGAGCAGTTGTCTTCGCCACTACGCCGATTCCCTTCGCCGTGCGTACACCGCTGCCCGAGACCGACCTGGGCAGCGTGGACCGTCCAGGAACCGGCGTAGCCCTGTGGCTGCACTGCGACGACGCACAGGCCCTGCACGACTCGCTGCGTGAGTCCGGCACGCCGATCCTCCGCGAGCCTGAGACAGGCCCGTTCGGCCTGTTCTTCACCTTCGCCGACCCTGACGGGTACGCCGTCACGGTCCACGACCAGGCCTGAGCTCTGGTTCCACCCGCCGCCGCACATCGTCAGCAGGGAGCCCGGCACCAAGAAGCACTCGCGTCTGCGGCGTCCCACCCAGTGGTGGGGCCGCCCGTACCCCACCACCGAAGATGTGCGGCTGCCGGGGAGCGGGCCCTGGCCGACTAGAGGTTGACCTGCCGGGAGATGATGCCGGCCTTGGCCCGGCGCGCCGCAGCGTCTAGAGGCCCCTCCTCAGCCAGGGCGGCGTCAAGCCGCTCCCCCATGGCACGCAGGGGCGCGCTCAGCTCCTCGGCCTCGGTGCCGGGGTTGAGCTCCCACACGGGGATTGCCAAGCCGCAGGCCCGAAAGGCCCCGATGAACCGGGCGCCCTCCTCCAGGTCGGACTCACGCCGGGCGTACACCCGGGCGAAGGCGTTGAAGAAGTCGTCCTCGTCCTCACCGCGCACCCAGCGCACAAACTCCTTGCCGTTCATGCGGCACCAGTAGGCGTGCTCGACACCGGGTACGGCCCGCGTCGGGGCGATGTCGGCCTTGGCCTCCTCAATGGCCCTGGCTGCCTGCGGCTCAGCGGCTGCCTCCGCGTCAAGCCAGTAGTCAAAGGACTCCCGCAGGTCCACCTCGGGGACCACCGCCAGGTCCAGCACGTCCTGGAGGCGCGGTCCCGGCCCCGGCAGTCCACGACGCGGCAGGGTAGCCCCGGGCTCCAGGTCGAGAGCCTCCAGCAGGGCGGCTGCCACGTCGCGGGAGGCGTCACCGGAGTGCATGGAAGTCTGTAGAGCCACCAGCACCTCACCGTCTGAGCGCCGCATCCCCTGAGCCAGGTCGGGCAGGATAGTGGCCAGCAGGACGTCCTTGCCACCGTGGTCCTCGCCGAGGCGGACCCTCGCGGTCGCGGCAGGAATGATCTGCATCATTGCCACCAGCTCCTCCTCCCCGGAATCCCGGCGAAGGGCCTGGCGACGAACTCAACCCTGGCGGGCCTGTCCGGCCTGCCGGGACCGGAGCCGCCGACCCGGGCCTTAGGGCCGGAGCGGGCACCCACCCGGCGGTTCTGACGCTTCTTCCTCGACATACCTGCCAGCCTACCGGCAGGGTGCCGTCTTAGGACGCACCTCCGACGGGGACGCCTACAGCAGCGCCACCACCAACCCTGTGCGCATCCCCACACCAGCCACGTTCCCGTCAAAATTCATGCCTGCCCCATGTGCCCCCCACAGGCTCCGCATAGACTCCCTCCCTTTACTTCTGCTCAGCCGACGGGTCGCCCCTGACCCGCTGCAGCCCCACCGACTGACAGGAGCCTTCATGACCCTCGCCTCTCTGGCCTACATCGCCGCCGACCTGGCCGCCCTGGTGCTGCTGGTTGGCGCGCTCTACGCGCCGCGACACAGCCGCAAGGACCTCGCCGCCGCCTACATCGGCGTCAACGTCGGCGTCCTGGCCGTCACCCTCCTACTGTCCACGGCTGATGTCGCCGCGGGCCTGGGCCTGGGGCTCTTCGGCGTCCTGTCGATCATCCGTCTGCGCTCCACCGCGCTGTCCCAGCACGAGGTCGCCTACTTCTTCGCCGCCCTGGCACTGGGTCTGCTCGGCGGCATCCAGACGGCTCCGCTCCTCATGGTGGTCGCTCTCATGGCCCTGGTGGTGGCCTCCCTGTGGGTCGCCGACCACCCTGCCCTCATGCGCCGCAGTCGCCACCAGGTCATTGTGGTCGACCGCGCCTTCACCGACGAGGCCGCCCTTGTGAGCCACCTGGAGCACCTCCTGGGCGCAACCGTGCGCTCCGTCGAGGTCGAGCGCGTGGACCTGGTCAACGACACTACCCAGGTGGACGTGCGCTTCCTGCTTCCCCGCAGGCAGGGCGCTGTCAGCGCAGCCACCCGTCGCCAGCCTGTCTCGCACCCCGCCGACCCCGCACGCGGCCACGTGGCCGGGCGCACCGTGCCCGTCGGCTGACCCGGACCGCCGGGCTAGCGAGGCTGCCTGCCGTCCACAGCGCAGAGCACACCCCGAGCAGGACACGGCACCGTCGAGCCAAGAACTACGAAAGAACAGCAAAGAACAGCAGAGACAGGACGGAAGAAGGACAAGGATCCATGAGTACAGCACCCCTGACCCTGGCACCCGCGCCCACGACGTCGTCACGCGTCGCGCGGCGCAGAAGCTCCCTGCGCCTTATGGCTCCTGGTGCAACCACCTCTGTAGCACCCGCCCCTGCCTCCCCGGTGGCAGCACCGCTCGCGCCCCTGGCACCGGCCACCGCACCAGTCGCGCCGTCCCCGGCCTACCCGGAACCACCATCCATCCGTCGGGATGACGGACTCAGCACTGACCACCTGCCCGCCATCACCCTGGCCGAGCTCAACGCCGCAGCGGGGCTGCTGACCCGGGTCGACCGCAAGTACCTGGTGCCCCTGGCAGTCGCCCAGGACCTTCTTGGTGCGCTGGCCGGGCAGGCCCACGTCCTTCAGATCGACGGGCTGCGCCGCTTCCGCTATGCCTCCACCTACTTCGACACCCCCAGCCTGGAGTCCTACTACCTGGCAGCCCGCAAGCGGCGCCGTCGCTTCAAGGTCCGCACCCGCACCTACCTGGACTCCGACCTGTGCTTCCTGGAGGTCAAGACGCAGGGCTCGCGCGAGACCACGGTCAAGGAGCGCCTGGACTACCGCTCCCGCGACGCCAGCCGGATCACCAGAGCCGGGCGTGACTACGTGGCCACCTGCCTGCGCGAGGCCGGGATCGGCAACCAGGACGACGCGCGGCGTACCACGGCCCAGCTGTCCCCCGTCCTGGACAGCACCTACGAGCGAACCACCCTGCACCTGCCCGCCGAGGAGGCCCGCCTCACTATCGACACCTCCCTGGCCTGGAGGGCGCGGACCGACCGCACAGGACACACGGTGCGCGTCAACGGGCTCGCCGTCGTCGAGACCAAGACCTCTGCGGCCTCCTCCCCGGCGGACCGGCTCCTGTGGGCCAGGGGGTACCGCCCCGTGGGCATCTCCAAGTACGCCACAGCCATGGCCGTCCTCCACCCCGAGCTGCCGTCCCACAAGTGGCACCGCACCCTGACCCGCGAGCTCGCCCACGCCACGTCCACCTGCGGTGTCACGGCCGACGTCACGCCCGCCGCCTGAGACCGCCCCTCAACCAGGAGAACACCAGTGAAGACACCCCGCTACCGCACCGGCCGACGAGCCTGCGCCGCCCTCGCCCTCCTCGCCTCTACTGCACTGACCGCCGGGTGCTGGAACCTGGCAGGCTCGGGCTCCGTGTCAAGCAGCCCCGCCTCCTCCGGCGCCAGCGCCTCCTCAGACGGCACGGAGTCCTCCGGAACCGACTCTCAGGACTCCGACTCTCAGGACTCTGACCCCCAGGGTTCTGACTCCCAGGATTCTGAGTCCCAGGACAGCTCCCAGGACTCCAGCGACTCCGCTACCAGCTCCCAGGAGGAGTCCTCGACAACGGCCTGGACCACGATCGGCTCCGCCGTCGCCCAGGCCTCCACGGGCGCCACTACCGCCGACATCCTGGCCGCCAACGCCGAGGTGGCCGACGTGACCACCGAGCAGGACGACGCGGGCACCTATGACGCCTCCTCTGCCACCACTATCAGCCTGGCCGGGACCTCCGCCACGGTCGACGGTGAGGGCGCGAGCACGGAGGGCTCCACCGTCACCATTACCGCTGGCGGCACCTACGTGGTCTCCGGGGAGGCCACCGACGGCCAGCTCGTGGTCAACGCCCCTGACGCCGAGGTCCGCCTAGTCCTGGACGGAGCGAACGTCACCAGCACCACCGGGGCCGCTGTCAACGTCCAGGACGCTGGCGAGGCGGTCATCGTCCTGGCTCAGGGCTCAACCAACACCCTGGCTGACGCACAGACCTACGCCGACACCTCCGAGGACGCCCCTACCGCGGCCCTCTTCTCCTCCGACACGCTCACCATCACCGGGACCGGCTCCCTGGACGTGACCGGCTCCTACAACGACGGCATCTCCTCCAAGAACGGCCTGGTGGTCACCGGGGACACCACCATCACCGTCACCGCCGCCGACGACGGAGTGCGTGGTAAGGACTACCTGGTGGTGGAGTCCGGGACGCTAACCGTCACCGCAGGCGACGACGGCCTGAAGTCCAGCGAGGACGACGACGAGACCAAGGGGTTTGTCGCGCTGGGGCAGGCAGACGTCACCCTGACCGCCGGGGACGACGGGATCACCGCACACACTGACGTCACCGTCGCGGGGACCACCGTGACCATCACCGCTGGTGGCGGGCAGGCCAACGCCGTCATCGAGGAGGTGGCGCCCGGCCAGGATCAGACCGACCCCTCTGAGCAGTCCACCGAGGAGTCGGCTGAGGACACTGACGACTCCTCGTCCTCCCCCAAGGGGATTACCGCAGGGGTGAGCTACACCCAGGACTCCGGGACGGTGACAGTGGACGCGGCCCACGAGGGCGTCGAGGCGGCCTTCATCAACGTAGGTGACGGGAGGCTCCACATCGCCTCCGGTGACGACGGCATCAACGCCTCCAGCGGCGACGTTGTCATTGAGGGCTACGAGGCCGCCGAGACCGACACCGAGGCCGACGACGGATCCGTGCTGACGGTCTCCGGGGGCGAGGTGCAGGTCTCCTACGCCTCCTCCGACGGCATCGACTCCAACGGGTCGGCCTACGTCACCGGCGGGATCGTCCTGGTCTCCGGGCAGGCCGGGGCCATGGACGGTGCCATCGACGTCAACGGCGCCAGCCAGCTGGTAGGCCTGACCGGGTCACCCTCCGTAACCAGCGGGGACACACTGACCGTCACTGAAGCCGCCGCTGACTCCGCCGGGGAGGAAGTCGCCTCCCTGGAAGTGACCTTCACCGCCGAGGCGGTCACGGTCATCGGCCTGACCGAGGGCCAGGAGTACACGGTGGCCTCCACCTCCGGCGGCTCGGCCACAGGGACTGCGGCCGCGCTGTCGTCGGGGATGGGCGGCCCTGGTGGTGGTGACCCTCAGGACGGTCAGGCCCCCCAGGGTGGTGGTGCCGGCGGCGCCCAGCCGGACGGGACGGCGCCCCAGGGCTGAGGAAGGGAGCCTCAGGACGGAGCATCTGCGCAGGGCGGTGCCTCGCAGGGCTGAGTGGTGCGAGCCGCCCTGGGGAGACCGAGCCCTCGCCGAGCGGCTGAATCCTCCTAGATGACGCGTACACGGGTCATCTACGAGGATTCAGTCGCCCCGGGTGTGTGCACGCACCCCCTGATGGCAGGCACCCTGTGGCCAGCCCGTGGTGGCGCAGTCCTTCTAGTGGGTCTCGTAGTATCCCTCGTCCCAGCCGTAGATGGCGGGCTCGTCGGGCACCTCAACCCCCAGAGCGCCCAGGACGGTCTCGATACCGGGCCTGGTGCCGTGACCCACGGCAGGGCCGACGTCGCGGCCAGTGCCAGAGCCGGCCCCGGGGCTAACGGTCCGGTGGGGGTCAGGCTGGGTGCCCTGGTCGGTGACGCAGCCCGCCGCGAGCGCCCGCTCAACCTCGGCGGCTGTGGGTCGGGCCGGGTCGGGCAGGCTGACGCGCAGCAGGTTCCTGGCGCCGGTGTCCACCACCAGGGAGGTCCATCCCGCCGCCCACACGCGGTCGGGGAACGCCCGGACAAGCGCGGCCCGTCCGCCGGCACGGGTCTGCGCCGGGGCGGTCTCCACCCCGCGGAGCACGGCGTCCTCCTCCACGACGCGCCGCACCATTCCACCCCGCTCCAGCGCAGCAGCCAGCGAGACGGTGGGGTCGACGGCGCTGAACCGCAGGTCGGCCGCGCGCAGGCGCGGGTCGTCCCAGCCGCACCCGTAGCGGGAGCGCAGACGCTCCAGCACCACCAGCTTGGCGCACCACTCCACCAGGTGGGCCGCGTGCTGGTACCCACGCTCCAGGGCGTCGAGGGCCTCATCCCACAGGTCCAGGATCTCCTGAGTCTCCTCGTCAGCGCCCGTCCCGGCTACGTCACGGATCTCGTCGAGGAAGGCACGCTGGACCTCCAGGGCGGAGATGCTGCCTCCTGCGGCCAGGTCACAACGCACCTGGAGGCTGGGGTCGTGGGAGAAGGCGTGCAGGGCCCCCACCGGGTCGGCCAGGGCCAGGCGCTGGGCCAGGGCCTGGGCCCGCTGCGGGTAGCCCTCCACCAGGGACAGCAGGGCCGCCGTCGAGCCCGTGCGCAGCAGCGTGGTGACGGCCAGGACCGAGGAGTCGGAGGTGATGACGTGCAGGCGCCGCCAGCGCACCGGGTCCGCGTGGGCCTCGTCGCGGGTGTTGATAATAGGGCGCTCCCGGGTGGTGTACAGCGACACCTCCTGCTCCACATAGTCGGCGCGCTGAAAGATCTGGAAGCCCGGGGCCTGGCTCTGCGCCCCGATGCCAAGGCGCCCCGAGCCGCCGACCACCTGCCTGGTGGCCAGGAAGGGCAGCAGGACGGCAGTCAGCAGGTCCCAGTCCACCTCCCGGTCCACGGCGTAGCTCTCGTGGGCGCCCCAGGCGGCGCCGCGTCCGTCGGTGTTGTTCTTGAGGACCTGGACCCGCGTGCCGCGCTGGCGGCCCAGCGCAACCTCGGCACGGTGCATGATGAGGTCACCGACCATGTCGTAGCGGGCCGCCTGGCGGGGGCCGAGAACCTCCGGCGAGGCGTACTCCGGGTGGGTATGGTCCACGTAGAGCCGGGCCCCGTTGACCGCGTGGGTGGCTGAGCCCCGGTAGTAGTGGGACTCGAAGGCGTTGACCCTCCTGATCCAGCGGGTGGCGGACCCGGTGAGAACGGCGCCCGTCTCCTCGTGGGTGCGGGCCTCGGCAGGCAGCTCGTGGTCGGTCCCGTCCCTGGCGTCGCGGGCGGGAAGCTCCCCGGAGTAGTCGAAGCGGCAGCCCGCACCATCCAGCAGGGTCCGCCCGGTACCCGCGGGCACGTGCGGGGAGGAGGGCTGCCCCCGGGTCGCGGCGTCGCGCGCGTAGGCGAACAGGAGGTGACGAGCAAGGTCGTCGGGGTCGGCGGTGGGGTCGTCGCGGTCGACCAGGGCGTACTCGGTCTCCACACCCATGATCCTGCGTACCGTGATCATCGTTCGTCCTTTCCGGGGGCTGGTCGCCTCAGGCAGTGGTGGTCGGGGCCTGGGGCCGACCAGCCACGGGGCCAGCCCCAGGGACCAGCCGACGAAGGCGTCAGGGCTGGCAGCTGCGGCCACCAGGCCAGCCGGAGCCGGGAGCCCGTGACGGCCCGGCGCACGCCGTCGTGCTGAATCCAGCCCCGTCAGCCGCACGCCTGGGTCTGGTCACCGTGAGAGAGCCCGAAGCCCTCGTTGGTACACCTGTACCACACCGAGGGCTGCGCGTCCAGCCCCTTCCGGCGCGGGCCCAGGCTGCGGCCCACCCCGCTCATGCAACAGAAACTTCATAGGACAACACGGAGCCATGTTGTCCTATGAAGTTTCTGTTGCCGGGGCACTCCTGCTGGCAGCACCGGCTCGCTGGGCAGGAGCACCTCCCCCGGCAGGCAGCTTCGCTGGCGCGCCCAAAGCCGTCCAGCACTGCACCCCGCCCCGCTCAAAGGCCAGCACGTGCGCTGGAGCCTCCAGCCAGACAGTCCGCCAGCACCACCAGCAGTGTGGTACTCCACCCGCTGCCAGGCGGATCCGCCGAACATAGAGCGCCAGTCACTGGGTGGCTGGGAGCCGTCCGGCCCGGTGCCGGGACGAAACTGGTAGCGCTCGCGCTGCGGCGAGCCGGGGCCTGCATCCAGGGCGGAGGGATAGCAAGGGGGACAGCCACACGGCGTCCACGCCCAGAGCGGCCAGGTAGGGCACGCGTGAGGCGACACCGCGCAGGTCACCCACGCCGTCCCCGTCGGTGTCGGCAAAGGAGCGGGGGTAGACCTGGTAGACGACGGCGCCGTGCCACCAAGGGTGCACGGCCCACCCAGGCCTCAGCGGGCTGACCACGCTGCCGCCGCCTCCAGGACCCGATCGTTCTCCTCCGGGGTGCCGATGCTGACCCGCACGCCCTCCCCGGCAAAGGGGCGCACCAGCACACCTGCCTGGGCGAAGTGCCCGGCCAGCGCCGCAGCCTGGTCCCCCACCCCCAGCCAGAAGAAGTTGCCCTGGGTGGTGGGAACCTCCCAGCCCTGCCCACGCAGGGCAGCCACTACCCGCTCCCGCTCAGCGACGACGAGTCTGGCACGTCGGGCGGTCTCCGCCCGGACCTCCTCACCGAGGGCCGCCACAGCGGCAGCCTGGGCGGGCAGGCTCACCCCGAAGGGCGTGGCCACGCTGCGCACCGCGCTGGCCAGCCCCGGCTCAGCTATCAGGTAGCCCACCCGCAGCCCAGCCAGGGCGTGGGCCTTGGAGAAGGTGCGCGAGACCACCAGGTTGGGGTGGTGGGGCAGCAGGTCCAGAGCGTCGCCCACGGAGGGGTCGGTGACGAAGTCCAGGTAGGCCTCGTCCACGAGCACGACGACATCGCGGGGCACCCCCTCCACCAGCGCGGTCAGCTCCTCGGCGCTCAGGGCGGCCCCGGTGGGGTTGTTGGGGGTGCAGGCCATGACCACGCGGGTGCGGGGGGTGAGGGCAGCCAACATGGCGGGGACGTCGTGCCTCCCCTGGGACGTCAGCGGCACCGTGACGGCGTGGGCCCCGGCCACGGCCACGCAGATCGGGTAGGCCTCGAAGGAGCGCCACGGCATGACGACCTCGTCGCCCTGGTCGCACACCGTGTCCAGGAGGTGCTGGATGAGAGCCACCGAGCCGTTGCCCACCACCACCTGGCTGGCCTCTACCCCCCACCGGTGCGCGAGCGCGGACACCAGCCCCTCACCGGTCATCTCCGGGTAGCGGTTGGCCTCGGCGGCCACCCGGGTCATGGCGGCCACCACGGCCTCCTGGGGCGGGAAGGGCAGCTCGTTGGAGGACAGCTTGGCGACGTCGCCGTGCCCGGGGCGCGCCCCGGGCACGTAGGAGGGCAGGCTGGTCACCGCCTGGCGGATGCGCACGCTCGTCCTTACCTCGGTCATACCCCCTATCCTGGCACCCCACAGGGGACTCTGGGAGGATGTGCCCATGGAGATGATCGTGCGGACCCTCGGCAACGCGGTCGGCCTGTGGCTGGCTGCGGCGCTGCTGCCTGGACTTGACGTGCCCCGGTCGGGTGGGGCGGCGCAGATGTGGCTGAACCTGGTGGTTGTCGGCCTCGTCCTGGCACTGGTGAACTCCGTGATCAAGCCGGTGGCAAGGGTGCTGGCCTTCCCGCTCTACATCGTGACCTTCGGCCTGTTCGCCCTCGTGGTCAACGGGGCGATGCTCAGCCTGGCGGGGTGGCTCACCGACCACCTGGGTACCCTGGGGGCCGCGGGCTCGGTGCCGCTGGGCCTTGAGGTCGCCTCCTTCGGATGGGCCGTGGCCGGGTCGGTAGTCGTCTCAGTGATCTCAGCGGCGGTCGTGGCGATGTTCGTCCGCTCAGAGGACTAGCACCAGGGACTAGCACCAGGCAGCCAAGGCCGGGACACCGTCCGCCCCCTACCCGTTGGGGTCCACCGGGGCGGCCTGTGGCCGAGGGGTCGGCTCCAGGCCGTCGAAACCGCCCGTTGTCAGGCGCTCGACGGCGAAGGTGTACTCCACGACCCGCACCCCCTCCTCCCCGGCACCTGTGACCCGGGCAAGCTCCTCGTTCCACTCCCGCAGGGCAGGCTCGTTGTCCTCGATCCCCTCGACTGCCTGGGCGTAGCTGCCTGCACGGTGAGGGTACCTTCCGTCGTCCTGCTCACGCGAGTCAATGACAACCGTCTGACGGTGCTGCGTCACAGGGTTGGGGGTGGCATCCAGACCGGGAACGGCGTCCCCGACGTTCTCCAGGTGCAGGACGCGCACGCACTCCGGAACATCCGCGCCGGCGGCGGGACTGCCTGCCGTCAAGACTGCGGTGACGCGGAAGCGCTCCTGGACAGCGGGGTCGGCAGCGACGTTGGACACCGTAATACCACCCTGGGAGTGCCCGTAGAGAGCGACCTCCTCGTCGTCGCGGATCCCCGCCTGCCGCATCGCGGTGACAACCGCGGAGTCCATGGCGGTCGGCGCCCCGCCGACCGCCTCCAGGTTGGTCAGCAGGTCCTGGGGACCGCCGTTGCCGCTGGTCCAGCCTGTCGTGCCAGGAACATAGACCATCCAGGAGCGGGAGCCGTCAGCACGTTCCACCCGCTGGATCGAGATGACACCCGCCTCCTCGTGCTCCTGCCCCAGGTCGTGCCGTCTGCCCTGGACCTCTTGCCCGTGGCGGATGACCTCGGCGATACTGCCCGGCGCGGTGCAGCGCTCACCCTGGCCCACCAGGCCCTCCCCCACCTGGCTACCCAGGCCGTAGGGGTCCTCCTGCGGCGGGGACACCCTGGTGGAGCCCCGGCCGCCGACAGGGGTCACGCTGATCCCCGTCTGAGAGCCGAACAGCCACGACCCGCTTGCCGCGGCCACAGCCCCGAGATGAAGGGCGGCGCGCCGCAGGGGCGTCAGGGTCGAGGTGTCCACCACCTGCGTCCCCTGCCGCACCCGGTCCGGCAGCTGCTCGCTCACCCACGGGTCCAGGCGCTGGACTACCTCCTCCAGGTAGACCTGGATGGTGATTGCCTCGCGCCCGGTCCGCGCCTGTGACAACCACCTGGTCAGCAGGGCGAGCCTGACGACGTCGTCCTTGACCCACCGTGCGGTGGCAGGGTCGCTGAGCAGCACCCCCAGCCCCTGGACCACCGCCTGAAGGTCCTCGTCGTCCTGGGCCAGCTTGTAGAGGGGGCTGCCGACTGCGGTCAGCAGGCGGGCCAGGAGGCTCGCCCTCCAGGACACCGGGCCCAGCACCGTGCGAACGAGCGCGCAGTCAAAGGCGGCCAGGTCCACCGGCCCCATCGAGCTGAGCGCCGGAACAGCCCCGGTCTCCGCCAGCCGGTAGGTCTCAGAGCAGGCAGAGACGTCTGCTGCCAGGCCTCTCAGGGTCGCAACGGTCTCCGACAAGGACCCGGGGCCGCTGGCCAGCCGCTCCAGGCAGGAGACGCATTCCGTCCGACTGGCCTGGTAGGCCTGGTCGGAGGGGTCACCCTGACTCGCGAGCAGAGACCTGGCGACACCGATGCCGGAGAACCAGTCGCCAAGGTACATCCGGGCCAGGGCCACACCGATGTGCTCCAGGGCCTGCTCCAGGGACTCCGCCGCAGCACGCAGGGCAGCGGCGAAAGCGTCCAGGTCAGCAGTATCTACCGAGATCGTGCCGCCCACGACCATGATGACCGCGCCGCTGCCCGGGGTAGTCATGTGCCACTGGTGGCCTGAGTCTAGGTCACCTGGCTCCTGCCCGGGAAGGACGCCGACCAGTGGGCGCCCGGCATCCTCCTGGAGAGTCACAAGCCATCGCCTGCCTGACTGGCACCGGGCTCCACGTCGGCCAGCTCGGCGCGGGCATCCATGGTCGCTGCGGCCTCCTGGGCCGCAGACAGCAGCGCCCGCAGTCCCTCGACCAGGGTGGCAGCCTCCTCCAGGCTCAGTCGACAGGCCTGCGCGACGCTGCCGACCCAGGACCCCGGGACGTCAGAGGGAATGAGCGCGAGTCCGGCGTCGTAGTCGTCCTCGGCAAGAGACAGGAGTGAGGAGGGGAAGGAAGTCATGGCACGATGTTATGACTATGTCACCTTTTGTACACCCCGTAAGCCATCGAATTCTGTGGATGTAGGACTCGACAACCAACTTGTGGTGACCTGGGTGCTGTCACCGTTTCGGTCCACATGTGCCGGACTTGCCGCACCAACAGCGCCCAGAGTTATCCCATATGGGTAAGAAAGGAAGTCAGGCAGCAAAAGAACAGGGAAGGTAGCAGGTCTGGGAACGTGCCCACGGACACCGGCCCCAGTATGTCAGGAGGACCCGGCCTGCGGTCCGGGGCGGTTTTGCCCCGGACCGCAGGCCCAAGCCTCACGAGGCCCTCCTGCCACCCGGCTTCCCATAAGGCCGAGGAGGGGCAGGCCTCCTTCGCCAGAGCGCCCGGAACGGGGTCCCTAAACCCGCACCGAACTCAGTCCCGGCCCCTCATCGGGTTCCCCTCCCCTCAGGGCCGATCCTGTCCAGCGGTGCCCACTATGTAACGCGCTGCTCCTGGACAAACACCCCCATAGCAGCCATGAACCACCTGTGAAAGCCTGAGAAAATCCTGATCCGGTGTCGAGGCACCGCACCGAGCAGCCGCCGCCCACTACCTGGCAGTCTTACCTGGAAGTCCTACTTAGCAGTCTGGCGCTGAGCCCACGCCCCTAAGCGCACTACCAGGGCGGCGCCCGCCTCGGTCACGACCGCCACCGCCCCGACCAGCCACCACCTCAGGTACTCCCCCACCAGCCAGGAGACAGCAGCAGCCAGGAGCACGACGCCGACGCCCGCCCCCACACGCAGGACCAGACGCTCGGCAGACCCGCCCGTCCCCGCCCGCGGTGCCGGGTGAGCGCGCCGTCGGGCACCCACGGCGGAGGCCAGGCTGGTCAGGGCGAGCACCAGCGTCCCCACCATGGCCCCCGACACCGCGCAGCCTGCAGCGGCCAGCAGCGGGTGCGGGGCGCTCCCGAGCCTGAGCCCTACCAGGAGCGCCACCGTCCAGGGCGCCATCACCAGGTCCAGCACCAGCAGGACAATCCCCGTCCACGCCCCGGCACGCAGGCAGGAGCCTCGGGGAGGCCGAGCATGCCGCAGGGCGAGCCCACCCGATCCCACCGCGCAGGCCCAGGCCAGCCACGGCAGGGCCGGGACCCCGAACCAGGCCGCCACCACCAGGGCGGCACCACCCACGGCCGCCACAGGCACCTCAGCCCGCAGAAGACCACGGGCGTGCTCAGCCAGGACCACGAGCTCCCCCACCCAGGCGGGAACGTCCTCCCCGAGGTCATCCTTGGGAACGCCTCCGCCCTGCCTCCTATCAGTGCCGGACAGGCCTGGCTTCTCCCCTGCTGCCACGGGTCGAGCCTAGAGGGCACAGGAGGCCGCCGCGGTGTCGAGCACGCAGCGGTAGCGGGTGGCGCCCGGCCAGCGCGGGTCCTCGGGGGCCGTCGTGACACGGAAGCCGAGCCTGCGGTAGAAGCCGACGGCGTCGTCGTCAGTCTCTGCTATCACACAGAAGCCCAGGCGCGCCACTGCGGTCAGGAGGAGGCGGCCGAGACCATTCCCACGCAGCCCACGCAGCCCACGCAGGCCGTCGGCCACGGCGAGGTACTCCAGGCCCACGTGGTCGGGGTGCACGGCGCAGGCGGCGAGGGAGGTGGGGCGACCCTGTGGGCCGGCGCCCAGGACGACCATCGTGGGCAGCTCCTCGGTGATGATGCACCGGACCTGGGTCTCCGGCTGGCCTACGGCCTCACGCACCAGGGAGAGCATCATCTCACTGGTCATGTCAGCCCGAGTCAGCTCCCGCACCGTCTGGCACATGCCTTCACGGTACCCCAGAGATCCGGTACGCCAGCCGTGCCCGCACCTCCGGGGACAGGTTGCTGCCGTGCTGCCTGGCAGGCTACCTGGCGGCCGACCGCTGCCGGGCCTGCCGGTCCAAGAGAACCGCCTCCACAGCTGCCCGGAAGGCTGCGATCAGCCTCAACGGGTCAGCCTCCGAGGATAGACTGCGATGTAGTGGCAGCGTACCAGCCACCGACCGGCGTCACCCATGGCACAACCACCCACAGCACAAGTAAGGTGGAAGGAGGTAAGAACCATGCCGCCAGCTCGCGCACCGATTAACGGGGCCACTCTTCGGTGGGCGCGTGAGGTAGCCCTTGTTGGCAAGGACGAGCTTGCTCGGGCTGCCAGCATTAATGAGCACCGCGTTACTGAGTTCGAGAACGGCGACACCCGCCCTACCCTCAAGCAGCTCGAGGCGATAGCAAAGAAGCTCGACCGAACGCCCGCCTTCTTCTTCACGGAACCGCCCGCCGAGCCTGACGTCCCGGAGGCAGTCGATTTTCGTTCCGGTAACGGGGAGCCGCCCCCCTCCCACCTCGCCAGGGAGATGCGCCGGGCCGAGCAGCATCGCGAGACGGTGATCGACCTGGAGGGCACACCTCCAAGCCCCGCCCTCGTCGAACCAATTAACCGACATAATGCCACCGCGCGAGCGCGTGAGCTGCGCGGTCTTCTTGACCTGAGTGAGTCCTCCACGCCTCCCGGAAACGGGGACACTCAGACCCTAGGCTTCTGGCGCACGCTCCTGGAGCGGCACGGCTACCTCGTGTTTCAGACCACCAGAGTTCAGCTGGGCGTCTTCCGCGGGCTCTCGATCCACCACGACGTCCTGCCGATAATCCTGCTCAACGGCGCGGACTCCAACAATGGGAAAGTCTTCACCCTGTTCCATGAGGTCGCCCACCTGGCCAACCGCACCAGCGGCATGTGCGCCCTGGACGACGACGTCAACGAGGAGGCGGTCGCCAACATGTTCGCCGCGAACTTCCTGATGCCAGACGCCCAGGTCAGCAGACTCGCCTCCACTGTCAGTGGCACCGCGACCGAACGGGCTGAGGAGATCGCCAAGGCCCTCAAGGTAAGCAGCCTAGCTGCTGGCGTCCGGCTCCGCACGCTTGACCTGATCACTGACGAAGAGCTGGAGTCCGTTCGCCGCGACAGTGATCGCAGGTGGGCACAGGCCCGAGAGTCCCAGAAGAAGAGCCCGGGCGGCCCCCCGAGCTGGCAGATCCGCTACAGGAACCTAGGACCGGGATACGTTGGTACCATTGCTCATGCCCTGGAGGACGAGCGGGTTGACCTGCTCGACGCCAGCCACCTGCTATATGCACGGGTCCCAGACGTGCAGCGGATGATCGATGAGTACTACAGGACCGAGGCTCTCACGTGAGCTACACCTTGGACACCAACATACTCATCAACATGGAGCGCCGGTACCCGCGGGACTTATTTACCTCCCTCTGGGACACCCTGGAGGTCGCCGCTCGCCAGGGCGAGGTGTGCATGTGCGAGACAGCCTACAAGGAGCTGGAGCGAGGAGGCGACGACCTGGCCTCGTGGGCTAAGAGCATCCCCAATTTCATCTGTACTGCCACAAATGATGAACTGGCCACAGTTGCCAACATATCCAGAGACCACCCTGGATGGGTGCAAGGGCAGAAGAACTACGGAGACCCATTCATCATTGCTCACGCGAAGAGAGACGGCCTGGTCATCGTGACCGAAGAGGGACGCAAAGGCCCGAACACGGTCGACAAAAATCAGAAGATCCCCAATATTGCTGACGAGTACGGAATCGAGTGCATCACGTTCTTCGACCTGCTCCGCGTCCAGGGATGGAAATTCTGAAAAGCCCTCCCAGGAGGCCAGTTTATCCAGCCACCCGCCGCAGCGCACCGTCAACGGCAGGCTGACGGAGAAAGCCGACGAAGAAACTCGTTCCCCCAGCGCCCCGTCCAGATCTGCCGCAGCTCTCGCACCCGGCCCCGGCACCGTCCTCCCCTCACCAGCCCCCGGGACTGCACATCTTCAGGCCTGCCAGGGGCCAACCCACCTGTGCCGCAGCCTGACCCCACGCACGGCACAGTCCGACCTCTAGACTGCCCAGCGTGGATCGCACCTGGATCAGCATTACCGAGATGTCCCGGCGGTGCGGGCTGAGCCCGGACACCCTGCGCTGGTATGAGAAGGAGGGACTGGTCTCCCCGGTTCCCCGCGGCCCCGACGGCCGACGTCGTTACCACGCCACTGACCAGTCAACGGTCTGGGTCCTCACGGCGCTGCGCGAGGCTGGGATGCCCACCTCACAGATGCGGCGCTTCGCCGAGCTGATGGCTGAGGGCGCGACGACCCACGGCAGGCGTATCACGATCCTCCAGGAGCAACTGGGGCGCCTGCGCGAGCACCGTGACCGCCTGGACCGCGCCGAGCAGGCCCTGCACGCCAAGATCACCCACTACGAGGAGCTCATCGCTCAGGGGCTGGACTGCACCGGCAGCCCTGTCCCGCAGACACTGCGCGCCCTCCAGGCCAGCCGGAACTGACACCCTACGGCTGCCTCGACCGGCTGCGGCCCGCCGGTGTCTTCAATCAGGTGCTGCCCGTCGGGCGTCTGAGGCTGCAAACGGAGCCGCGCTACCGCACACCTCATGTACACACCCGCCCGCCTCATGCACACCTCATGTACACACCCGCCCGCCTCATGCACACCTCATGTACACACCCGCCCGCCTCATATACACTTCTGTCGTGGTTGCCGATGAGGAGGATCTCACCGAGGCACTTGCCCGACTCGAGCTTGAGGGAGGCGACTGCCTGGAGATCGAGGCAAAGACCTTCGCAGAGTACTCCCGGTCGGCTCTCGGCCCGACTCTGTCGGCCTTCGCCAACCTTCCCGGCGGGGGCACGATCCTTCTGGGCGTCAGTGAGGACCCGGTCAAGGTGGTCGGGGTCCCCAATCCCCACCAGCAGATGCAGGCAGTGGTGTCTCAAGCGCGCCAGGGCTTCTCCAGCAGGATTACTGTTGACACCCACAGCATCGAGCTTGATGGCAGGACCGTCGTCGTCGCAAACGTGCAGGAGGCGCCAGTCAATGCCAAGCCCGTCCGCTGGGCAGGCAACGATGCCGCCTACCTGCGCCAGTACGACGGCGACTACCAGATGTCCCTCCAGGAGGAGCAGCAGCTGCTGATGCGCCACCAGCGTCCCCGCGAGGACACAGCCCCCGTACCGGGCACCTCGATCAGCAGCCTCGATGACAACCTGGTGAGGGTCTTCCTGCGCAACGTACGCGCTGGCTCGACATCTTTGAGGGAGCAACCTGACAAGGAGATCCTGCTCAATCTCAACGTCCTGACGGACGACGGCGAGGTCACACTGGCTGGCCTGTACGCCCTGGGACAGTATCCGCAAAGGCATGTCCCCACCCTCGCCATCACGGCTGCAGTCCTTGGGGGGCAGACCGGACCACGCGCCTCCGAGCGCCTCAGGATCGACGGTGCAGTTCCCCGCATGCTCATCGCCGCCGTCGACTGGGTGTCCCAGCACACACGGACCGACATCACGTTCGACCAGGATGGGCACGGCCGGAACACGCACGAGTACCCCCTGGTCGCCGTCCGCGAGCTCATCGCCAACGCCCTCGTCCACCGTGACCTGTCGGAACCGGCCCTGTCCAAGGGGATCGAGATCCGCCTGAAGCAGGACCGCCTTGTCATCTCCAGCCCGGGCGGCCTGTGGGGAGTAAGCGTGGACCAGCTGGGAACCCAGCATGGGAAGTCAGCGGTCAACGAGCGCCTGTACGACATCTGCACCTTCGCTGCTGACACTGAGGAACGGCGCGTGATCGAGGGCCTCGGCACCGGAATCCGCGCGGTGCGCGACGCTTTGCGCGAGGCAGACATGGAGCCCGTCCGCTTTCATGACACCGGCGTGCGGTTTACCGCCCTGCTGCCCAGATCTGCCCTGTTGTCCCCAGCCGACCTCAACTGGCTCTCCGCCCTTGACTCAACGGGTCTCACCGTCGAGCAGCGTCACGCCCTGGTGGACATGAGGCACGGCCGGTCCTGGAGGAACTCAACCTACCGACGCCGCTTCGGCCTGGACTCGGAGCAGGCCCGACGACAGCTGCAGGACCTCAGTAACCGTGGTCTAGCCATGATCTCGGGAACAAAAGGCTCGACGTCATACGCGCTCGCACCCGCCGCGTCCCTGGTCAAGGAGTCGGCGGGTCCGGGCCAGACGGCTCCTGGCACGAGGACACCAGAAGAGCCGCAGACTCCGACGACGCCTGGTGACCCGGTCGGGCTGTCTGGCAACACCCTCGCGGTCTGGGCAAGTCTGGAGACCGGGGCCAGATCGCGCGCACAGATCGCCGAGGCAACTGGGCTGACCAGGCGTCAGGTCGGGTACGCGCTGGACCTGCTCAGGAGGTCGGGACTCGTCTCCGTCCAGGGTGGCCAGGGGAGCAGGACCACCACCTACCAGCGCACCTGACGCCAGCCAGCGCTGCGGGCATTGCCGCAGGCACGCCGCACCAGGCCCGCTCCCACCTAGGCTGCCCGCCCGCTCCCACCCACCAGCGCCTGGCAGAATCGCCCCATGACCGCCCCTGCGACCGACCCCGCACCCACCTCTGCAAGCGATCCCACGCCCGCCCCCGGGGTGGACCTGTCCGCCCTGGCCCCACCCGTCGCGCTCGGCCCCCTGGACGGGCGCTACCGGGCCGTAACCGCCCCCCTGACCAACCACCTCTCCGAGGCGGCACTCAACCGGGCGCGCCTGCGGGTGGAGGTCGAGTGGCTCATCCACCTCACCGACCACCGGGTGCTGCCCGGCGCCCCGGTCCTGTCGCAGAGCGAAAAGGCCTACCTGCGCGGCGTCGTCGGCTCCTTCGCGGCGGCGCAGGTCGCCGAGCTGGCCCAGATCGAGGCCCAGACCCGCCACGACGTCAAGGCCGTGGAGTACCTGCTCAGGAGCAGGCTGGAGGCCGCCGCGGACGCCCCAGACCTGGCCAGCGCCGACGGCGGGCACACCGTGCTGCCGAGACTGGGCGAGATCGTCCACATCTTGTGCACCAGCGAGGACGTCAACAACCTCTCCTACGCCCTGACCGTGCACGACGCCGTGACCCAGGTGTGGCTGCCCGCCGCCCGGGGGCTGGTGGAGGACCTGGCCACGCTGGCTCGCGGCCACGCCGAGACCCCCATGCTGGCCCGCACCCACGGCCAGCCCGCCACGCCCACCACCCTGGGCAAGGAGGTGGCCGTGCTGGCCCGGCGCCTGTCGCGCCAGGTCCGCCGGGTGGAGGCCACGCAGTACCTGGGCAAGCTCAACGGGGCCACCGGCACCTACGGTGCCCATGTCGTGGCCGTGCCCGGGGCGGACTGGCAGGCGGTGTCGCGCTCCTTCGTGGAGTCCCTGGGCCTGACCTGGAACCCCTTGACCACCCAGATCGAGTCCCACGACTGGCAGGCCGAGCTCTACAGCGACGTCGCCCGCTTCAACCGTATCGCCCACAACCTGGCCACGGACATGTGGACCTACATCTCCCTGGGCTACTTCACCCAGCGCCTGAGCGCCCAGGGCTCCACCGGCTCCTCGACCATGCCGCACAAGGTCAACCCGATCCGCTTCGAGAACGCCGAGGCGAACCTGGAGCTCTCCTGCTCCCTGCTGGACACCCTGGCCGCCACCCTGGTCACCTCCCGCCTCCAGCGCGACCTCACCGACTCCACCACCCAGCGCAACATCGGGGTGGCCCTGGGCCACTCGCTGCTGGCTGTTGACAACCTCCGCCGGGGCCTGGCCGGGCTGGACGTGGACGCCTCCCGCCTGGCCGAGGACCTCGACGCCGCCTGGGAGGTACTGGGTGAACCCGTCCAGCAGGCCATGCGCGCGGCGTCGGTGGCCGGGGCCACCGGCATGGCCGACCCCTACGAGCGTCTCAAGGAGCTGACCCGTGGCAGGAAGGTCACGCCCGAGGGCATGCGTGACCTTATCCGCAGCCTGGGCCTGCCCGACGACGTCGAGGCACGCCTGCTGGCCCTGAGCCCCGCCACCTACACGGGCCTGGCCGTACAGCTGGTAGACCACCTGGACGGGTCAACCCCCTAAGGTGTTGACCCCGAGGTCTGTCAGGGCGTGACGGACCGACTGCGCCAAGTAGCCCGCGGCTGTGCTGACGGAGGCATTCGTCCTCTGGAACAGGTAGCACACCGCTGCACGCCGACGATCCTGGAGCAGGAGGTCGTCCCGGCGACAAGGTCCGCGCTCCACACCTGCCCGGTTGGCTCGCCAGGCAGGTCAGCGAAGGGCCACGGCTGTCCACACCGTCCAGGGCCAGCGCTATCAGCCCGATGGCGAGGACGACGTGCTGGCCCCGCCCGCGTGGCAGCAGGGCCGGCTCCCCAGTCCCGACGCGATGAGGACGCAGGTGACGGCGCCTACCGCAGCGGTAGCACCGGTAGCAGGCAGTGCTACCGGGAACTACCAGGGGGCCGCAGCGCAGCTCAGCACGGTGCCGCTCCAGCGCCACCGAGGGGACGCCGCGAGCGAAGGACAGGCGGTCCAAGCCCTCCCGCAGCTCCTCCTGGCCGGAGTCGGCTACCAGGACCAGGCGGTCAGCCTCGGGGACCTGGGAGGCGTCCAGACCGCCGTCAGCAGACAGGACCACGTCACGGCTGTCGGCAAGGCGCCGTACCACGCCACGGCCGAACTCCCCCTGGAACAGGTAGGCCGTCACCGGTCGTGACACGGCGCCGGATGCTGGGGTGTGTCGCGTGCTCATGGGGCGGTCCCTCCTACTGACGTTACCGAGGCAGCCCGCTGGCCGGGGTAGCGCACCGGTGCTGGCAGCACACAGCATGCTGCGCCCTAGGAGGTCGGCACATCAGCCGTCGGTCTATCGCCGGTCCCCCGTTTGTCCGACCCCGCTCATTACTTTGTTGTAACGTTCTTTTGCACGGCCTGAGCGGCCAGCCAGCACGTGCGCGTCCCTGCGACGCGCCCCCGGCTAAACCCGGGGCTTGATACGTGGATCGGCAGCTGGCGGCGAGAGCCCGCGTACCCGACAAGGAGACACATGAGTTCCCAGTCCTCCTCCTCGGCCATCAGGGTCGCCGTCGTGGACGACGACGCTATGGCACTGACCTACCTGCGATCCTGCCTGTTGGCTGACGTCGGCATCCAGGTCCTGGCCACGACGCGCTCGGCGGACCAGGCACTGGCGTTCCTGCGGGCGCACACCGTTGACGTCCTCATCACCTCCCTCCACGGCGATGCCAAGGACCCCGTGGAGGGGACCGCGATGATCCGGGAGGTGCTGCGAGCCTCCCCCGGACCCGCGTCGTCGTCCTGGCTACCCAGGACACCGACGCCACCCTGCTACAGAGCCTGGAGGCGGGCGCCAGCAGCGTCCTGCTCAAGACCTCGTCGACAGAGGAGATCGTCTCCGCGGTCCGCGTCGCGCACTCCGGGGGAAGGTCGTCACCCCGGCGCTCATGCCACGTCTCATTGACTATGCGCTGGCCTCCGTCCCCGACGTGGACACAGCCGCCGTCTTGTCCCACCGGGAGCGCGACGTGCTGCGGCTGCTGTGCGAGGGCGCCTCGAACCGGCAGATCGCCTCGCGTCTGGCGATCGCCGAGGCCACAGTCAAGACGCACGTCTCCGCTCTGCTCGGCAAGACAGGGGCGAGGTCGCGCCTGGAGATCGTGGCCTGGGCCTTCCGGCACGGCTACGCCCGCACGGGTACAAGGGCCTCCTTCTAGCTGTACTTCCCTGCTACCTGTACTTCCCTGGGACGCCGTGGGCGGGGCGGTCGAGTGACGGCGCTCCTCCTGGGACACCCTTCGGACCAGCCTGCTGCTCCTCGTCGTACACGCTGTCATCCATGCTGACGTCAGCCAGCGGGGAGCCGGTCAGCGGGTCCCCCAGCACGGAGCCGAAGGGCTCAGGCCCCAGGCCCACGTCGGAGGGTTCCCACCCGTGGGGCGCCCACGACGCCTCCTGCGGTGCGCCCAGGGTGTCCGGTACGTCGCTGTCGGGCTGGTGCGCCCCATGTGAGGCCTCCAGTGACAGCCCACCCGCGCGGCCAGGACCGCCAGACTGCGCGCTACCAGCCTGCGCACGGCTGATCCAGGAGCGCAGCTCCGGCGGGCAGGCGGGGTTGCGTCCGATCAGCTCTCGCAGCTGGGGGTGGTTGCCCGCCAGGACCGCGAGGGTGCCCGCAGGAGTAGCAGGGTCGGCTGCGGCGGCTCGCTGGGCGTCCGTGGGAGCAGGCGGGGCGGTCGGGGGAGGGGAGTCGGGCTAGTCATGGCACGAGCATGGCATGACTACCCTGCTGGTGGCTCCCCGTCCGGGCTCCAGCGGAAGAAGTCCGATGCTCCAGCGGGGTAGGACGAGACCCGGGGCCGCCCCCTTACCCCCTGGGGGTATATGAGGTAGACTTGGACCACCTGCGGCGCGGCGCGAGCCGGGCGAGCAGAGGAAGTCAGCGAGGCAGCCGGGGAGGCAGCATGGCCGGGTACACCGAGACCAAGGAGGACCACCTCAGGCGGCTGCGCCGGATCGAGGGCCAGGTCCGCGGGATATCGCGCATGGTCGAGGAGGACATCTACTGCGTCGACGTCCTGACCCAGGTCTCCGCAGCCACCAGGGCGCTCCAGGCCGTCAGCCTCGCCCTCCTGGAGGAGCACATGGGCCACTGCGTCCTGGCCGCGGCCCAGACCAGCGAGGAGGAGGGACGGGAGAAGATCCGCGAGGCCTGCGAGGCCGTCACCCGCCTGGTCCGCTCCTGACCCTCTCCCCCGCAGCTGCGTATCAGACCCGCAGGCGACCAGCAGCCCGCTGAGTAGCCCACCCGCCCGGTACCACGGCACCCGCACGCGGCAGCCCGCCAGGGCACCCCCTCAGGGGCACCGCGCAGCAGGCCGCACGGGACCTGCGAGAGACCAAGAGACGCCAAGAGACCGGAACACACAGACCCAAGGAGAACCCCATGACAGAGTTCACGCCCGACGGCACCGACCGCACCACCACCCTCAGGGTGTCGGGACTGACCTGCGACCACTGCGTCGCCCACGTCACCGAGGAGCTGGAAGCCATCAACGGCGTCAAGAACGTCTCGGTCATCCTCAACAAGGGCGGCCAGTCCGTGGCCACGGTCGTCTCAGACACCCGGCTCGACGACGACGCCCTGGCAGCCGCAATCGACGAGGCCGGGGACTACACCCTGGACGCCGTCGAGCGCGACACCTGGCAGGCATGAGCACGACAGACAGCCCGCCGCTGCCTCCCGGGGCTGCGCAACGCACTGTGGACCTGGTGGTAGGCGGCATGACCTGCGCCGCCTGCGTGGCACGGGTAGAGAAGAAGCTCTCCCGGCTGGACGGCGTCACCGCGACGGTCAACCTGGCCACCGAGTCCGCCCACGTGGTCCTGACCGAGCCTGTCAGCGACGAGACGCTCCTGGCCACCGTCGCCGCAGCGGGTTACACCGCTGAGGTTACTGGTACCACCAACGCACCTGTCACCGCCGACCTGCCCACGCAGACGGGCCAGGAGGCCGCCAAGGAGCCTCAGAAGCAGCCTCAGGAGCAGGCAGGCTCGTCGGCGCCGTCATACCAGTCGCGCCCCGAGGCAGCCGCCCCAGCCACACAGACGCCCACCACCAGCACAAGCGGTACAGGCGCAGGCACGGCACGCATCGGGGAGTCCCAGCGGGCTCGGGCGGAGCACCTGCGCAGTCGGCTACAGGTCTGCCTGCTCCTGTCGGTTCCCGTCATGGCGGTCTCGATGCTCCCGGCGCTCCAGGTGACCGGGTGGCAGTGGGGCGTCGCCACCCTGGCCCTGCCGGTGGCGACCTGGGGGGCCTGGCCCTTCCACCGCTCCGCCCTCAGCGCCGCGCGCCACGGCACCTTCACCATGGACACCCTGGTGTCCACAGGTGTGCTGGCCGCGACCGCCTGGAGCCTGTGGGCGCTCCTGCTGGGCGGGGCGGGGGAGCTGGGCATGCGCATGCCCATGGAGCTCCTGCCACGGCAGCAGACCGACCACCCGCACCTGTACTTCGAGTCCGCCGCCTGGGTCACGACCTTCCTTCTGGCAGGCCGCTACGCGGAAGCCCGCGCCAGGTACCGTTCCGGGGACGCCCTGCGCGCGCTTCTGGAGCTGGGCGCCAAGGAGGTCACCCGGGTGATACTTACCTCCCCGGAGGGCTCTACCAGCAGCATCGACGTCCTTGACGAGGACGGCGCCCCGCTTCCTCAGGCCCGGCGCAGCGAGGAGAGGGTCCCCGTGGAGGCGCTGGCTGTCGGGGACCTGTTCACCGTGCGCCCCGGGGAGAAGGTCGCCACCGACGGCGTGGTAGTCGAGGGGCGCTCAGCCGTAGACGCCTCCATGCTGACCGGGGAGTCCGTCCCGGTGGAGGTTGACCGGGGCGACGTTGTCATCGGCGCCACCGTCAGCACCTCTGGAACCCTGCTGGTGCGTGCCACAGCGGTGGGGACGGGAACCACCCTGGCACAGATCGGGGCTATGGTCACTGCGGCGCAGGCAGGGAAGGCGCCGGTACAGCGTCTGGCCGACCGGGTCTCGGCTGTTTTCGTACCGGTGGTCCTGGCCCTGGCCGCCCTCACCCTGGTGGGGTGGCTGGTCACCGGGCACACGGCGCAGGTCGGCCTGACCTCCGCCGTCGCGGTCCTGGTCATCGCCTGCCCCTGCGCGCTGGGTCTGGCCACACCGACGGCCCTGCTGGTGGGCACCGGCAGAGCCGCCCGGCTCGGTGTGGTCATCAAGGGGCCGGAGGTCCTGGAGTCCACGCGCACCCTGGACACAGTGGTCCTGGACAAGACCGGGACCGTTACGCAGGGGCGTATGACACTGGACCTGGAGGCCTCCTGGCAGCTCCGCCCCCCGCAGCCGCGTCAGCCCCTGTCTCCTGAGACGCTGGTCCTGGTCGGTGCCCTGGAGTCGGCCTCCGAGCACCCGGTGGCGGCAGCCGTCACCTCGGCGGCCCGGGGCTGCACGGACGCCCTGCCTGCGGTGGAAGACTTCCGCAGCCACGAGGGCCAGGGAGTGACCGGGCGGGTCGCAGAGCGTTACGCCGCCGCAGGCCGCCCCGGCTGGCTGGCCCAGCTGGGCGCGCCCCTGCCCGAGGCCCTGAGGCAGGCGGTGGTCGAGGCCGAGGAGACCGGCGCCACGGTGGTGGCCCTGGCCGTCGAGCACCCCCACGGGACGGGACTGGAGGCGGTGGCGGTCCTGGCGGTCCGCGACACGCTCCGGCCCTCCTCCCCCGGCGCCGTCGCCAGCCTGCGTGACCTGGGTCTCCGTCCGGTCCTGCTGACCGGCGACAACGCTCGTGCTGCCACCCACGTCGCGGCCCAGGTCGGGATTGCCCAGGACGACGTGGTCAGCGAGGTCCTGCCCGCCGACAAGCACGACGTTGTTGCCGACCTCCAGGCACGGGGGGCGGTCGTGGGCATGGTGGGCGACGGCGTCAACGATGCGGCGGCCCTGGCCCAGGCCGGTACGCGCGGCCTGGGGATGGCGATGGGCTCGGGCACGGACGTGGCCATCGAGGCGGCCGACATCATCCTGGTACGCCCGGACCTGGACGCGGTGGTCGCTGCGGTGCGGGTCTCCCGGGCGACACTGCGGGTCATCCGGCAGAACCTGTTCTGGGCCTTCGCCTACAACGTGGCGGCGATCCCGCTGGCTGTCGCGGGGCTGCTCAACCCGATGGTGGCCGGCGCAGCCATGGCCGCCTCCAGCGTCATGGTGGTGACCAACTCCCTACGCCTACGCCGGGCCTAGAGCCTCGGGCCGACCGGGCCGAACACGTGCCCCACCAACCGGTCGGCCTCAGTCCTGGCCCAGCAGCCTGCGCAGGTCACGCACGTAGCGCTCAAAGGCTGCCCTGCCATCCGAGGTGAGGCTGATGTAGGTGACTGGGGTGCGCCCGGAGAAGGACTTGGACTGGCGGACGTAGCCTGCCTCCTCCAGCCTGGACAGGTGGACGGACAGGTTACCCGCCGTCATCCCCAGCAGCTCACGCAGGCGGGGGAAGTGGAGCTCGTCGCCCTCCTGCAGCTCCGCCAGGGTCGCCACGATGCGCAGACGGGCCTGAGCGTGGATGACAGGGTCGAGGTGGACCTCAGCAGCGGTCACGGTCCAGGCTCCCGATCCTGCGGCTGGCCAGGGAGTCCCGGGCCGCGGCCAGCAGCATCCCCCCGCCTCCGCCGACGGCCATGACCCACCAAGCCCAGGGGAGCCCAGCCACGGTCGCCACGGCCGCAGCTGCCAGGATCCAGCCTCCCAGCGCCCCCATGACGTTGTCCCCCCACAGGGCGGCGCCGACAAGGAAGATGACCCCGACCACGAGGCAGGGGACGGCGCTGCTCACCAGCGCCCCCACAGCACCGGCCTCGGGGGTGCCCACCGTGGCCAGGAAGCTGTTGAGCCTGCCTAGGATGACCCCGGTCAGGGCCATACCACCTATCCAGGCCCCGCTGTAGAGGACTCCCTGGCGGCCACTCGTGCCACGCACCCCACGGCTGCGCAGCGCAATGTAGACCGCAGTGAAGATCCCGGCCGCCACCAGGCAGGCGACAAAGACCGTGTAGGCTGCCCTGGCGTCAACAGCCGCGCTGGTGCCCTCGCGGATGCCGCCCCCGTCGCCAGCCAGGGCCAGTGTGGTGTAGCCCAGCAGCCACGCCAGGCCCCAGGCGAGGAGCAGCGGCGCTGACCGGATGGTGTTGCGCCGGGCGTAGTCCCTGCGCTGGGCGACGATGAGGGCCTCCGCCTCCATGGGTGTGGGCGGGCGGACCTCGGCCTGGTCGGCAGGTCCGATCGATCCGGCCTGCCCTGCCTGTGCTTCTGCCTGTGCTGCCGCTCCTTCGGTGAGCGCGGCGCCGTCATGACTCATAGCAGATCCTCTCTTGTCTTCCAAGTAGTTTGCTGTACAAACTTTGCGAGACAACCATGTCACACTCTAGTTTGCTTTGCAAACTTCTTTGCATAGTGGAGGTCCATGCCGCCTGCCCCCGCTGGTGTGCCACCCTCACCTGCGCGCCGCCCCGTCCTGGCCCCTGAGCGCCGGGCGCCCCGCTCTCTGCTCCCCCGTCTCCCACCCTCACCCGAACGTTCCGCCGGAGCCCGGCGGCAGCCTCCTCCCGCTCGCCGTCTCCCGCCTCCCGCCCGGGCAGGCCCGCTGCGGGCGCGTCGTCCCCGAGAAAGAGGAACTTCCCCACCCGCCGCCTAGACTCGCCCGCATGAACGACGTGGACGCCGTCCCGCCCGGTTCGGACGAGCACAGCACCTCCGCCGTTGCCAGCACCCCGGCGACCTCACCGGTGGGCATCCCTACGATCGGCGTCGCTCCCGCCCTGGAGGCCCCCACGGCTCCCAGGCCGACGTCCCCACGCTCCACCACCATCCTGGTGGACTCGCCCCCGCACCGCCTCAGACGTACCGAGGACCTGCTGGACCTGGCCGCCACCATCCTCAGCGTCGGCGCCGTCCTCATCCTGGCGATCTACGCCCACCAGACCACGACAGGCGTCACCCAGGACGTCCAGAACGCCCTGGCCGTGGTGCTGCGCCAGATCCTCATCCTCCCCCTCCAGGCCGTCGAGGGGCTGGTGACCTTCGCCATCCCCCTGGCCGTCCTGCTGGACCACCTGCTGCGCGGCTCCTGGCGCGGCGCCGGGGAGGCGGCCCTGGCCGGGGCCGCGGGGAACCTCGTCGCGCTGGCCTTCCTGGCGACCCTTGGTACCTGGGGGCCTGACTCCCTGGTCTCCGGGCTGACCGTGACCGCCTCCGGCACCGCCCAGCTCGGCATCTCCACCGTCTTTGCCACCCTGGCGGGCCTGCTCACCGGAGCCGGCGACCGCCGAGGCTCCCCGGTGGTGCGCACCGGCTGGGCCGCCCTGTGGACCATCACCGGCCTGGCAGTGCTGCGCAGTGCCCTGACCCTGCCCGGGGCGGTCCTGTCCGTCCTCCTGGGACGGGTCGTCGGCCTGGTCATGCGCTACGCCGTCGGGGTCAACGACCGCAGGGCGCAGGGGGTCACCCTGGTGCGCGCCCTGCGCCGGGCCGGGGTGGACGCCACCCACCTGGTGCGCACTGACTACAGCCCTACCAGCACCCACCTGCCCGCCCGGGCCTGGAAGGTCACCACCGACGCGCCCCTGGGCTACACCGAGCAGGTGCGTGAGAACCCCTGCCGTCCCCCGACGCCCCACCGGATCCTGCCGCAGCCCGCCAGGCCGAGGGGACCGCAGGACCTGCCAGCACGATCACCGCCGTCGACGACGCCGAGCTGGGCACCGCCCTGGACGCCTTCCTGCTGGAGGCCTCCGGCTCAGCCCTGTCGCCAGGGCGCACCTCCGCCCACCGCACCTACGCGACGTGGGACACCTCAGGTCAGCGCCGCGACGTTACCGTGCTGGACGCCGACCGCCAGGTGGTCGGCCTCCTGAGCACCATATGGGACCGGATCCGCGTCAAGGGCCTGTCTCCCAGCCGGGACCTGTCGGTGCGCCCGGCCGCTGAGCACGCCGCCCTCATGACCCTGGAGGCGCGGCGCGCCCTGGTCCGCACCCCCGGCCTCCTAGGGATCGCCGAGGCCGACGAGTCTGTGCTGCTGGTGACCGAGCACGTCGCAGGAGCCCGCTCCATCCGCGACCTGGGCGAGGACGTTCCCGACCGCGTCCTGCTCCAGCTGTGGGAGCAGCTGCGCCACGCCCACGCCGCGGGCCTGGCCCACCTGGCCATTGACGCGACTAGCGTCGTCGTGGACGCCAAGTCGCGGGTGTGGCTGCTCGACTGGGGCTCAGGCGAGACCATCTCCTCCGAGCTGTCCCGCCGGGTGGACCTGGCCCAGGCGCTGGCGCTGACCGCGCTGACCACGGGGGTGGACCGGGCTATTGCCGCCGCGTCCCGGTCGCTGAGCACCCAGCAGCTGGCCTCGATCGCCCCGATGCTCCAGCGAGTCGTCCTACCGCGTGACACCCGCGAGGCCATGGGGCGACGGGGAGAGAGCCGCCAGGTGCTCCAGGAGCTGCGCGACGCCCTGGTGGCCCTGACACCCACGGCCCAGGCCGAGCCCGCCCGGCTGAGCCGGTTCTCAGCACGCACCGTCATCATGGCAGTCATCGGCATGGTGGCGCTGTGGACCCTGCTGGCCCGGATGAACTTCGAGCAGGTCTCCCAGGCCGTGGCCGCCGCCAACGTCTGGTGGATCCTGGGGGCGCTAGTGTTCTCCCTGGCCACCTACGTGGGAGCCGGCCTGACCCTGGTGGCCTTCAGCCCCCAGAGGCTGTCCCTGTGGCGATCCACCGAGGTCCACCTGGCCAGCTCGGTGGTGGCGCTCGTCGCCCCGGCGGGCGTGGGCGGGGCCGCTATCAACCTGCGCTTCCTCCACCGCAAGGGCGTACCCACCGCTATCGGTGTCGCCACGGTGGCACTGGTGCAGGTGGTGCAGTTCGTGGTCACGGTGGTGCTGCTGGTGATCCTGGCGGCCCTGACCGGGCAGTCCACGGGGCTGACCCTGCCGTCTGGGTGGGTGCTGGTCGCCGCCGGCCTCCTTGTGGTCGTGGTGGCCTGCGCGCTGCTCGTCCCCCAGGCGCGTACCTGGCTGTGGGCCAAGATCGAGCCCACCTACCGCCAGGTACGGCCACGCCTGGTGTGGGTCATGTCCAACCCCGTGCGCCTGTCACTGGGGATCGGCGGGGCGGTGCTACTCAGCCTCAGCTACATCCTGGCCTTCGCGGCCAGCCTGTGGGCCTTCGGCTACACCCTGTCCTTCTCGGTCCTGGCCATCACCTACCTGGCCTCCAACACGGTGGGCTCAGTAGTGCCCTCCCCCGGCGGGATCGGGCCGGTCGAGCTGGCGCTGACCGCAGGCCTGGTCGCCGCCGGCATCCCCTCCGGGGTCGCCCTGTCCACCGCGATCGTCTACCGGCTGGTCACCTTCTGGGTCCCCATCCCCGTGGGCTGGCTCAGCCTCCAGCGGCTCCAGAGAGCGGGGGAGCTGTGAGGGGTGGGCTGGGCTACGCGAGGCCTGGAGCATCCGCCGGAGACCAGGAAACTGAAGCCGGAGAAACATACCTACACGCGTAGGTATGGTGCGCAGGTATGACGGTAGGCAGGACACTAGGTACGAAGTGGTCATGATGCGAGCAGCGACGGACTGCCCGGTTCACCAGGACACGATCCTGCATGCCGTCATCCTCAGGCCGGTGTCGCAGAACTGTGTGCGGCGCGTGGTCCCGCTGCTGGGCCACAGGCGGCTCACCATGACCGTGCCAGACAAGCCCTGCAGCTGGTCCCGGCGATCGACCTGGTGACGCTGGGAGACAAGACGGTACTCGTCGTCGGCGCGCCGCTGAGCACCCGGCGCTCCCACTACGTCACCCGACAGGGAGCCGCTGCAGGCAGATCGTCCCCACCTACGCCGGGATCCTCGCCGCCTGCCCTGATCCCACACGCTTCCTCCCCTCCGCCTGTATCCCGCCTGCGTAACCCCGCCCTCGCGCGCGTCTTCCGCGAGGCGGGGATCATGGAGCAGTGGGGCACCGGTGTCCAGCGCGTCCTCGAGCAGGTCGCCGAGGTCGGCCTCCGACCCCGTCATCAAGGAGGTCCAGGACCGGGTCCGGGTGACCATCTACGCGCCCAGCCATGACCCGAGCACGACCGGGGAGCAGGTGAGCAAGTCGGACGAGCATGACAGTGATCCCAGTGAACAAGTCGAGTCACCAAGTCGGGGCACCAAGTCAGAGCACCAAGTCACTAAGTCGAGTCACCAAGTCAGAGCGCCAAGTCACCAAGTCGAGTCACCAAGTCGGAGCACCACGTCACGAAGGCACGGAGTCGGAGGACTATCGAGTTGCGATCCTCTCCCTGCTCAGCACCGCAGACAGGACTCGCGCGCAGGTGCTGTCCCAGATAGGACTGAGCAACGAGACGCGCAACGCGCGCCGCCATCTCGAACCGCTGATCGAGGCCGGACTTGTGGAGCGGACCATCCCGGACAAGCCCACGAGCCGCCACCAGCGCTACCGGATCACCGACACCGGACGCACCTGGCTGGCAGGCCTTGCGAGAGCCCCTGGCTAAGCGGCACTTCCCGCCCCTCCTGGAGAGGGTGCCTGCCAGGTAGACCCGCCTACGCGGCAAGCAGGTTCGCGCTGGTGACGAACCTCTTGTACCGCCTGCTCGTACGTTCCAGGGCGCACGGCGTGCAGGACGCCCAGCAGCCCGCTCACCGCCCAGAGGTGCCCAGGCGTACACGGTCACGTAGCTAGGCACGTCCCCGCCACGACGTCAAGTGCGGGAAAAGGAGACTCCAAATGGGTCAACACCTCTTCCTGACACTAATCTTTACCGCGCACGGCAGCACCACTGGCTCTTGACGTCAACACAATAGTCGGACGACGTCAGCGCTACCGTCGACCAAGACTCAGCAGCACGTGAGCGTCCCCCTCCAGGACGTCAGTGCGACGATCGGACTAGGTCGGTCGTCGCAGGAGAATCCCGGGCTACCACGGCCACCATATTCTTGCCGGTGTTATGCTGCATAACACTTGTCACGCAGTCAGCGCCTCAGCTCCTGACGGGGGTGGAGCCGGAAAGGAGCTCAGCGGTGAGTAGTCAGCACCTGGTGGTGCGCAGTACCGGACTAACCAAGCGATACGGGACTGCTGAGGTGGTCAGTGGTGTGGGCCTGGAGGTACCTGCGAGGCAGGTCTACGGGTTTCTGGGTCCCAACGGGGCCGGTAAGTCCACGACGATGAAGATGCTGCTGGGACTGACTCGCCCCTCCGCCGGCAGCGTAGAGGTCTTTGGTGAGCCGTTCTCGCCCCGGCGCACGCTGGCGCGGGTGGGGTCCTTGATCGAACAGCCTTCCTTCTACGGCCACCTCACCGGGCGGGAGAACCTCGACATCGTGCGCCGGGTCAAGCACCTGCCCGCCTCCAGCGTAGGCCCGGCCCTGGACACCGTGGGACTGTCCCACGCCGGCGACAAGCTGGCGCGGACCTACTCCCTGGGCATGAAGCAGCGCCTGGGCCTAGCCATGGCCCTGCTGGGAGACCCCGAGCTGCTGGTCCTGGACGAGCCCACCAACGGGCTAGATCCCTCCGGCATTCACGAGATCCGCGACCTCATCACTAACCTGCCGCGCACCCGGGGCATCACCGTGGTGGTCTCCAGCCACCTGCTCAGCGAGATCGAGCAGATGGCCGACACCATCGGCATTATCACCCAGGGCCACCTGGTCTACCAGGGCCCCCTGTCCGCCCTGAGGGAGGCAGGCCGCCTTGTGGTCCGGGTGGACACCTCTCAGGCCGTGCCCACTGCCCGAGAACTGGCCGCCCAGGGGTGGCAGGTCCGCTCCGTGGAGGACGGTGAGATCACCCTGCCCGCCTACAACGACGACCACGTCGCCCGCCTCGTCGCCACCTTGGTCAGCGCGGGCACCAGCATCTACCGCGTCGAGCTGCGCCGCCGCTCCCTGGAGCAGATCTTCCTCGACATCACCGAACAGGCACCGCCACAAAACCAGTCCAACCCTACCCAGCCCGGCGTGCCACGACAGGCTCACCAGCCGCCTTTACCACAGGGTGTCCAGCACCGAGCGCAGCAGGCACCCGCGCACCATGCCATGGGCCAGGCTACCCACCCGGCATCGGCTACCCAAGCGCCGCCCCACCAGGTCGCTTACCCGGAGCCACAGGGAGTACACGGGAAGTAGGAGTAGGAGAATGAGGACATTGGGACTGGAGATCTCCAAGCTCAAAAGGTCTCGTCTGTGGCTGACCTTGGTCCTGGCCACTGGTATCGAGCTGGCCTGGGCCACAGCAGTCCTGAGCATTGTCATCACGCGCTCTGGCACTACCGGGATCGCTGTGGACGCCGGCTACGCGATCGGAGAGACATCAAGCGTGCATGCCGTGGTCACCCCCATCATCTCTGCAGTAGTCGCCTCACGCCTGGCCGCCACCGAGCACGACAGCACCATGCTGTCCCAGCTCCTCGCCGACGGCCAGCCGCGCGCCCCTTTTTTCCTGGCCAAGCTCACCACTGCCGTAGCCGCCTGCTCGGTGCCCGCCCTCGCCCTCGTGCCCACCACCACCCTGGTAGGCGCTGTCGGCGGGGTGCCCGCTGACCCTGGTCTGACCGCTACCTGGCTGGCCGGACTGATGGTGGCCAACATCGCCATGACTGCTATCCACCTGGCCCTGGCGCTGCTCGTGCGCCGCCAGGCCCTGACCCTAACTGTCGGCGCCCTGGGTGCCCTGAGCGCAAGCCTCGTCGGCTTTGTCGTGCCTGACTCCGTGGCCACCGTCCTACCCTGGCAGTACCCTGCCCTGCTCGTGCCCGTGCGCATGCAGCAGATCGAGGGCACGATCACCGGCTTCGTCCCCGTAGACCACCTGGGCACCTACGTCGCCATTGTCGTCATCGTCAGCCTGGTCGCCACCGCTGTTGCCCAGACCACCTTCAGCCGACAGGTCACGCGCTGACCTGCCTTCCGCCACCAGGCCGGAGACAACCAGGAGACCACCCCATGACCAGCGTCACCATGACTACCTCCATACCCGGCACACCAAGCCACCCCACTACGACAACGAGCCCGGTACTGCGGCCCGAGAGCGCACCCGTACCCACTCGCCCTAGCCCGCACAGCGAGACTGGCGGCTGGCTGCGCGAACGGCTCCTGCTACCTCTGGCTATTGAACACGCCAAGTCCAAGCGCCTCTGGATCCTGGCCACCCTGGCCCTGGCTCTGGCCGCCCTCAACGTCGCCAACGGAACTGGCAGGTACTTGTCCTACACCGAGAGCTTCCAGGCCCAGGGAATCACCTGGCAGGTCGTGTGGGGCCAGGGTGGGCTGCTATGGAGCGTCTTCTTCCTGCCCATGCTGATCACCTTCCGTGCCGCCGGCCTGACCCGCATGGAGCACGAGCACGACAACTGGCGTCGTATGGCGACCTACGGTGCCGCCACCACTACCTACACCGGCAAGCTCGCCCTGGTCGCTCTGTTCGCCCTCTACTGCCAGACGGCCTTCCTCCTGCTCGTGCTGGCCGCCAGCACCGCTCTGGGCTTCCACCTCACCTTCACCGACCTCGCCACCATGATTACCTGGGTTCTCCTGGGCACACTGGGAGCTGTCACCATCGCCACCGCCCAACTGCTCATCGGCATCTACGTGCCCAGCCTGGCCACCACCGTCCTGACTGGCCTGGGAGCCTCCTTCCTCAGTCTGGCCATCACACTCGTCGTTCCACCGCTGACCAGCATCTACCCCTACTCCCAGGCCACCCTCGGCATGCAGGCCCGCACGCTGTCCACACCCTCACCCGCAGGCCTCGCCTGGTTCCTCATCTGGAACGGCATCCTCATCACCGCCACCGTCCTCCTCAGCAGGCGGGCACTCAGAAAAAAGCAGCACTGATGCCACGGAAATCTAGCGAGTACGCGTTGACGGGCCTGAGGGGCAGGCAAGCATATGCTGTCATAGCATGAGTTACCTACCGTACTCGCACGCAAGACTACCCGGGTATCACCGGATCATTCACGGTCACCCGTCCTCCGTATGCTGGCAAGCAGCACTCCAAGCAGCAGCATCTCCATCACGACGAGGACGGATATAACCACCGCCCTCATAAGGCCGTCGGCAAAAAGCAACACCAGCATGGCAATCGATACCAGCCAGCCCGACCAGGCGGTTGCCAGTATTCTTGCCCTAGTAGAGGAAAAGTCAAGCACGTCAGCCCCCTACTTCTGCAAACACGTCTGACTCAACTGCGGCAGCACCACGGATAGCGCCCTAGGTATAGAGCAGCCATGAGCACCCCGGGAACTCTTCCTGCGGTCCACCATGAGGACAGTCTGCCGCAGATGTAACCCACTCCAGGACACTGGTCATAGGCCCGCACCCACCCCTAAAGGAGACAGCGGGACCGGGACGCCTCTCATCCCCACAAGGTGCAGCACCCCGAGGGGCGGATATCTACTTGTTGGCGGAAACTTCCCTACTTCTTCCCCCTCGCCCTCATGACGATCGCAGCGAGAACCCCAACAAGGGCAAGCATAACCGCAACATTGATGAACTGAAGATGGGGCGCATTAATAAACACGGCACCCAGTGCGACGAGAGCCCCGAGGGTAACAATCAGGGCCGCTATAACTCCAGATGTTCTCATAGACTTGTCAAACACTGTGTCTCCTTAAATTGGGATGGAAATGTATCCGGTCCGCGTGAGGACTTCCGTCCTCACGCGGACCGGGTGGGCTCGGACAGAATCAGGTAGCAATCGCATCGCCGCGACACCAACACCGCCCCCCAAAGACAGATTCGGCAGAGGGCGAGGACGGCACAGGCGTGTAGACCCTCGAAGCAGAGCAGCCCGGATGAGGAGAGGCACTTTGCGGGGCAGCGGGTACCATGACACCACGGGTGAGGGGCGTGCGAACCAGCCAACTGGGCTAGCCAGTCGGCCGAAGCTTCCCGGGCAGACACCGGTCACCCGGAGCCGAACCCGGCCAGACCGGTGAGGCTGCCGGACAGCAGACCACCCCGTGATGCTGTCGATGGACAGCACCAGGCACAACCAGCCCTGGTGCAGCCGAGCGGGGAAGCCCGCCAAGGCCCCACCTGCAGTGCCTCCACTTAGTCTCCCTCCACCTGTCTCAGCCCGAGGCACCGTGGGGCACCTACGCGACGGGACCCGGTGTCGTGACGGGACACCTGGGCTTGTGGAACAGCCCCCTCGGGTACGGGCACGTCAGCAGTCACCGAGGCCGTCGATGCAACCGATGCGCGGAAGGTGCACCACGTCACCCACCACCGACCTCACAAGTCCACGCACCTTCGCATAAAAACTAAGTTGCTCACAATAACGATGGTTCGTCACCCGCCTCTCCGCGCACCTTATGTACAGCACGACCTACCCCGGCATGCGAACACCACTGACTCTTGACAAATCTGTGACACATACTGTAGAAAATTTGCATGGACGTGTCGAGCGGGCGCGAGCGGACCGAGACCGGCCAACCAGGCGCAACAGCCTCGGCACCGCTAGTGCCTCGTGACGAGCGCAGGCGTTACGCTGCCGCCGGGTTCCTCATCGGGCTGGTCAACCTGGTGCTCATGATGACTCTCCTCGAGCCTGCAAGCCTGGCACGCCTGACCTTCCTCCTCCTGGCGCTTCTCACCCTGACAGCAGTGCCGATGCGCCCGCTGACCGGTGCCGTGGCCTACCTGGTGCTGTGGGTGGTCCTTCTCAGGTTCCCAGGACCCTACGCCGACGACGTCGCCATCACCCACGCAGCTCTTTTCTTCTTCCTGGGGCGCTTCCTGCCTCTGCGGGCCGCACTGTGCCTGGGAGCGGCAGTCCCACTGGCCACTGTCGTGCTCGCTACCCCGCCCACAGTGGTACTTTACCTGTTCCTTCTTGCCTGCACCCTTCCACCGGGTGCGCTCCTGCGACGCAGGGAGTCCACCCTGCGTCAGGAGATCAGCGCCGGGGAAGAACGGCTGGAGGCCGTGCGCGCCGAGGTGGCACGGGAGATGCATGACCTGGTGGCCTACTCCATGTCCCAGACCGTGCTGCGTGCCCGCAGCGCGGCCGCCGACCCCTCCTACCCGGAGGACGTACGCCAGGAGCTCCACGCGATCAGCGCTACCGCTGCTGACGCGCTCCACGAGCTGCGCCTGGTGCTGCGGGTGCTGCGGCGCACCCAGGCAGGCTCCACGCTGGAGGACCCTTCAGCCACTTCGCAGACCGTGGTCGTCGGCCTGGACGCGGCGCTCCAGGCCGTTGCCGACGACCTGTCCGCTTCTGGGTTCAGCGTGACGCTGCGCAGCACAGACGAGGGCGAGTGCCCCCGGCTCCAGGCCGTCACCCTGTCCCGGGTTGCCCGGGAGATGGGCTCCAACATCATGCGCCACGGCACCACCGACCAGTCGGTGACGATCACCCTGGCCAAGGAGACCAACCAGGTGTGCCTGGTCATGACCAACGGGACCTCTCCCAACCCCGCCCACGACCTGCCTACCTCGGGCACAGGACTCCTGGGCATGCGGGAGAGGCTCGCCGCCGTCGACGGTTCCCTGTCCACCCGGGAAGAGGACGGCAGCTGGACCGCCTCTGCAGTTGTGCCACTGGAGCCACCACCCGCCCTCTCGCCGGAGATACCGCCATGACCAGCACCGAGACCACCGCCACGATCAGCATCGGGATCGCCGACGACGACCCCCTGGTACGCCGCACCCTCACTGGCCTGCTGTCCGGCACCGGGCAGGTTCACGTCGCCTGGACCGCCAAGGACGGCCAGGAGGCCCTCGAGCTCATCCGCTCCCCGGACACCCCACCCGTCCAGGCGCTCCTTCTCGATGTCCAGATGCCCCGCACGGACGGGCTCGTCCTTACCCAGATCCTCCACAAAGAGGTCCCCGACCTGGCTGTCCTCATCCTGACCGCCTTTGCCACCGACTCCGTCATGGAGAAGGCCATGGCCGCAGGGGTGCGCGGGGTCGTCGCCAAGGACGACGACATCGGCTCCTTGGTAGGAGCCATCCAGCAGGCTGTCGCAGGCAACTTTGTCATGTCCCCGACGTGCTCAGCCGTCGTCGCGGAGCACCTCCGGCCAGACGGTGCCCACAGTACCTCCCACTCATCGCCCTCCTCACCTGGGAAGTCGCAGCAGCACGCCTCTGCGGCACTCCCCAGCGGCGTCACACTGACCGCCCGGGAGCAGGAGATCCTGGCCCTCCTCGCTGAGTCCCTGACCAATAAGCAGATCGCCCGCCGTCTTACCCTCAGCCAGGCCACGGTCAAGGCTCACGTCTCCGCCATTATCGCCAAGCTCGGCGTGCGGGACCGGGTCGGCGCCGTCGTCTACGCCCTCAACAACCACCTCCTCTAGACCCGAGCCTGGCACCCACGTGTGCGGGAAGCCGACCCGGTGGTTGACGACGACCTCCTCCAGAGCCGACCCCAGCCCGGGCCACCACCTGCAGCCAGAAGCACGACCTGGCTACCAGCCAACCGACCGGGCCGCACGGCCGATGCCAGGACACTGCAGCCGGAGGAGGATGGCCCTGCTAGAAGCCACCAGCACCCGGAAGGAGTACCAGTGCTCTTCCTACGCCTCATCCACACCATCACCCGCGACGGAACATGCGCCTGGCTCGACAAGCTGTTCTGGCCGTAAGCAGCCGTAAACGCTGAGCAGCAGGGCACCGGTGTCCGGCAGGTCCTAGAACAGGAGGCCGACTCCAGCCTTCCCGAACCCGCCACTGCCGCCCCCAGCACTACCGGATCACCGACACCGGGTACCCGCCGCGCCACCTGTGCACCCACACGGGAGCCACAGACCGGGCACCAGCTAGCCGCGGCTCCAGCCCGCGACCACCTCACCCACCCACCACCACGACAGCCTCAGACCACCACCAGCCTCTCTCCCCACCTGCCTCCAGATGTGAGATGAGGTTGCGACGCCGTTGACCTTGACAGATCTGTGATACACGATATATCACAGTGTTGTGGGGGTATCTACCGGACCCAGGCAGATCCTCCGCCGCCCGCTAAGGTCGGCGGACCACTGGCCGTACGCCGTGGCCGGGCTCCTCCTGGGCCTGGCCAACATGGCGTTCGTCCTGGTCTACGGTGACGCCCTCAGCCCACAGCGTCTTGCCTTCCCTCTCCTGACGCTACCGATGCTGCCCCTCGTCGCGCTGCGCCCGCTGCCAGGTGCCCTGGCCTACCTGCTGCTGTGGACCGCCCTCCTCCACACTCCCGCCGCATTCCCCAATGACGTCCTAGCCCCACGGCCGTCTTCCTCTTCCTCCTGGGGCGCTTCCTCCCCCGTGGTCTGCGCTCGCCCTGGCCTCGGTGCTCCCAGTGGCCGCCGTCGTCCCCCTCGGCCTCTACCAGACCGCCGTCCACCAGTTGTTTCTCCTCAGCTGCTCGCTCATCCCGGGAATGCTCCTGCGTCACCGCGACCTCGCCCTTCAGCGGGAGATCTCCAGCGCCGCCGACCACCTGGCCTACACCCGGGCGGTGGCCAGAGAGATGCACGACCTGGTGGCCTACTCCATGTCCCAGGCCGCGCTACGCGCTCAGCGCGCGGCAGCCGACAGCACCTACCCAGCTGAGGCCCAGAAGGAGTTCAGCGCCATCGCAGCCGCCGCAGTCGACGCCCTGCACGAACTTCGACTTGTCCTGGGACCGCTGCGCCGCGGCCAGAGGTTCTGGCCAAACTCTTCGCTCACTCACCCGGACGCCCTAGGAGTCGACCTGGAGACAGCCGTGCAGGCCATCAGCGACGACCTGGCTGCCTCCGGCTTCAGCGTCACCTTCCACAGCACCGGAGACAGTCAGTGCAGCCGCCTCCAGGCTGCTACCCTCTCCAGAGTTGCTCGGGAGATGGGTGCCAACATCCTGCGGCACGGCACGACCTACCAGCCGGTCACGATCACCCTCGCCCGGCGGCCTGAGCAGGTGCGCCTAGTGATGACCAACGGTGTCTCAGTGGCGACCTCCCACAACCTCCCCGCCTCCGGCACCGGCATTCAAGGAATGAGGGAGAGACTGGCTGCTATCGACGGCACTCTGGCGACGCTCAAGGAGGGGGACACCTGGATGGCCTCAGCCACTGTCCCTCTCTCCCCGTCGTCCTCGACCTTCCCGGAGACACCCTGATGATCAGTATCGGCATTGCGGACGACGACGCCCTGGTACGCCGCACCCTGGCTGATCTCCTCGCCAGGAACGAGGACGTCTCCGTGACCTGGAACGCGAAAGACGGCCAGGAGGCCCTCGGGTACATACGCTCCCCAGAGGTCCCCGCGGTCCAGGCGGTCCTCCTGGACATCCACATGCCTCAACCAGACGGCCTCACCCTGGCCACCACCCTCCAGGACGAGGCCCCTGACCTGGCCGTCCTCATACTCACCACCTTTGTCAACGACTCCATTATTGAGCGGGCTATGGCCGCAGGGGTACGTGGCTTCGTGGCCAAGGAGGACGGCATCACCTCCTTAGCACGCACCATCCGGCAGGTTGTTGACGGCAACCTCGTCTTGTCGCCGACGTCGTCGACCTTCGTCACCAGGCGCTACCAGGCCGACCAGCCTGACCAGGCTGACCAGCCTGACACCACCCCATCACCCGGCACCACCCCCCAGCCCTCCTCCGAGGCCTTCCCTGAGGTCAGGCTCTCTGAGCGTGAGCAGGAGGTGCTGGCACTCCTTGTGGACGCCCTGAGCAACAAGCAGATCGCCAGCCAGCTCACGCTCAGCGAGGCGACGGTCAAGACCCACGTGTCCACGATCATCGCCAAACTGGGCGTCCCGGACCGGGTGGGTGCCGCTGTCTACGCGCTGCGGCACAACCTCGTCTGAGCCCCCCTGCCCTCCTGCGCAGAAGCCCTGCGGTGCCGACCTGGCACGTCCACGCCCCCCTATTCGGATGCTGGGCGCGTCGGCTGCGTCGGCGGATCCTGGGGCACACCCACGCCCCCCTATTCGGATCTTCCCGGCGAGGACGCCAGCCCTGCCTCGCAGTCCCGCGTACACCGCCCAGCTCCAGTCGAGCCGTCGGCACACGCCCGGCGCAGACAGATCCAGCGCGGGACAACAACTAGACGCTACGAAACAAAATAGGTACACTAAGGCGACATCCCGTTGTTTTATATGCCGCAGGCGCGACAGTCATACGATCGTCGCATGCAACGAAACCACGATTCATTCTATCAGCTACACCAAACGGCCGATGTGCCTCCCTCGGGTTTCGAGCACAATCTCCTTTGTCCCAATCAAATCAACGAGGCGCTGAAAAGTGCAGGATTTCCACGCCCCTGGAGTTCTGTGCCGCCGAGACGTGTCCCAGCCAGCCTCGCACCATTTGCGCACAATTCCCGACAAGCAACAGAGCACCGGGAGGAGTGTGTCCCCGAAAGAATGGAGTTAACATGTCGGCGACATCACCGACGATAAATGTTGCGCGATATCATAAATCACCTAGAGTAGATGCGGTTGTCACCACTTTTGCACTCTCGTGAGCAATAGTATCGCTGAGGAGACGCGCGCAGCCAAAACAGGCGACCCAGACCCCGTTGAGGTGGCTCTTCGCTGGTCCGACGTAGACCAGTACGGCCACATAAATAACTGCGCTATTATGCGTCTCCTTGAGGAGGCACGCCTAAGGTGGCTACACAGGTCCGGCTACTTCAAGGACATTGCGGCGGTTGTGGCAAGCCACCAGGTCACATACCTGCGGCCCCTCTACTACTCGGAGGAACCTGCACTGGTGACAGTCGCGCCGATCCTGGTGCGGCGGGGGAGCTTCGACCTTCGCCACGTCATCCGGGACGCAGGCGAGTCAGAGGTGGCCCGAGCCACGACAAGGCTTGTGCTCATCGACCTGGAGACGCAGCGTCCCCAGTCGCTCCCAGACGGGCTCAGCAGTTTTCTTGGGTCGAGGATCTAGGCCTTGACCAAGAACGTCTGTAGCCGCCCACAAGCTATTCGTCAGCGTGTTATATTAGTTTAATACGCGCCGCCGCAGAGCATATATTCACGCCGCACCCTTCCTGGATAGGATGAGCCGATGACAGCAGAGCAAGTCACGACGGAGACCAGATACCACTTCCCCCCGGCAGGCCAGGCAGTTCTTCTCCTGGCTGCGGCAATGACGACGATCGACTCCTTCATCGTCAACGTGTCCCTTCCCTCCATCCAGTCCTCTCTTAACGCGGACGCCTCACGGTCCCAGTTCGTGATCAGCGGATACACGCTTGTCTACGCGCTCTTACTGGTGTTTGGCGGGCGCTCAGGAGACCGCAGAGGCCGCCGCAGAATGCTGGAGATAGGAACCGTGGGATTCACGGCAGCCTCCCTGGTCTGCGGGCTGGCTCCGTCCATTGAGGTGCTCATCGCCGCCCGCGTGGTTCAGGGCGCCTTCGCGGCACTGATACTTCCACAGATCCTGTCCACCATCCAGACTGCCTTGGTCGAGCCAGCCAAGACCAGAGTCCTCAGCTACTACGCAGCGATAGGCGGGCTCGCAGCAGCCATCGGGCAGCTCCTCGGAGGAGTCCTGGTATGGGCCAACATAGGCGGGCTGAGCTGGAGACTCATCTTCCTCATTAACCTGCCCCTGGGAGTTCTCGTGTTCTTCGGCGCCCGCGCCTGGGCACCGGAGACGATGTCTGACAAGCCCGACGACAACGACCTGGGCGGTACCATCCTGTTCGGAGCCGCCGTCCTGGCCCTGCTTATCCCCCTGAGCCTGGGTACCCAGGTCTCCTGGGCCCCGTGGACCTGGGTGCTAGGGGCCGTCTCGTTGGTCCTCCTCGCCGCCCTATGGAGGTACGAGATGCGGATCGAGGGCAACGACCGCGCAGCGCTCATCCCGCCCTCGCTCCTGCGCGTGACCACTATGCGCCGGGGCCTCCTGGTGCTGGGAAGCGGGTTCATGATGTTCGGGGGCTACCTCTTCGTGTTCGCCCTCTCCATGCAGGACGGCAACAGCATGACCCCCCTAGAGTCAGGAATGTCCATGGCACCCATGGCGCTGGGGCAGTTCTGGGGAGCGATGCAGGCGCCAAAGTTGATCGGCCGCATCGGTGTACGCACGCTCCAGGTCGGAGGCCTGGCCCAGGGGCTCGGCGCCGCCGCCGTCATCCTGCCCGCCTACCTGTACTGGCCCCACATGCACTTCTATCATCTCCTTCTGGGAATGTTCCTCATCGGGCTCGGAAACGGCCTCTTTGTCCCTGTCATCTACCGGACCGTGCTGGCAGCCATCCCGCCGCAGCGCGTCGGTCTCGGGAGCGGGCTGATTACCACGGTCCAGCAGACGACCGTTGCCATGGGAGTAGCAGCCCTGGGGGCCGTGTTCTCCATCGCCACCACCATGCAAGCCGGATTTATCTGGGTTCTGGGAATCTTCGTCACCGTCGCCATCCTCTACATTATGTTTGGCGCACGCATTGACGCCAACCCGGGTAACAAGCAGGCTCGCTAGACTCCGAGCACTATTCACCCATGAGCGCGTCCTCTCCCCTTCCTGCACGCAGCCACCTGGTCGTGCCGACGTACCCCGACCGCTCTGTCAGCCCTCGCCATCAACCACACCAGCCCGCACCAGGAGGCCCCTAAGCCCTGCCGCAGAGACGCACAGCACTCCCTCCCCCTCCGGTCAGGCCCGCGCACCCACCAGCACCGGCCTCTCCCCACCCAGGCACCAGGCCTCGGTCTCTCCGTGGCCTCTCTGTAGGCCTCTCTGGCCTCTCTGTGGCCCCTCCGTCGGTACGCGCCGCCCGGGCGCAGCCGACAACCACCTCCCTCCCATAAGCAGCACCAAGCCCCTGGCTCGGAAAGCAGCCACCCCGTCCCCAGGGATCCCCTAACAGCGGCGGGAGCTGGGGCTGCTCGCACCGCAACGAGAATCCAGGGCACCAGACCACCAGACTCCGGGACAAATTTTTAATAATAGTTAAAGGGCCAGCGGAATCGTCGGAGCCATCCGACTGTACTCCCAAGTACGGCCAACACAGTAGGCACCCACATATGTCGTATATATGCCATAAATCCGCAAATACACTATAAGGGAGAAAGAAAATTGAGCTCAGACACACTTATCATTGGTGGAGGACCCTCCGGACTCACAGCCGGGTGCTGCCTGGCCGAGCGCGGGCAGAGCGTCAGGATCATCCGAAAGCACCCCCTGCTGACCAGCCAGTCCCGCGCCACGGTCCTGTGGCCCAAGGCGCTGGAGGTCCTGGATCCGTTCGGTATCGTAGACAAGCTCCGGCCCCTGGGAGACGTCATCAACAGCCTCTCCTACTACTCCGACGGCCGTCAGATCGGCACACTCAGCACCCGGCTGCTGGAAGGCACGCGGTTCAACTATGCGCTGGGTATCTCCCAGCACAACGTCGAGACAGCCCTGACCGAGGTCTTCACGGCCCGAGGCGGAGTCATTGAGGACGCCGAAGTCACCGACCTCACGCAGGACGAGGGCTCAGTGCTCCTGACTATCCGCTCCTTTGACGGAACCGTGCGCCAGGAGCGAGCCGAGCACTGCGTGGTCGCTGACGGTGCCAGGAGCCTAGGCCGGGAGAAGCTCGGTCTGCGTATGGAGGACCTGCGTGACACCGTCGAGTTCCAGATCGCGGACGTCAGGGCTGAAGGGCTCCCCCGCGACGAGGCCTTCTACTGGTGGTCTCGGCACGGGGCCATGGCCGTGGCTCCCCACGACAAGACGACCTTCCGTCTGGCCTATCCTGCCGTCAAGGGGACTCCGGCACCGGACACGGTATCGACGCAGTACCTGGAGTCCCTGCTGGACCAGCGAGGTCCGTCCAACCCGGGCAGGCACGTCACGCAGCTGATCACAGCGGCAAACTTTGTCGCCCGGTTCGCCGTCGTAGACCAGTTTGCCAAGGGGCGCTGCTACTTGGCGGGAGACGCCGCCCACGTCATGGCGCCTACCGGTGCCCAGAACATGAACGCCGGAATGCTGGACGCCGTGTGCGCCAGCAGGTTCATCATGGGCGACATCGAGCCCGTTGACTCAGGTACTCCCCTGGCACAGCTCTACGACAAGATGCGCCGCGCCAGCATCGACAAGGTGTTCGACACCGCGCTCGGGCACGCCAGGGACGGCGCAGCCATGACCCCCGAGAGCATTGCCGAGCGAGACGCCAGGTACGCGCTCCTGGAGAACACGGACGCGGCGCGGGCGCGGCTCACCCGTATGTCTCAGCTCGACATCGAGGCGTGAGACGGGCCCTGCCCGTCTCCAACGGCTGACCCTCAGCCAGTGGGCGCTTATCTCACCATGCCCACAAACCATGTAAAAGAAATGGAGTAACCAGAAATGACAAGTAGTACCAGCAGCGAGATCCGCGACGCCATCAGCGAAATCGTCGTCGAGGAGCTCGAGCTTGATATCGAGGTTGCCGAGCTGGACCCGCACGCGGACCTCATCGACGAGTACGGCGCCGACTCCCTGGGTCTGATCCAGGTCCTGGCGCAGATCAACAAGACCCTCGGCATCCGCGTGCCGCGGGAGGAGGCGGCCGACCTGCGCACGCTCGACCTGCTCGTGGCAAAGACGGTCCAGCTGCAGGCCGAGCAGGGCGCCGACAAATGAGTCGCAGCAGACGAGTCGTCGTCACCGGGCTCGGCCCGGTGAGCAGCATCGGTATCGGGGCGGAGGAGTTCCGCGCCCTGCTGTTCGCGGGAGAGAGCGGCATCTCCCCCGTGGAGTCCTTCGACAGCAGCGTCTTCCAGGCGACGCTGGCGGGCGAGGTGAAGAACTTCGACCCAGCGGACATCGTCGAGAACATCAACCCCCGTCGGTGGGGACGTACCGCACAGCTGGCCGCAGCGGCCGCCAGGCTGGCGGCACGCGACGCAGGGCTCGACCTCGACCAGGAGACAAGGCTGAGAACAGGCGTCGTCATCGGGACGACCAACGGCGAGTCACAGGCCCTGGACGAACTGACCGTCCAGTGGCACGAACGTGGTCCGGGATGCATGGCACCAACCGTCGTGCGCCAGATCCCGGCTGGCAACATTGCTGCCGCCGTGGCCACAGAGCTCCAGGTCGAGGGTGACGTCATGTGCCTGCCGACCGCCTGCTCGGCCGCCAACTACGCCATCGGCTCAGCCGCCGACAGTATTGCGACCGGCAGTGCGGACGTCATGCTGGCCGGGGGTGCCGACTCCGTCAACCGCACGACGCACGCCGGGTTCATGAGCCTGGGCGCTATCGCCAAGAAGCTGCCGCAGCCCTTTGACGCTGACCGCTCAGGCATCGTGACCGCTGAGGGCGGCGCGGTGCTGGTCCTGGAGGAGCTCAGCCACGCCCTGCGGCGGGGAGCACCGATCTATGCCGAGGTGCTGGGCTACGGTCTCAACTGCGACGCCCACCACATCGTGCACCCTGACGCCACGAGCATCTCGGAGTGCATCAGGCGCACCCTCGCACAGGCCGACATCACCCCGGACGACGTCGACTATATCTGCGCCCACGGCACAGGCACTCCGACCAACGACGTCACCGAAGTCTCGGCCACCCGCATGGTCTACGGAGACAACCACCCCCCGGTCAGCTCCATCAAGTCCATGCTCGGGCACACCATGGGTGCTGCCAGCGGGTTCGGTGCGATTGCCTGCTGCCAGGCCATCCAGATCCAGAAGCTGCCGCCCACGACCAACCTGAAGACGGTTGACCCTGAGCTCGGAGAGGGAATCGACTTTGTCGCTGGCAGCTCGCGCCCGGCACGGGTGCGGACCGCGCTCAACCACGGATTCGCCTTCGGCGGAAACAACGCGATAACCGTCTTCTCAGAGTTCCACGAGGACTCGACGGACAAGGAGGTGTGACGCATGGCAGCCCCTGAGATGCAGATCAGCGAGTGCGCGGTCCTGACGGCGGCCGGAAACAGCATGGACACGCTCACCGAGGCCATCGGTCGGCCGCTGGGCAGCCGTGCGCCGCTAGAGCTCGGCGCGATCCCCGACCCGGAGGTGTATGAGGAGGTCCCAGGACGCGTGGCCGCAGTCCCGGACTTCCGCATTGAGGACTACGTCCCCCGGCGCGGCACGAGGAGCCTTGACCGCATGACACGGCTAGGCATCGCAGCCAGTGTCCTGCTGAGGCGCCAGATGGAGGAGCGGCGTGACATCACTGCCGACTCCTGGCACGAGACGGGAATCTCCCTGGGGACGAGTGCAGGCAGCCTGAGGAGCAACGTCGACCTCACCCTCGACGTGATCCGCGGGCACGGGGCGGACCTGATCAACCCCAAGGTCTTCCCGAACAGCACCATGAACTGCTGCGCGAGCCAGGTCGCGATCTGGAACGACTTCCACGGACCCAACGCCACGGTGGCTAACGGCACCATCAGCGCCCTGTCCGCCCTGCGGTACGCCTCGCGGCTCATGTCCCTGGGGCACTGCTCCCGGATGCTGGTCGGCAGCGTCGAGGAGCTCTCACCCCAGCGAGCCTGGGGAACACGCCTGAGCGGCAGGATCGACAGCGAGGTGGTTATCGGAGAGTCGGCCACCCTGTTCAGCCTGGAGCCTGCGGGGGCGTCACCGAGCCCGGTGGCGACAGTCACCGGTTGCGAGGTGGCCTTCTGCCCCATCTCCGCCGACGGGGCCCGGTCTGAGGCCCTTCGGCGGGTGGTGGACCGAGTGTGCAGTCAGCCCGAGGACGTGGACCTGGTAGTCCCCGGAGCCACCGGCACGGTCTGGCAGTTCAGCGAGGAGCGCTCGCTGGAGCACGTCACCGGCCGTCGCCTTGACGTGCGACGCTCCGTGGGCGACTGCGGCGCCGGGACCTCTGGCGTCCAGGTAGCCGCCGCCCTGGGGTGCGCCGGGCCGGGTGACCACGTCCTGCTCACCAGCATGGACGAGTCGGGGGTGGTGGCCGCCGCCATGCTCCAGATGTGCCCCTCATGAGCCGGGGTCCCAGCCAGACACCGCTATCGACACCGCTACTGACACTGTTACCGACACTGCCGCACGCACAAGGAGGGATATAGCGTATGGCACCACAGGCAGCAACGGTCGCCCCCCAGAACCTGGTCCACCGTCAGCACGAGCAGGAGGTGCTCGTCTCAGCTCCCACCAGGCTGGAGGACGGGCTGTACGAGAGCGCACCGGGTCCGGGGGAGCCGTCTCCCTACTACCAGGACCACCCGCACTCGTACTGGGCGGACGTCCTGTTCCTGGCCGAGCTCGGCAGGCAGGCGGGAATGAGCGCCGGCCACGCCTACGCAGGGCTCTCGCTGGGAACCGCGTTCTTCTTCAACTCGGTCATGGTGGAGATCCTCGACCTGCCCAGGCTCAACGACCTGAGGGACAGGCCCCGGGTCCGCACCCGTCAGGAGGTCCTAGCCACCCGTAAGGACGGCACACCCCGGCAGCTGGTCTTCTCCCAGGAGATCATCGACCCTGCCAACGTGCCCCTGGCCCGGACCAAAATGGAGGTCCAGGGCCTCCAGGCCGCCAAGTACGAGGAGATACGCAGGTACCAGCGGGGCGGGTCGCAGCCGCCCCAGACGTCCACCGTCGAGGTCCAGGCCGCTCCCGGTGCGCACGTTCTGCCGAGCCCGCTGCTGGGACGGGAGGACCGCAGCAACGTCGTCGTCTCCGACCTGGAGTGCGGCCCGGGACGCTCGCACGCAAGGCTGTCGCCGGACTTCGCCAACACCAGCCTCTTCGACCACGACTACGATCACTACCCCGCCATGGTCCTCATCGAGGCCGGTCGGCAGGTGACGGTAGGTTCCGCGTCGGGAGGAAGCGGGTTTCCTGTCGTCACCCGGGTGAGTGCGACGTTCCCGGGGTTCGCCGAGCTCGACGCAGTCACGACCGTCTCAGCACAGGAGTGCGCCAGCCGCTTCGAGGTGTCCGTGGAGCAGAACGGCTCTGCCGTCTCCTCCATGCAGATGGCCGTGGAGTGGTTACGATGACTCTCGCCATATGGACAGACTTCCGGGGCGTACTCACCGTCCCCCTGTCTGAGGGGCTCGCGCGCTACTGCCAGGACAAGCCCTTCACACCCCGGCAACTGGGCGCCTGCCTAGCGGCTCTGGCCAACAGGCACGGCTGCCCGGACGGGATGGCTGTCCTGGACTCAGGCGTGCTGACCGAGCGCGAGTGGCTCGACGAGATCTCCGGCCTGCTGTCCCAGCAGTTCGGTATTACCGGCAGCTTCTCCGGGATGGCTGAGGAGTGGTGGTCTGACAGGAGGCTCAACCACCAGTGGCTTCAGTTCCTTCAGGAACGCAGGCAGGCCGGGGACTTCGTCGCAGTCATGTCCAACCTCCCGCCCGAGTGGCGGGGCCGCTTCGAGGAGTTCCTGCCCTGGCACGACCTCTTTGACGCGGTGATCGTGTCCTGCGAGGTGGGCGCCAGGAAGCCCGAGTCCGACATCTTCAGGGAGGCGGAGCGTGTCAGCCGGGTCCCGGGACGCAGCAGCGTGCTCGTCGACGACATCACCGCCAATGTCCAGGGAGCCAGGGACGCTGGCTGGAACGCCGTCGTCGGCGGAGGCGACGCCACCGACGCCAGCATCGCGTATATAGAAGAACTCGTCAGCCTGCGCAGCGGGCTGCAGGAAGGACAGCACTCATGACGGAGGAGTCAGCAGGGCCCGCACGGTCCGCGTTCGTCACTGGCGCCAGTCGAGGGCTTGGCGCCGCCATCGCCAAGGACCTGGCCGCTCAGGGGTACCGCGTGGTCGGCACCGCACGAAACCCCGCCGAGGACGTCGTTGACGGCGTCTCGTTCGTGGCCTGCGACGTCACGGACCCCGAGTCCATCCGCAGCGCGGTCGCCCGGGCCCGCGACCTCGTGGGCACGATAGACATCGTGGTGACCAGTGCGGGAATCATGCACGACGGTCCGCTCGTCTCCCTCCCCCAGGAGGCCGTGGACGACGTCATCACCACCAACCTGCTCGGCTCAGTCAACGTAGCCCGAGAGACTCTGGGCGACATGATGATGAACCAGTGGGGGCGCCTAGTGTTCGTGGGCTCCGTGGTCGCCATGTGGGGGTCCCCGGGACAGGTCAACTACGGCGCCTCGAAGGGCGGGCTGGTAGGGGCCGCGAGGTCGCTGGCCTGGGAGCTGGGGAGGTTCGGCGTCACTGTCAACGTCGTCCTGCCAGGCCTGATCGACACGGGCATGGCGGCCAACGTCTCCGCCAAGCGCCACAAGGAGCTGATGGCGGGTACGCCGATGCGTCGTCCTGGCAGGCCGGAGGAGGTGACCTCCCTGGTGTCCTACCTGGTCTCGGAGGGAGCCGGCTACATCACCGGAGCGTCGATTCCCGTCAGCGGCGGCGCCGGAATGGGGCTGTGAGCATGGCCGCCCCTGAGACGCTGGCCCCTGGGACGCCCGCGTCCCAGACACCGCCAGTACGCCCAGACGCCCGGCGCCTCCCTCTTATCGCTCTGGACCGCTGCGAGGTGGATGGGGAGTCGATACGGTCGACAAAGACGGTCCGCGCCGACGACCCCTACCTTGCAGGGCACTTCCCCGCCCTGACCGTCTACCCCGGCGTCTTCCTGCTGGAGGGCGTCCAGCAGACACTGGAGACCGCCCTGGACGGCGTCCTGGGAGGGGTCGAGCTCGTCGAGGTCCGGTCCATACGCATCTCCCGACCCGCCTTCGCGGGGCAGACAGTCGACTTTGACACTGCTGTCACCCACGACGGCGACCTGGTGCGCACCAGGACCTCCTGCACGGTCGAGGGGCGGCGCACGGCCAGCATCAAAGCCTCCTGGAGGCGACGGTGAGTCAGACAGTTCCCGACCCCGGACATCTCCTCCCCTACGGCTACCCCGCGCTGCACGTCGACAGGGTGACCGGCTACGAGGCGGGCAGGCTGACAGCGGTCAAGGCGGTCTCCTCCCACGAGCTGGACGCGATGGCAGGTGGCTCCTCACGTCCGGCGCACCTGCCTGCAAGCCTCCTGATCGAGTCGTTTCTGCAAGCCTGCGGGATCCTGCTCAAGCACGAGGCCCAGGGGGACCAGGAGACCCTGGTGGTGTTCGCTGCGGCACGCGAGATGACGGTGCAGGACCTCCCCTGTGCGGGCGAGCTTGTCGTCCACACGGTTGAGTGCCTGGACCGCGACGGCGACGTGGCCGAGTTCACCGGATCGTCAGCCACCTCGGACGGGCGCCCGCTCATGAGCGTCACACGGGTGACGGCGCTGCAGAAGCCGGCGGAAAGCCTGGGTCAGTAAGCACATCGGTATACTATGAGACGAACTGGAGATATTCAGTGAAATACGACTACATAGTAGCAGCGCCGGGGCAGGGCTCGCAGAAGCCGGGGGTCCTCGACGGGTGGATGGACCGCTCTCGCACGGCACGGCGGCAGGTAGAGGAGTGGTCGTCGCGCTGCGGCGTCAACCTCATCGACGCCAGCCGGGACGACGAGAAGCTCAAGGACACCGCGTTCGCCCAGCCTGTGATCGTCGCGGCCTCCCTGCTGTCCGTGCGTCAGACGGTCCGGTACCTGGGGACGTCGTCCGAGGTCATCCTCTTTGCGGGCCACTCGGTAGGAGAGCTAGCAGCCGCTGCGGCGGCGGGGTACATCACCGACGCCGACGCCGTGTTCCTGGCCTGCGTGCGAGGAGCAGCCATGTCAGCGGCGTGCACCGAGCCCCGTACCGGGATGGCGGCAGTTATGCCGGCCCGCCGCGACCCCGCCTCTGACGAGGAGATCCAGCAGACCATCCACGATGCCGGACTGGAGATCGCCAACTGGAACGGGTGCCACCAGTACGTCGCCGCGGGCCGCTACGAGCGGATCAAGGCCCTGGCGGAGCAGGAGCACAACGGAGTCCGGGTGGTCACTCTCCCGGTGGCCGGAGCGTTCCACACCTCCACCATGGAGCCGGTCGTGACCGTGTTCGAGAAGGCCCTGAGCGACACGGAGTTCCGTGACGCTGGCACGGCGCTGGTCGGCAACGGGGACGGCGAGGTCGTCACCAAGGCAGCCGACGTACGCTCGCGCCTGCTGACGCAGGTGACGTCACCGGTACGCTGGGACCTGTGCATGCGCACGCTGAACAAGCAGGCGAAGGACGCCACCTTCATCGAGCTGGCGCCCCGTGGCCCCCTGACCCGGCTCTATCGCGGGACCTACCCTGACACCACCTGCGTGCCCGTCAGTCGGCCGGAGGACCTGGCCGTCTTCAACATGCTGGGCTGAGGGCGCAGTCGGCACAGCACTGCGGGGACAAGGTACTCCGTTGCACAGGCCTTCTGCCCGCCTGCCGGAGAGGGGCCGACCAGCTGCGCTGGTCGGCCCCTCTCCGGTTTTCCGTCGTCTGCCCTCAGGACGTCCCGACGGCAGGTCCGGGACGCGAGGGAGCCCCGACGACCCGTACGGGGTCTCACCCGGCCTGGAAACGTGCGGCCTCCAAGGCTTCCAGGGCCTCCACGATGTCGTCTGCGACCGCCTGGTGGCCCTCAGCGGTGGGGTGGAACTGGCCCTGGGAGGAGACCCCGTAGAACCACGGCTGCGAAGAGCACAGCTCGTGCCCGGCAAAGGTCTGCGACGGGTCCACAAAGACCATGCCGTGGCGCTGTGCGGCCTGCCTGATGACGTCGTTGAGCTCGTCAGTCCGCTCCACTATCCAGCGCTGGTCCGGTGCGAGGACGCCCTCGCACCGTCCCGCACTGCCCTCGGCGCCCTGGGCAGGGAACATGTGCGGGTAGCCGACGACGACAACCTGTGCCCGGGGTGCCCGGGCTGCGACGTCACTCAACAGCGTGTCATAGCTGTAGGTGCCCTCGCGCGCGCCCGTGCCCCGCAGGGCGTCAATGGCGGAGCCGACCCTGGAGACAAGCTGCTCATCGGTGCTGCACGGGCCACGATCGCCTTGCTGTGCCCGGCTGAGACACTCGCCCAGCACCTCGGCAAACCCCGCGTCGTTACCGCCGACGGAGAAGGTCACCAGGTCCGTGTCCACACTCAGAGCGTCAAGCTGGGCCGACTCCTCCCACGCGGCGTTGTCCTGATAGAAGTCCGCAGTCCGGGCGCCGCTGCAGGCACGGAAGACCAGCTCGGTCCCAGTGCGCTGGGAGACCAGGTGAGCGTAGGCCGAGGTGGAGCGCTGACACCTGTTGCCGTCCTCGACGTCGGTGCCCGGAGCGTAAGGAGCCACCCCGAAACCGGAGGCGTAGGAGTCGCCGAGGGCCACGTAGGCTCCCTGCGGAAGGAGGAGGTCGCCGTTATCGGTATCAGGCTGTACCGGCTGCCCGGACACGGGCGCAGCCGGTACAGCCGCAGGCGCGGGCGCGGCCGGAAGAAGCATCATGGACAGAATGGACAGAACGGCCAGGAGTGTCAGCAGTCCCGGCATCGGGCGAGGCAGCACCGTAGGCATGACCGTACAGGCGGGTGCGCGGGACATACGGGGCGACGTACCGCATGATGTGCGGATCGTTGCGGGGTCGTGGGGGTTACGGGGGTCGTCGTGGGGGTCATGGCGCTCCTGTCGGCTCGCGTGTCAGAGAGGAGGTCGGCGGGGAGGAGGTCGGCGGGGCTGTCAGGCAGGTGACTGAGGCGGAGAGAAGCCGGAGCGGCAGCACAGAGCACCGTAGAGCACTGCAGAGCACTGCACGCGTGGAGCACGCGCCCGGGTCGCCTGAGACCGCCCTGTCACCTACCTTAACCTCACGGTTGAGACTCGTCTCCCAGAAGTGAGCGAGGTGTGTGCCCCGCCGGTGCCGCCAGACCCGCCGGTGCCGCCAGACCCGCCAGACCCGCCGGTGCCGCCAGGGCCAAGAGTGTTGTCGATGTCAGGGTGTCACGTGGGGTGGAGCGGTGCGAGCCTGCACGACCCGCTTCAGGAGCAGGTGGATATCGTCCCGCCAGGATGGAGCCGCGTGAGCCAGGCTCACGAAGCCCTGGTCAAGGCACGCTGGTAGGAGTTCCACCCACACGGACGCGCTCCATCTCAGCCTGATTCACGCAAGCCCACTTTGCGCCCTTCCCGCTGGGACAGCATCGCTGATACGACTACTCCTACCCCATCCGGGCTATGTAAGAAACGACATAACAGGCCGCCACGCCCCGCCGAGCAGAGGAGCTCTTGCCCGGGGCTCTGGCCCCAGCCACGCCCAGTCCTAGCGTGCTGTCACAACCCCCTGGCTAGCGCTCCCGCCGCTGACGTAGCCACCAGGAGCCACCCATCACCACGAACCACAGAGGCGAGACGAATACAGCCAGCCGGGTGTCGTCAGCCAGGGTCAGCGTCCACACCACGAAGGCGAAGAAGCCCAGGGTCCCCCAGGCCGCCACCCTGCCACCGGGAAGCCGGAAGGCGCTGGAGCGGTGGCGCTCGGCACGCAGCACCCTAAAACGCAGGTAGGACACCACGATGATCCCCAGATGAAGATGAACAGGACGCTGGCTACCGCACTGACCATGGTAAAGGCCTCCATGACGGAGCCCGACATGTAGAGCAGGGGAATGGAGGCCAGCAGTGCCGAGCAGGTAACCACCAGGGCCGCCCCGGGCACGGACCGCCCTGTCAGGCGCTGGAAGACCCGGGGCGCCTGGCCTGCCCAGGACAGGCCATACAGCATCCGGGAGGTGGAGTAGACACCCGAGTTCGCGCTGGAGGAGGCAGCGGTCAGCACCACAAAGTTGACCACCCCGGCAGCCGCGGCCAGGCCCGCCAGGGAGAACATAGACACGAACGGGCTGGAGTCGGCGTCGATCTGGCGCCATGGAGTCACCGCCATGATGACCGCGAGCGCGCCCAGGTAGAAGAGGACGATACGCACCGGGATGGCGTTGATCGCCCGGGGCAGGGTAGTCGTAGGGTCCTTAGCCTCCGCCGCCGTCGTGCCCACCAGCTCGGTGCCGATAAAGGCGAAGACCGCGATCTGGAAAGCCATGGCGAAGCCGTTGAAGCCGTTGGGCATGAATCCCTCGCTCACGATGTTGCCCAGGGAGGCCTGAGCCCCGCTGGGCGAGGTAAAGCCGGTGGCCACCATGATCAGGCCGACTACCACCAGCGCCATGATGGCCACGATCTTGATGGTAGAAAACCAGAACTCGATCTCGCCGAAGGCCCGCACCGTGGCCAGGTTAAGCCCCAGGAGCAGGGAGACGGTGGCCACCGGGGCCACCCACAGCGGCAGGTCCGGCCACCAGAAGGCGATGTAGCCTGCGATCACCACGACCTCGGCCACCGCCGTCACCAACCAGCTGAAGTAGTAGGTCCAACCGGTCAGGTAGCCCGCCCACGGGCCGATCAGGTCGTGGGCGACGTCAGCGAAGGACTTGTAGCTCAGGTCGCTGAGCAGCACCTCCCCCAGCGCCCGCATGACCAGGAACATGACGGCCCCGATAAGGACGTAGACGATGAGGACCCCGGGTCCGGCCAGGGAGATCGTCTTGCCTGAGCCCATGAACAGGCCAGTCCCGATCGCCCCGCCGATGGCGATGAGCTGGACGTGACGGTTGGACAGCCGCCGCTGCAGCCGAGGCTCCTCGACGGGGTCCTGGGTCCCCGCCCCGGTCCCCTCAATGGTGGTAGACATCGTGGCTCCTCACGCTTGCTCGATGGTGCTGGACGCGGGTACACGGCTGACTGCGCCGCACAGCAGATCCCTGCCCCTGGCCCCCCGCGGGACAGGCGCTGGCCGAAGAGGACTCAGGCAATGTAGTACAGGTAGGCTTCACAGCCGTGAAACCTACGGACCAGGCACCTGGTGAGGAGTTGCTGCCTGCGCATGAACGACGGCGCGCCACAACCCTGCGCAGCGTTGCGGCCGCGGCCGGGACCGCAGTCCGGTCCACTGCCCGCAGAGCCGTGAGGGCCCTCGCGCCCGCGCTGCCCACCGTCCTGCCCGCCAGCATCGTTGTCCTCGTCGGGTCGTGGGCGATGATCTCCTTCTCGGTGGTCCAGTGGCGCACCATGCAGGTCCCCAGCTGGGACCTGGCGATCTTCTCCGAGCTCGCCAAGGCCTACTCCCGCCTTGAGGCCCCCATCGTCCCCATCAAGGCGGACGGGTACAACCTGCTGGGCGACCACTTTCACCCCATCCTGGTCCTGCTGGGACCGGTGTGGCGTGTGTTCCCCTCCCCGCTGGCCCTGCTGGTGGTCCAGGACCTGCTCCTGGCCGTCTCCGCGTGGCCGTTGACCCGCCTGGCCGCTCGCCTGACCAATGCCTGGGTGGGCGGCGTCCTGGGACTGGTCTACGTGACCTCGTGGGGCCTCCAGGGGGCGGTCGCCGCCCAGTTCCACGAGGTGGCCCTGGCTGTTCCCATGCTGGCCTGGGCGTCAGCAGCCTTCGTAGAGCGCAGGTGGGCTGCTGTGGCAGCATGGTCGGTACCGCTGGTTCTGGTCAAGGAGGACCTGGGGCTGACTGTTCTGGTGATCGGCCTGGTGACAGCGTGGACAGGCTGGCGCGAGCCGAGCCCTGTCCGCCTGGTTGGCAGCCTGCGGGTCCGTGTAGGCTCCCTGGGGCTGGGGCTGGCGCTCTTCGGCCTCCTGGCCTTCGTCGTCACCACCCTGGTCCTGCTGCCGATGCTCAACCCGGAAGGGACCTGGGCCTACGGCCTGGGCTCGCCCGACGGGACCGACCCCACCTCCCAGGGCTCGCTCCTGGCCCGACTGGTGACCCCGACAGTCAAGCTGGAGACACTGGCGGTCCTGGTGGCGACCGGTGGCGTCATTGCCTTGCGCTCCCCGTGGGTACTGGTGGCCGCCCCCACCCTGGCGTGGCGGTTCCTGGGCTCGGTGGAGTTCTACTGGGAGTGGCGCAGCTGGCACTACAACGCCGTCCTCATCCCGATCGCCCTGGGTGCCCTGCTCGACGTCCTCGCACGCCTGAGGACCAGGAGGGCGGAGGTCCCACAGCCCCAGGTACTCACCGCTCCGGCGTCCTCGCAGGCGCCAGCACCTGCCGGGAAGCCGCAGCGGCCCGCGAGTCCCGACCCGGTCGGCACACCCCGCCGGCCCACGGGCCACGGCTGGCGCACAGCACCCAGATGGGTACGGGCGGTAGCAGCCGTGGGACTCCTCGTCCCCGTCATGACCGCAGCCCTCACCGCACCGCACCTGCCCCTGTGGGCCATGACCCAGGACGGTTTCGCAGAGCCGTCCGAGCGCACCCGTACCGCGCAGCAGGTCATCAACTCGGTCCCCGAGGGCGCGAGCGTGGAGACCGACCTGTCCCTCCTGGCCTACCTGGTCCCTAAGGCGGAGGTGTCCTGGGTGGGAACCAGTGAGTCGGACAAGGACTACGTCGTCGTTGACCAGTGGTCCTCAGCCTGGGGAGGTAACCCTCCCGCCGACGCGGCCCGGTGGGCTGAGGAGACCTCCACAGAGGGCTCCTCCTACGAGCTGGTCCTAGACACCAATGGCTTCCAGGTAGCCAGGCGCCTCCCCTGAGCAGCTAACCACCTAGCCACACCCCCGGCACGTAGCAGCCGTGCCTCCAGACTCGCAGCCTCATGGTGCCCGCGCCCCCAGGCAGACGGCAGCACCTGGGCAGGGCTAAGATCCTCCCGTCTGGTCAACGGGTGACCGGCCTCCGGTCACCCTGCAGCACGCAGGGAGCGAGGGAAAGGGCAGGAAGCATGGCGCTGGGTATCGGTGTGGACGTCGGCGGGACCAAGATCGCGGCAGGTGTCGTGGACGAGGACGGCACCGTCCTGACGACGGTACGCGAGGACTCCCCGGCCACGGATCGTCAGGCGATCATTGACACGATCACCAGGGCTGTCCGTGGCCTCAGGCAGGACTTCCCGGAGGTCGCCACCGTCGGTGTCGGGGCAGCGGGCTTCGTGGCTGCCGACCGCAACACGATGGCTCACGGCACCAACCTGGACTGGACCGGCATGCGGATCGCTGACGCCGTCTCCCAGGGCACGGGCCTGCCCGCCGTGGTAGAGAACGACGCCAACGCCTTCGGCTGGGCAGAGTTCAGGTTCGGGGCCGCTCGGGGCCGCGACAGCGCTCTGGTGGTCGCCATCGGTACTGGCGTGGGCGGCGCCGTCATCGTCGACGGCCGCCTGGTGCGCGGGGCGGCGGGCTTCGCCGCAGAGATCGGCCACATCAACGTGGTCCCGGACGGCCGCCCCTGCGGCTGCGGCCTGTACGGCTGCCTGGAGCGCTACGCCTCAGGCACTGCCCTGGGTGTCAACGGCTGGGAGCTGGCCAGGGTCCGGCCTGCCTATGCCGCCCGTATCATCGAGCTCTCCGGCGGGGACGCCGACCGCATCTCCGGCAAGGCGGTCACAGCGGCCGCCCGTGAGGGGGACCCGGCCGCCCTGGAGTGCTACGCCCGGCTCGCCCACTGGCTGGGAGTGGGGCTTGCCGACCTGTGTGCGGTGCTGGACCCGGAGGTCATCGTCATCTCCGGGGGCTTGTCCGAGGCCGGGGACATCCTGCTGGACCCGGCCCGCAGGGCCTTCACGGACAACCTCACCGCAGGGCACCACCGCCCCGAGATCCCTGTGGTCCTGGGCCAGGGCGGCCAGGAGGCCGGGCTCGTGGGGGCCGCAGACCTGGCCCGCCAGCCCTGAGGGCATCAAACCGAAGGTCGTGGGTTGCCCCAAGGGGCGTGGGCTGTCACACGGCCTCTCCCCTTGTTAGGCAAGCCTTCACTGGGATACTCTCCGGTACCGAACCCGGTACCAGATGCCCAGAGAGTGAGGTCCTGTGTCCGTCTCGCGCAAGTCGTTCCTCGTCAGTGCTGTCGCCCTACCCGCAAGCGCCCTCCTGGCAGCGTGCTCCGGCTCTGCCACCAGCGGCTCCGGCAGCGGGGCGGCCTCCAGCGGCTCGGCGGAGTCGGCGGGGACCATCACCGTGGAGCACGCCTTCGGTACCACCGAGGTTCCGGTCGGCGTCACCCGCGTGGCCACCATCCAGTGGGCCAACCAGGACGTGCCCCTGGCCCTGGGGGTCACGCCCGTGGGCTTCACCGAGCAGACCTGGGGGGTTGAGGACGGCTCCGGCATGCTCCCGTGGACCAGGCAGAAGGTGGACGAGCTCGTCGCCGACGGCGCTGAGGAGCCCACGCTCTTCGCCGAGAGCGACGACCTGGACATGGCCGCCATCGAGAAGACGCAGCCGGAGGTCATCCTGGCCGCCTACTCAGGCATTGACGAGGACCAGTACAACCAGCTCAGCGAGATCGCGCCCACGGTCGCCTTCCCGACCGCCGCCTGGAGCACCCCGTGGCGTGAGATTATCACCATGAACGCCACCGCGATCGGTAGGCAGTCCGAGGGTGAGGCCCTGGTCGCCCAGCTGGAGGAGACGATCGAGGCCGAGGTCGCCAAGCACCCCCAGCTGACGGGCAAGACAGCCGCCTTCTTCTACCAGAACGAGCAGAACAGCTCCATCGGCTTCTACACCACGGCGGACCCGCGCGCCGCCTTCCTGACTGACCTGGGCATGGAGGTCCCTGAGTCGGTCAAGGAGGTCTCCGAGGGCTTAGAGGAGTTCTCCTACGACCTGTCGGCGGAGAACGCGGACCAGGTATCCGACGTCGACATCATCGTCATGTACGGGGAGGGTTCCGACCTGGACGGGCTCCAGTCCGATCCCCTCATCGGGACGATTCCCGCAGTCAGGAACGGGGCCGTCGCCCTGATCGGTGCCGACGGCCCCCTGGCGGCCTCGGCCAACCCAGGCCCGCTGTCGATCCCGTGGGGAATTGCCGAGTACGTCAAGCGGATCGCTGCGGCCGCCGACAAGGTCCAGTGACCACCACCTCCCCTGTCCCCGGCCAGGCTGCCGAGGACAGGGACGGATCACCCGCCGCCCAGCCTGCTGCCCATCCTGCCGAGCCGCCTGTCGCTACGTCCTTCCCGGACGGCCGCACGACGCCTGCCACGGGGCACAGGCGGCGCCACCTGGCCGCCCTGGTAGGCCTCCTGGTGCTCCTGGGCGTCGCCGTTGTGCTCTCTGTCGTCCTCGGAGCTAGGGTGGTCAGCCTGACGGAGGTCCTCAGCGGGCTGCGCGGCGACGGCTCCGAGATCGGCGCCCTGGCCGTGGGACAGCGTGTGCCCCGCACGGCCACGGCGGTCGTGGCCGGGGCCTGCCTGGGGCTGTCCGGCGCCCTCATGCAGGCGGTGACCCGCAACCCGATCGCCGACCCGGGCATCCTGGGTGTCAACACGGGGGCCTCCCTGGCGATGGTGACCGGCATCGCCTTCCTGGGGACCCGATCCCTGTCCCAGCAGCTGTGGCTGGCCCTGGCCGGGGGGCTGCTGACCGCCGTCTTCGTCTACGCAATCGGCTCGGTCGGCCCGGGAGGAGGCACTCCCGTCAAGCTGGCGCTGGCCGGGATGGCTACCACTGCGGCACTGTCAGCCGCTGTCAGCGCCATCATGCTGCCACGCGCTCAGGGAATGGACGGCTTCCGCTTCTGGCAGGTGGGCGGCCTGGGGCGGGGCAGCTGGGAGTCCCTGTCCGCAATCGCCCCCTTTGTGGCCGTGGCCGCCGTGCTGAGCCTCCTGGTGGCACGCCCCCTCAACTCCCTGGCGCTGGGTGAGGAGGTGGCGGTGGGCCTGGGGGTCCGGGTCGGGCAGACCCGGCTCCTGGCCGCCGGGGCCGGGGTGCTGCTGGGCTCGGCCGTCACAGCGGTGACGGGGCCGATCAGCTTTACCGGCCTCATGGTGCCCCACGCCGTGCGCATGCTCTGCGGTCCCGACCACCGCTGGCTCCTGCCTCTGTCCGCCCTGGGAGGTGCCGTCCTGCTGACTGCGGCCGACGTCGTGGGGCGGGTCCTTATCCGCCCCAGCGAGGTTCCTGTCGGGGTCATCACTGCCTTCGTCGGCGCGCCGGTCCTCATCGCCATCGCCCGGGGGGCAAAGGTGCGGCAGCTGTGAAGACCGCTGCCACCAGACCCGCAGGCACCCGTGCCCCTACGGGCGGTACCGAAGAGGCTGCCACAACCCGCCTCCCCGGCCCGCCCGCCCCCGCTGGGACCTCCCCCGACCTCCCCCAGCCGGGCTTTACCCTGGCAGGGCAGCGCGCCCGCACCCGCCGCTACCTTGCCGCCACCATGGCACTGTCCGGCCTGGTTGCCGCCCTGTGGTGGGTCATGCTCAGCTACAACGACGGCTGGTTCCCCCTGGTGACATCATCGCCGTCATGCGCGGGGAGACTGTGCCAGGCGTCACCTTCACCGTCAGGCGCCTCCAGCTGCCGCGCGCCCTGGTGGGTCTCATGGTGGGACTCGCCTTCGGGATGGCAGGCACCACCTCACAGACGATGCTGCGCAACCCGCTGGCCAGCCCTGACATCATCGGGATCACCTCTGGGGCCTCCGCCTCCGCGGTCTTCGCCATCCTGGTGCTGGGCTGGTCCGGCACCGGCGTCAGCGTCCTGGCTATCATCTGCGGCCTGGCCACCGCCGTGGTCATCTACCTGCTGTCCGGCTCCGGCAGCGCCCAGGGCGGGCGGCTCATCCTCATCGGGATCGGGGTGTCCTCTATGTTCACCTCCCTCATCGCCTACCTCCAGCTGCGGGCCAGCATCTACGACGTCGCCGATGCCCTGCGCTGGCTCTCCGGGTCCCTGGGCTCCCCCACCTGGCAGCAGGTCAGGCTGTTGGCCGCCGCCCTGGCGGTGTGCGGCACGCTTCTACTCGTCATCGCTAGGGACCTGGGCCCCCTGACCCTGGGCGATGAGGTCGCCACGGGCCTGGGAGTGCCCGTGGGCCGTACCAGGCTGGCGCTTATCCTCATGATGGTCGCCCTGTCAGCCTTCGCGACCTCGGTCACCGGACCGATCGCCTTCGTCTCCTTCCTGGCTGGTCCTGTCGCCGCCCGGCTTGTGGGGCGAACCAGCCGCACCCTCCTGGTCCCGGCGGCACTCACGGGGGCCGCCATCGTGCTGGGAGGCGACCTCGTGGGCCGCTACCTCATGCCGACCGTCCTGCCGGTCGGGGTGGTCACCGGGCTGGTGGGCGCCCCCTACCTCATCCTCCAGCTGTTCCGGACCAACCGCCGGGGAGGCTCCGCATGAACCATGACTCTCCTGACACCCCCGAGGCTCCTGGCACCACTGACACCCCGGACACTACCGGCACCCCTGAGACCGCTGAGGGTGCCACCTCCCCGCCCCACGGACTGGCCGGGCCGGCTGCACCCGCGCAGGCCACAGCCGGGACGACTGCGGGCACCACGACCCGCGCCCACCTGACCACCCAGGCGCTGCGCTCAGGCTACGGCAGACGGGTCGTCGTCCACGACGTGGACGTGTCCGTCCCCAGCGGGAGGATCACCGTCATCATTGGAGCCAACGCCTGTGGCAAGTCCACCCTGCTCAAGACGATGGCGCGCGTCCTGGCCCCGATGTCGGGCAGCGTCATGCTGGACGGCAGGAGCATCAGCACCATCCCCACCCGGAAGTTGGCCACCCGGCTGGGTCTGCTGCCCCAGCAGCCGATCGCCCCGGAGGGCATCACGGTGGCCGACCTGGTAGGGCGCGGGCGCCACCCCCACCAGCCCGCCTTCTCCCTGAGGCTCTCCTCGACCTCGGCTACCGACCGCCGCGTCGTGGAGGAGTCCCTGCTGGCCACCCGCACCGCCGAGCTGGCCGACCGCAGCATCGACGAGCTCTCCGGGGGGCAGCGCCAGCGGGTGTGGATCGCCATGGCCCTGGCCCAGCGCACCGACGTGCTGCTCCTGGACGAGCCCACGACCTTCCTGGACCTGGCCCATCAGGTGGAGGTCCTGGACCTGCTGACCGACCTCAACCGGGAGCGCGGCACCACCGTCGTCATGGTGCTGCACGACGTGAACCTGGCCGCCCGCTACGCCGACCACGTCATCGCCATGCGGGAAGGACGGGTCGTGGCCGCTGGTGAGCCGGGGGAGGTCGTCGACGCCGCCCTGGTGCTGGAGGTGCTGGGCCTGGACGCCGAGGTCATCACCGACCCAGTCTCCGGCACCCCCCTCGTCCTGCCCCGGGGCGTCACCACGTGCGCGGATGCGGGGCGGTCGGGGCGCCGACGGACAGGACTCCAGGGGTTGGCCGTGAGCCCGGCGGCCATCCGGGGTACGCCAAGCAGCACCGCCGGGCGCCGTCCCTTCCGGTTCTTCCACGTCCAGGTGGCGGCGGTGCGCGACCTCACCCCCACATGCGACGCGTCACCTTCACCGGGCCAGACCTGGGGGACTTCGCTGACCCTGGTTGGGACCAGCGCATCAAGCTGGTGCTGCCCGCCCCGGCCTCAGGCTACGAGCACCTGCCCACGGGGGAGGACTGGTACAGCGAGTGGCGGGCACTGCCGCAGGAGCACCGTCCCCCGATCCGCACCTACACTACCCGGGCCGTGCGCCCCGGTGCGGGAGCGGGACGGGCCGAGGTGAACGCCGAGGTGGACGTGGATATGGTGGTCCACGCCGCGCCACCCACCCTGGCCGGGCGGCAGGATTCAACCGTACCGTCCACACAGCCCGGGTCCGCGTCGCAGGACTCCACCGGATGGCAGGCTGCGGTCGGCCCCGCCGCCCGCTGGGTCGCCTCCGCAGCCGTGGGCAGCGAGGTGGTGCTCCTGGGGCCGGACCGGGGCTGGGCGGGGGAGCCTGGGGGCGTGGGCTTTGTGCCGCCACCGGTCACCGAGCGCTTCCTGCTGGGCGGGGACGAGACGGCGGCCCCGGCCATCGCCCGCATCCTGGAAGACCTTCCCACCACCGCGCGCGGGGTCGCCGTGGTCGAGCTGCCCACCGAGGCAGACACGGCCTACCTGCCCACCCACCCGGGCATTGAGGTGCGGGCAGCAGGGCGGGAGGGCCGCCCCCACGGCAGGGCGCTCGTGGAGGGCGTGCGCGCGGCGGCCGCTGAGCTGTGCCCAGCGGGTCGGTCTCGGAGGGTGGAGGAGGTCGCCGTGGATACCGGGCTGCTGTGGGAGGTGCCCCGCACCGCCCGGGGCGGGGCCGCCCTGCAGCGCACCACCCTGTACGCCTGGCTGGCCGGGGAGGCCACAGCCGTGCGCGCCACGCGCCGACACCTCGTGTCCGACCTCGGCATCGACCGGCGCACCGTAGCCTTCATGGGCTACTGGCGCCAGGGCAGGCCAGAGGGGTGAGCAGACCGACCAGGCACCAAAACGGCCCGCAGGACAGCCGAACCAGCCCACAGCACCACGGGCCCAGGCACACCACCTGACTGCAGCCGTACCGCACATCAAGCTGAAGGCGACTGGCTATCAGCTGTCATCCAGGCAGAACCTTCCTGCTCCGGCAGCACTGGTCACGACGACCCAGGCCGACAGAGCAGCCATGGTGGCTGCGGCTCCTGGCGGTCGCGTCTTGGTCAGGAGCAGCTCGTCTCCAAGACGAGTCGGAAGCCACTGGCTCCAGCCAGCAACAGGAGTCAGCACAAGAGGCGCTATGACCAGCAGCATCAGTGCTGAGGTCAATGCTCCTGTGGTACTTCGCACAAGAAGCCCTAGAGGAAATGACAGCAGCGACACCACTACCAGGTACGCCGCGCCGCGCAGCACAAGGGGCCACACCCTCGCCTCGAAAGCCAGGCCCATCACGCCAACCGCAACAACCATCGAGACCAGCGACAGGCCAGCTGCCAGCACAGTCAGGCTGGCATACTTCGCCGCCAGCAGGCTCGTCCGTCTCGGCACCGCTGTCAGTGAAGTCCTGATCTCACCACCCTGATACTCGGTGGACCCGGCCAGCACCCCCAGGGTGATCACCCCGTAGGCGAGGTAGTCAGGCACGCTTAGGAGAGCGTCGATGTCGGTTGCCATGATCGAGTCCACCGAGCGGCTGGCCAGCACCAGCGCCACCAGTAGCGTCAGCGCGAGCGTGGCCATGACAGTCAGCCAGGTGTAGGGAAGGGTTACTGCCTTCCTCACCTCAGCCCTGAGCACGTCCATCCTAGGCGTCCTTCCCCATCCAGCACCAGAACGTGATCGCCGTCGCTGCGGCACACCATCCGGCGCATACGACCGCAGCCGGACCCGGTTCCAGTGCCGCCGAGATCGGAGGAGTCACCAGGAACGTGCTGATCGCTGCCGTGTCTGGCAAGTAGCGGGCCCAGTCCGTGACCAGGGAGACCAGGAGGCTCACGGACACGACCGAACTGTTCGTCACCAGGAGCACGAGCGACAGGACACCGTTGCGGGTCACTGCGGTGAGAGTCAGGGACAGTATCGCCGTCGTCACCCAACTGAGGAGGACACCCGCCATGCGTCTCACGGGGTCATGGTCCAGCGCAGTCGCGTACGGACCCAGGATCCGGTCAGACAGGAGCACCGCCAGTGGAACAGCGACGACGGCCAGTCCCGCCGTCCACGACACAACTGCGCACAGCTTGGCAGCGATGACCCGGCCCCGCCTGGGTGTGGCAACCATGGTGGTGGACACCTGCCTTGTCCGCCCCGTGCTCTGCGCTGTTCTGGCGTACTCGCTCGATATAGTCACGACGCCAAGCACGACGATCCCCACCGTCCCGTACACCAGGGAGCCGAACCCGGCGTCAACGGTGGAGGTGTCAAGCAGCCCCCCGGTGTCACCGGTACTCAGCGCGCGGTGGAGAGTGCTGGCATTCAGCGACGCCAAGGCCGCCGGAATGCCCACGGCGAGGACCGAGGCCAGCCACACAGACGGCAGCGTGGCCAACTTCAGGAGCTCGGCCAGGACCAGCCTCACCACGCCACCGCCTTCTGGGTGTGCGCAAAGAAGGCGTCCTCAAGGTTGCGGTACCTCCGAGTCACCTCGGCGAGCGTCCCGGTCGCAGTGATACGACCTTCTGAGATCACAGCGACGTCGTCGGCTATCTCCGCCAGCTCGCTCATGAGGTGGCTGGACAGCAGGACCGTGCCCCCATGTCCGCGTGCCTGCGCAGCAGCCCGCGAATCCACCTGACCCCCTCCGGGTCCAGTCCGTTGACAGGCTCGTCCAGCACCAGGTACTCCGGCTCACCCAGAAGGGCGGTAGCCAGCCCCAGGCGCTGGCCCATCCCCAGGGAGTAGGTACCCACACGTCGTCTGGCAGCGTCAGCAAGCCCCACCTGCTCAAGCACTTCGTCGACGCGCCGCCGGGGAATCCTGTTGCTTGCTGCAACCCATCCCAGGTGCGCGCGGGCCGTACGCATCGGGTGTGCCCCGGCACCGTCGAGCATGGACCCCACCCGGGTGAGCGGGTGCCGGATGGTCTGGTACCGGCGACCGGCTATCGTCGAGGTTCCCGACTCAGACCTGTCAAGACCCAGCAGGATGCGCAGCGTCGAGGACTTCCCGAGCCGTTGGGACCGACGAACCCGGTCACCCGCCCCGTCCTGGCGGAGAACGACACACCGTGCAGAACGGTGCGGTCTGCGTGCCGCTTGACGAGGTCCTGAACGTTGATCATGCCTTGATGCTGGCACGGTACGGCCCTGGGCAGTATGGGCCTACGGGCTGATATGTGCCGTCTGCTGGCCCCTGGGGCTGAGGGAACCCGTTGGTTGCCCCAGGTTGGGACTGCCCGTCGGTGTGGGGCGGCTATGGCATGTTTCTCGTCAGGGTCTTGCTCGCGCTCCACCTGGGACATACCCTCATACCATGGCCCGTACCACACCCCACGGAGTCTGCGCCCTTGTCACTGCCTGCCTCGCAGTGGCCGGTGTGGTCACGACCGGCCCCGCTACCGGCTCAGAGCACTACGCCCCGCTGGTGCTGCTGACACTCCTGGCAGCACTCGTGTGGGCGGCAGCCGTGCGCAGCCGGGACCGTTCGCGCTTCTACCGTCGCCTGCGTGAGCAGGCGGTGGCTCAGGCGACCCACCGCGAGCGCCTACGCCTGGCTGAGCACCTGCACGGCCTAGTCTCGCACCGCCTGGCCGCGATCACCTTGCAGGCCAGTACGGAGCCTATGCTGGACGAGGCCATGGCCCGGCGCGCGCTGCACGACATCGAGGACAACGGGCGGGCAGCCACCGCAGACATGCGAGACCTGCTCACGGCGCTACGCAGCCCCTGCACAGAGTCACTAGCCTCGCCTCCCAGGTCGGCCCCTGCGCTGCCTGAGGTGCCGACCTGGGCACGGTCCACGGGCCTAGAGGTCACAGTGACAGGCGCGACCGCAGACATCGTGCCAGTCCACACCCCGGAGGCGGGTGAGACGATCGCCGCTGTCGTCCAAGAGGCCCTGGCCAACGTGGCCCGGCACGCCGGTGGCGCACGGGTGCACGTGCAGCTGGGCCGGGGCGAGGACTGCGTCTGGACGGTTGTCGACAACGACGCACCTGCCCCGGACCACCAGGCAGTCCCGGGAGCGGGCACCGGGCTGGAGGCCCTACAGGGCCGCTGCGCCGCCCTGGGCGGCAGGCTCACCGCCACCCCGGCTGCGAACGGGTTCCGGGTGGAGGCCACGATCCCGGACCCGCCGCCGGGAGGCCCACCACCGTGAGCGCCCCCGTCCGCGTCCTGGTGGTTGACGACCAGAGGCTCCTGCGGCGCTCCCTGGTGACGATCCTGGACGCCGCCGCAGACGTCGAGGTCGTCGGCGAGGCTGACAACGGGACGAGTGGCGTAGCTGTCGCCCGTGCCGTGCGCCCCGACGTCGTCCTCATGGACATCCGCATGCCCGCAGGGCTGGATGGCATCGCGGCCACGGAGGCGATCTGCTCCGACCCCGGCCTGGGCGGCACCAGAGTGTGCGTCCTGACGGTGTTTGAGGAGGACGCCTACGTGTTCCGTGCGCTCCAGGCCGGTGCGTCAGGCTACCTGCTCAAGGACACCCCGCCGGAGGGGGTGGTCCAGGCAGTGCGTGCCGTACACGCTGGCGGCTCGCTCCTGTCACCCGGTGTGCTGGCCACCGTGGTGGCCCACGCGCCTTCAGGCGGGCACGGGCCGACTCAGTTGGAGGCCCTCACGCCCCGCCAGACCGAGGTGCTGCGGCTCGTAGCCTCTGGGCTGTCCAACCAGGAGATCGAGGAGCGCCTGAACGTGTCCCACTCCACCCTGAAGACGCACATGGGTGCCCTCCTGCGCCGCCTGGGTGCGCGCGACCGGGCCCAGCTGGTCATCGCCGCCTACGAGGGCGGTCTCATGGGCTCAGGCTGACGGGTGCCTCCCGTCAGCCGGCCCACCCCACCGACCCGGCAGCACCCGGCCCACAGCCGCCTCAGCCCACGCTGACCTCGCCGGAGGTGGTGCCGGTGGCCTGGCCCCCGTTGGTCACCGTCACGGTGATGGAGGAGGTGTCCCCGGCGGTGAGCGCGCCGTCGGAGACCGTGTCGTCCAGGGTGAGGGTGAGGGTGCCCCCGTTGGACCCCGACTGCCCCCAGCGGTCCTCCTCGGCGGTGGCCAGACCACCCGGAGTACTGAGCGTGCAGGAGGTCAGGGTGGCCTCGGCGGTCGTGTTGGTGACGTAGAGGACCGGCACGTCCTGGGTACATGTGAGCTCGACGTCACTCATCTCCAGGGCGGAGACCTCGGTGGCGGCGTCGGCGTCGGCCGCGTCCCCGGACATGGACTGATAGAGCATGACGCCCGCTCGGGTGGAGCCGGTAGTCAGTGTCGAGCCGGAGACCGTGGCCTGGTTCCTCCCCTCCACGACCACGGCCTGCGCTCCGGTGGCCTGGCCGGTCAGCCCGCTGACGGTGATCGCCCCTGTGGAGTAGATAAGGGGTGAGCCGTCACCAGCGGTGGTGAAGGTGTTGGTGCCCTCCACCGTCACCGTGCCGTTGCCACGATCGGTGGCCACGGCCGCGCAGTGGGCACCTGTGGTGTCAATGGTGAGGTCGGAGCCGGTGATGGTGCCCTGGTAGGTGGCGTGCAACCCACGGGCGGACTCCCCGGTAGTAGTGATGGCGCACGCAGTGACGGATACCTGGGCGGAGTCGGTGGCCACGACGGCGTTAGAACCCGATGACGTCGTCTCGATCGTGGTCTCGGCAACGGTGGCGCTGGAGTCCTCCCCGACCACGACGACGGCGGAGTTGAGCCCGTAGAAGCTGTAGGCGTCGTCCACGCCCCTGTCGTTGCTGGAGGTGGCGTCGCCGGACTTGGTCACCGCGGCGTTGGTCAGGGTGAGACTGCCCCCATTTACCACGAGGAACACGGCCTGGTCAGGTTCGGTGGACTCCCAGGTGCCGCCGTCAATGGTGGCCTGGGTGCCGTCAACGAGATAGGCGCCAGCCAGGTCAACGGTCCTGTCGCCGACGGTGCCCGACCAGCTGCCAGCGCTCAGGGCGGTGTTGTCCGCAGCGGGCTCGTGGTACTCGGGGCCGGTGGCTGATGGGGCGCCCGCCGAGGTGGTCCCAGTGGTGCCGTCGGCGGTCGCAGGTGCCGAGAGCACCGGAGCCGCGCTCCGCCCGGGTGCACCTGTGGAGCCCTGGCAGGCGGCCAGTCCTGCGATGAGCCCCAGGCCGACCCCTGCTGCCAGGAAGGAGCGGCGGTGGGGGCTGACTTGCAGCAGGCCGAGCCCTGAGGCTGGCTCCCGGTCACCTCCCCCGCTTGTGGTGCGGCCGGTGGTGCTCCCACCACGGCCGTCACCGGGTACAGGGGTCACAGAACGGGTCGTCATCAGGGCTCCTGGCTGGTTGCTGCTGGGGGCTGCCTCCGCCGCAGCGGTGAAGGCAGCCATGGTGTCAGCACACAGTCTGTCCGTCCCAGCCATGCCCACTCTGTGCCGGCTCTGTGCGCGCAGCATGAGCAGGTCCCGCCCTGGCGGCTGGCGGCACGGGCGCGGAGCATCTCACCGTGGTCGTCAGGGATGCCACAGGTACCGGCCACGTCGACCTCGGAGACGTCCCCACCACCCTTGACCCCAACGCGGCGAGATATGGCTGTATCACCGGCGGCGATCTCGGTGAGACGCTGCTGGGGATCGCAGGCCCCTTGCCCGACGCGATCCAGGTGCTCCGGCACGCGCCGTCAACCCTGGTCTCCCGGGTGGTCCTGGACCAGAACACGGTCGAAAAGCTCGTCGCGCTGCCGCGGCAGCAGCAATGGTCGTAGACACGGAGGATACGGAGGATCTGGCACCAGGATGCGCCTGCCACCCGTGGTCCTGCTGCATCAGGTGGGTTGAAGCAGATTATGGTGGGGCATAGTGGATTCTCGGTGTACCCGCTTACCTCACGTGCACCGCCGTCGGGTTTTGCACGCTCATCTGGCGGTGCACCTGGACGCTGGGGTAGGTGGGTCATGAGGCCGGTTGCACGCTCACCTTCCTGGGTGGTGGGCGGGAACGGCGTGATTCCGCCGATCTCGGTCAAGCATGTGGCCGGTGGCCTGGGCTCCCATGTGCATCGAGCACCTCACTGCACATGGGAGCTTTTGAGGCCTCTCCGGCCCTACTGGTGAAACGCCGTGATTCCACGGATCCACATAAACACGGAGAAAGGTGAGCGTGCAGCTGGCCCTGGGACGGTCGGCGGCTGGCCGCGGGCGCCTGGCTCTGGTGAGCCGGGGCAGCCCCATCACCGTGTGCAGGATCCCGGTCCGCCGGACCCGCACCAGCCCTCTTCTGCCCAGCAACCGCCTGTACGACTTCCGCGACAGGCCCGGGTACACCTCACTGCGAGGGCATGGCTGACATAAAACGAGACCGTAGCCTGGGCCGCGCCCGAGCGCGCTCCTGACGGTGACGGTACACCGGAGTGCCGCCTCGTTTCATGCTGGTCACGGTGAAGGTGAGTCAGGACCGCAGCCTCTCAGGTCCCTTCCCAGGACCGCCCAGGGCATCAGGAGCCTCGGGCTCCTGCTCCTTCAGCGGCTGGTCCCCGGCGGTCAGAAAGATCCCCACCCAGCGCGAGCGCGGGTCGGAGTCGATGAGCAGCGCCTTGGCGAACAGGGTCAGCGGCACCGCAAGGATCGTCCCCAGCCCGCCGATGACCGTGGACCAGAACATGAGGGAGACAAAGGTCGTGGTGGTGTTGAGACCCACGGCGTCGCCAGTGAACTTGGGCTGGATGAGGGTCTGGATGACAAAGTTGAGGACCGAGTAGGCCACCACCACCCACAGGGCCGTCCACGGGCCGGAGTCCACCAGCGCCAGCAGCGCCGGGGGAATGACCCCGACGACGAAGCCGATGTTGGGAATGTAGTTGGTGATGAAGGAGACCACGCCCCAGGTGACCGCCATCGGCACGTTGAGCGCCCACAGGGCAAAGACATCCAGCACTGCGACGATGAGGCCAAAGGTGGTGGAGACGAGCCAGTAGGAGCGCACCGAGGCGGCAAAACCCGTCATGGCGGAAGCAATCTCCGGCTTGAACTCAGCCAGTGCCCGCACCCGGCCCTCGATCCTCATGGTGTCGAACATGAGGAAGACGATGACCAGGGCCATGATCATCATCATGGACCCGGCAGACGTCAGCTGCTCCAGGAGCGTCTGCGCCAGCGACACGACCCGGGAGGTGTCCAGGGCACTGGTCGCCTGGTCAAGGAGGGAGGCCTGGTCCACCCCCATGGAGGTGAGCATCCTCTCGATGTCGGCCCAGATCTGCTGGAACCGGGAGGAGTATCCAGGCAGCGTGTCCACCAGCTGGGCGACCGCCACCCCTAGGGCGGCGAACAGGCTGAGGACAAAGGCGTAGAGGATGGCGATCGCCCCCACCGCCGCGATCCCTCGCGGCACGTGGTGGCGCGCCGCCCACGACACCAGCGGACGGATGGTCACCACCAGGGTCAGGGCAAAAAAGGCGGGCGCCACCAGCGAACGAACCATGTACAGACCCACCGCAGCCACGACAAGCGCCGCAACTGTGACAACAATCACCTCGCCTTGGCTGCGCGTCGGCCGGGTGGTGTCACTCGCCCCGTCCTGTACATGGGACACGGAAGGCACCAAGGTGTCTGAGGAGCCTGAGGTGTCTGAGGAGCCTGCGGAAACCGAAGACACAGCGGTCATGGCGCCATCCTTGCACGCACCGCTACCTCCTGCTCACCGCAACCGCCCGGGCGCCCCGGGATGTGGCCGGATGGACACACAGATACCCCAGCCTGCGTGAGGCAGCGTCGCCGCACCATGAACCAGCCCGGGGCCAGCCTGCAGCAGACTCAGGCTGCCTAGCGAAGCACCTCCATGGCCCGGGGGCCGTCCAGAGCGCGCAGGTGGGGCAGCGGGTCCAGGCCGACCTCCAGCACAAAGTCCGTCAGCTGGGTACGCACCACGTCGTGGAGCTGCTCAGGCTGCCAGGGCTTGGCGATGTAGTGGTCCAGGCCGGCCTCGTTGACAGCACGAATCGTGTCCGCCTGGTCCGCCTGACCCGTGACCAGGACCTTGCGGGCGCTAGCGGTGCGATGGTCACTGCGCATCTGGACCAGCATGTCTACACCCGTACGCCCTGGCAGCCGGTGGTCGGCCAGCACCAGGGCGACAACATCACCGTCGTCGTCCACCTCGGAGACCACCTCCAGGGCGTCTTCGACGTCCTCGGCAGGCTCCACACGCACCACCGAGGAGAAGGGCTCCAGGTCCGCCACGACGGCGTCACGCACCTCCGGCTCGTCCTCCACGACGAGGATAGTCAGCTTCACGGGTCCTCCTTGCCATCTGCCGTCTTGCCGTCGCCGGGTCTGCGGGGCTCGTTGACCAGGGCGGGGTCGCGGGGCAGCCGCACGGTCACCACCGTACGTCCCGGCCGGGACTCCACGGAGATGGCGCCCTCGTGTGCGTCGACGACGCTCCTGGCCAGTCCCATCCCCAGCCCCAGGCCAAAACGCACCTGGCCGTGCTTGGTGGTGAAGCGCGGCTCAAAGATGCGGGGCAGGACCTCCGGGGAGATCCCTGGCCCGTTGTCCTCTACCTCCACACGCACGCCGACAGGACCCGCGCCACCCCCAGGACCCGCACCACCCCGGGCGCCCGTGCCCTCCTCAGCACCCCCGGGCGGCTGCGCGCCCCCGGTGTCCTGCCTGTCCCGGGTGTGGAACAGCTCGGTGTCCTCGGCCTGCTCGGCCCGCACCCGCAGGACGACCCGGCCGTCATCTTGGCTGGTGGTCGCCAAGGCGTCCGCCGCGTTGGCCACGATGTTGGTCCATACCTGGGCCAGCTCCCCAGCACGGCCGCGCACCACGGGGACCTCCTCGTAGTCGCGCTCTACCTCCACCCCACGCAGCCGGTGGGCGGTCAGCCGCAGCGCGTCCTCCAGGACCTCGCGCACGTCCACGTCGTCGTCCATCTCCCCCTCGGGACGCACGTAGGTGTGCAGAGAGGACACCAGGCCGCGGATCCTCCTGGTCGCCAACTCGATGTTGCGCTCGTTGCGTCCGATCGCCGCAGCGTGCTCCACCTCCTCCAGGTGGTGGGGAGCGGCCGCCAGGGCGCGCGCGTCGTCAGGGTCGCCGACCCCGGCGGCCACCAGGCGCCGGGCCAGGTCACGGTCCCCCACGACCTCCTCCAGCGCCCGCCGGGCCTGACGCTCCTGCCTGGTGGAGGCTGCCGGGCGGCTGCGGGCCTCCTCTCCCACAGAGCGGATAAGCTCCCCGGAGGGATGGGAGGCCAGCAGCGCGGCGACGTCGCTGCGCAGGTGCTCGGCCGCCCGCCCCAGGGCAGCCACCGGGTTGTTGAGCTCGTGGGCGATGCCTGCGGCCAGCTCGCCCAGGGTGGCGAAACGCTCCTGGGCCAGCAGCTCCAGGCGTGCCTGCTCCAAGGCCTCCAGCGCCTCCTGGGCCTGGGCCTTCTCCGCGTCCAGGGCTGCCGCCAGCTCGATCTTCTCCACCTGGAGCACCTCGGAGCGCGACAGGCGCTTGGTCAGGGAGCCGATGAGCAGGGCGGCCAGGACCTGCTCGGTAGCCGGGTTCTCAGCCAGGGCCCGGTCGAGTTGCTCAATGGACAGCAGGATGAGGTCCACGTCGGTGGTCGTGGTGGCGGTGACGAAGGCACGGCCCTGGGAGGCCAGGGACACCAGGCCGATAACGCGCCCGGTGGTGGCGTGGTGCAGGATCACCTCCCCCACTCGCGTGTCCCGGGTCAGAGCCACCGCGCCCTCGACAACGATGTACACACTGTCCACGGCCTGTCCCTGGTGGGTCAGACGCACCCCGGGCGGCAGGCGCAGCCGGGGGCGCGGTCCCAGGACGTCCTCGCAGGCCCTGATAAGCTCGCGTGTCAGCGCCTCCGGGGAGTGGGTCAGAGTCTCCAGGAGCGGGGAGCGCCCAGAGTGCTCCGTCCCGGACCGGGAGCCCAGGAGGCGACGGCGGTCGTCGTCGGGCAGGTGGTCACGCATCCAGCGACGGGTCTGGGCGGCTGCCCGGGTGGCTATGGCACCCGGGGTCCAGGGGACCGCCACCACCTCGTGGACCAGGTCCTCGTCAATGGCCCGGCCGATGTTACTCAGCTCGGTGCGCTCGGTAAGCAGCACCAGGCGCGCCGTCCTCAGGGAGGGGAAGCGCTCCACGGCAGCGGCGACGTCATCCAGGCTGCCGACCTCGTCGGTGGCGACGATGAGGGCCACGGTACCCAGGTCGTCGGCCTGGGCCAGCAGCGCCCCCAGGGAGCGCAGGCGCACGACGTCAGCGACCTTGGCGACCGCGCCCTCCACCTCGTGGGCGGCCTGGGCGCCCAAGGAGGCGGGGGAGACAACGGCGACCACCAGCCGCTGCGGGGAGGTAGTCACAGCAGCCCCATGAGCGACCAGAAGGTGGGCATGACCAGCACCAGGACGACGGTGCCCACGAGGCCCACGATGATGCCGGTCCTGGCCATGTCAGCGGTGGAGACCTCGCCGGTGGCGTAGGCGATGGCGTTGGGCGGGGTGGAGATCGGCAGGCTCATCCCCAGGGAGCAGGCCAGGGCCAGCACCACGGCGATGGTCACCGGGTCCAGGCCCCCGATACCGGTAGCCAGACCCATAGCCAGGGGGATGAGCAGGTTGGAGGCCGCGGAGTGGCTGATGACGTTGGACATGACCAGGCCCAGCAGGCCCATGACAATGAGCACCACCAGCGCCCCCATGGACTCCCAGCGGAACAGGCCAAGGATCCACGCGTCCAGGCCGGTGGAGCCCACACCGTCGCCCAGGGCGATGCCCCCGGCCACCAGCCACAGCACCGGCCAGGACAGGCGGCCCAGGTCCGAGCCGTCCATGACCTGGGTGACCAGGAGAGCCACCACCGCCAGGAAGCCGACCACGTTGGCGCTCAGCCCGTGGAGGTTCTCAGTCATCCACAAGATGATGGTCGCAGCAGCAATGGCGTAGAAGATGACAGCCTTGCGGTCGGTGTCCCAGGAGGCTGTCATGTCCAGGTCAATACCCAGGCCGCGGGGAATGAACAGGATGATGAGCAGCAGCCAGGCCGCCAGGAGGATGACGAGCATGAGGGGGACGGCCATGAGCATCCACTGCGCGAAGGAGATGTGGTAGCCCGCCTCCGCCAGGGCGCCCAGGGCGATAGCGTTGGGCGGGGTGCCCACCGGGGTGCCGATGCCCCCCACGTTGGCGGCCACGGGGATGGACAGGGCCACGCCGGCGCGGGGGCGCCCCTGCGGCAGGGCGCCGAGGATGGGGATGAGCACGGCGAACATGGTGGCCGTGGTGGCCGTGTTGGACATGAACATGCTCAGCAGGGCGGTGATGACCATCAGGCCCAGCACCGTGGTGCGAGCCGAGCCGGTGAAGGGGCGGATGAGGACGGCGGCGAGGTTGCGGTCCAGGTGGTACTTGGCGGCGCCGTCGGCGATGAGGAACCCGCCCAGGAACAGGATGATGACAGGGTTGGCCAGGGCCTCCAGAAAGCTGGAGTACTCCGGGGAGTCCTCTGGGACAGCCAGCAGGGCCTGGTCGGAGACCAGGAGGATCTCCAGGCCGATGACGAGCACCGCCGTGGCCACCAGGGGGATCGCCTCGGTCACCCACAGCACGATGGCCAGCAGGAAGACGGACAGCATGCGCTCACCCACCGGGTCCAGGTCCGGCACGTCCACCAGCAGCGGCGCCAGGAAGACGACGACGGCCAGGACCAGGCCGATGCGTTCCTTCCTGCCTAGGGGCGGGCGCCTGTCCTGGCGGGCTGGGCGTGCGGGCCGGGTGCGCACCTGCGGCATCTGGTCCTCCTCCTCGACTACCAGGTTGACTACCAAGTCGACTTCCAGGGCTAGCAGCGTTCCATGCTAGAGCACGGCTGCGAACCCAGGTAGGACCTCGGGTACAGGCTGCTCGGCCGGGCGACCCCCGGCCCCGCCAGCCACCGGCCCATACGCCCTTCGCGCGGACGCCCTGGGCACACGTGCTGTGGACCGGGGCCGCTGCCGGAGGAGCCTCCGTGCCACGGACTCTTCGCAGAGCCTTCGCACAAGTCCTAGGCTGGGAGCATGACCAGCGTGAGCGACCCGGCCGCCTCCTCAACCACGACCGCCACGACGTCCGCCTCCGAGCCCGCCGCGACCGGTGCCGCGCCCGTGTCCGCAGGCTCTGAGACCGCCTCCCGGACGACCCTCCGGATGAACGTGGAGTCCTTCAACCTGGACCACCGCGCCGTGTCCGCACCCTATGTGCGCGTCGCCGACCGCAAGGAGCTTCCCGGTGGGGACGTGCTGGTCAAGTACGACGTCCGCTTCTGCCAGCCCAACCGCGACCACCTGGAGATGGAGGCGGTTCACTCCGTGGAGCACCTGTGCGCCGAGCTTATGCGCAACCACACCGACCGGCTCATCGACTTCTCCCCCATGGGCTGCCAGACGGGCTTCTACGCCCTGACCTTGGGCCTGGAGCCGCGGGACTTCCTGACGGCGCTGGAGGCCACCTGCCGCGATATCCTGGAGGCCACCGAGGTGCCCGCCGCCAACGAGGTCCAGTGCGGCTGGGGCGCCCACCACTCGCTGCCCGCCGCCCAGGAGGCCGTACGCGCCTTCCTGGCCGCGCGCCAGGAGTGGGAGCAGGTCATGGCCTGATCGCACCGCCTGTGAGGCGCCACCACCGGGCGCAGCGCCTCGGCGTACATCTGCCGGGGCATCATGGCAGTGTTGAAGAACGTGTCCACCATGGCGGCGGCACGGGCGCGCCGCTGGCTGTCGCTGCATCGCCAGCCACCTGCCGGTCGGCCATGCTCATCATCCGTCACACAAAGCATTGTGTACACAGTGAGCACGACTGCTACTCTTGCTCCATGGATACATTGACCGACAAGGTCTCCACACGCGAGCTGCGCAGCCGCCTCTCCGAGGTACTGGGTCGGGCCATGTACGCGGGGGAGCGTATTGGCGTGACCCGCAACGGAAGGCTCGCGGCCGTCATGATCAGCCCGGCCGATCTTGAAATGCTTGAGGAACTGGAGATGGCTCAGGACGTTGCCGCCTACCGTGAGGCCAGGGCGAGCGACGACGGTACCCGGGTATCACTTGACGAACTGCGTGCCAGCCTGACCTCGTGAGCTACCGGGTCGAACTCACTGCGGCTGCGGCGCGTCAGGTAAGAAAGATTCGCCGTCCCGCGCGCGACCGGGTACTTAGCGCCATAGAGCAACTGGCTGACAATCCTCGGCCCGACGGCGCCAGAAAGCTGGTCGGAGAGCGCACGGCGTGGCGTATCCGGGCTGGTGACTACCGGCTCATCTACGACGTCGTCGACTCCGAGCTGCTCGTGTCCATTATTCGGACCGCCCACCGTCGCGAGGTCTACCAACGGTGAGCGTGCTCACGGGCACTCACAGGTACCTGCCAATGCGGCAGTGCCGCCACAGCACCCTGTAGCCGGGACCCCAGTGCCGCAGCACCTGTCATACTTCTCAGACAGAGCGAGACAACTATTCTGAGTACTTCTACCTCAGCAGGAACCGTGCGAAGTGGGCTGGCGCGAGTCGCGTCAGGATAGAGGGTGCTGACAGGAGCCTGTTTCATGCCAGCCTGTCTGGACACCTCGAGCACCACGGAACGTGAGCCGGAGTGCCACGGAGCGTGAGGCAGGCTCACGGCGCTCCACCTGTGCCAGACAGTCTTCACCTCGCCAGGATTCGCGCCAGGCAGGGTCACGCTACTCCCGCCCACCTGAAACGGCCCCAGCAGGTATATGCCCCGCGCTGCCGCAGCGTCCGAGTAGCCCCTGGACCACAGGTGCCAGCCAGAGCGCAGGACACCTTTGACCCGCCCGGCATGCCGCGCTGCCACGGCGTGGACGACGACGGCCGGCTCATCGGCCTGGACAGTTGCAGGTTCACAGCACCCGGTTCGCTGGCAGGCGCAGCTACTGGTCCGCCGACGGGTACGGACACCGCACCACCGACCCCTTAGGCTTCTCCCATGACGTCAGCCGCGCCCCGTCCAGCTGCCGCGGTCATCTCGGTAGCGATGCCCGAGGAGTCCCAGCCCTTCCTGGACGCTCTGCCCAGGCTCGACGGCGCCGACCCTGTGCCGCTGCTGGGCTCCGCCGAGGCCTGGAGCCTGGCACTGCCCCCGGACCCGGCCGCATCCTCTGCCGCCCCTGCTGCCTCCCGCGAGCTGGTCCTGGTGCGCTCGGGCATCGGCCTGGTCGCGGCGGCCTCCGCCCTGACCGCCGCCCTGACCCAGGTGCGCCCGCAGGTCGTCGTCTCCGCAGGCACGACCGGCGGGCTGGGGCCCCAGGTGGAAGTGGGCGACGTGTGTGTGTCCACCGCCCTGGCCTTTGCCGACGCCGACGCCACCGCCTTCGGCTACCTGCACGGCCAGACGCCCGGCCAGCCCGAGATCTTCCACGGGGCTCCCTCCCTGCTGGCCAGGCTGGGCCGGGTGGGTGAGCCCGCCCTACAGTCAGCCACACCCTCCTCCGGGCAAGCGCACATCCGTGTCGGTCAGATGCTGGCTGGCAACTCCTTTGTCACCGAGTCCAACGTGGCCAAGGTCCGCGAGATCTTCCCCTCCGCCATCAGCACAGACATGGAGTCCACCGCCCTGGCCCAGGTGGCCGCAAGCGCCAGCCTCCCCTTCTTGTCCGTGCGCGGGGTCTCCGACCTGTGCGGCCCCCAGGCGGGCCGGGACTTCCACATGGGGGCACAGGAGGCCGCAGCCCGCAGCGCCGCGGTCATCCTGGCCCTGCTGGGCTAGGCTGGGCCAAGGGCAGCGGAACTAGCCCTTGTAGTAACGGTAGTAACGGCGCCACCCGTCTCAGTAGTCCTCGCGACGGTAGCGCACGCCGGTCAGTGGCAGGTGCGGCGATGCGCTCATGGAGGAATGGAGGAGCTGCAGGCAAGGCTGGTGTTGGGCAGCCCCGCCCGGCACCTCTGTCTCACACCATGACACGCAGGGCGTGGTGAGTAGGGTCCCACGCCGTCAGGGACAGCAGTGCAGACAGCGCCAGCGAGACCCCGGTCAGCTCTAGGAGCTCCTCAGCCTGGGAGAAGGACCAGTACAGCAGTCCTGCAGTCCCCCCGTAGCCGTCCTTGAGCGCTCCGGCCAGGGTCTCCAGGACGACGGCCCCGGTAAGGAAGATCAGGCCCGCTACGACAAGGAGCCCTCGCGCCCCACCAGGTAGCGACAGAACGAGCCTTGCCAGCACCGCGACCACGACCACCGCGATGACCGCGCCCGGCAGCACCCACGTGTAGGAGACCTGGAAGGGCAGGTAAGGCTGCATGCGCTCCCCGACAGCACGAAGCCGCTCGTGCAGCTCGGCGTACTCGTCAAGCGAGGCCGCCAGGCCCACGGCAGCGAAGAAGCCCCAGGACAGGGAAAAACGCCGCGCGGCAAGGCTGTAGAACAGGGCGACCACCCCGATCACAGCCCACAGCAGAGAGGACAGCCATGTAGCGACACCCTGTTCGGCGTCAAGGGTCACCATCTCGTAGACCAGCCCCAGAAACTCCGACACGGCACCCTGGGTGTGATACCTCCCGTAGAAAGTAGTTGCCGAGGCCGCTGCGACGACAAGGTTGACCAGCATCAGGACCCGGAACACCGACCCGGCTCGCACCGCCCGGACGCCCCCGGACCCGGCAGCGGCGGCAGCCCTGCCCCCGGGTGCTGCGGCATGGTGCCCACGGCTGGCCGCTCTTGCGCGGGCCACCGGCGCACCGGCTCCGCCCTGGCCCTCTGTAGTCCTGTCATACGGTGCTGACACGACGCACCCCTTCCGCTGGTCCGTCACTACCCCGTGCCCACCCCGCGGAACAGGTCCCGGACGCACCCGGGTCTGTGGTGCATGGGGGTACGCCATCGAAGCACACCCAGACCTGCTGGGGCGTGATGCCAGGTACCGCCGGGCAAAGAGCTGGGAACACGGCGAGCAGCAGCAGTATAGGACCTCTGCGGCGCCTTCTCCTCCTGTCCCTTCTCTCGGCCCTTACTCTCTGCCCTTGACTTGTCTTCCGCAGCCGTGGTGCCACCGTGGGTACCATGACGCCCTCTTCCCCGAGGCCAGGTACAGGGATACCCTAGAGGAGCCGACCCTCCTGGGTCAGCCGAACCTGACGGACCACCAGACGGTCCGCTCCTGTTCCCGTTCCTGACACACCCGCCCGCACCCCACCACCCTCACCGTCGAGGAGTGACCCATGTCCCAGCAGGCCCCTGCACGACCCACCTACACGCCCGAGGAGGAGCGGCGCATCCTCCGCAACAAGGACGGCGTCCCCGTCGGGACGCTTCCGGACAACCGATGGACCCCCACCAGGATCGCCCTGTGGGCCGTCATCACGGCCCTGGGCGTCCTGGGCTGGTGGATGCTGGCCGTGATCCGCGGGGAGAGCGTCAACACCATCTGGTTCGTCGTTACGGCAGTGTGCACCTACGCCATCGGGTACCGCTTCTACGCCCTCTACATCCAGCGCAGGATCATGCGCCCCGACGACACCAACGCCACCCCCGCCGAGCGCATCAACAACGGCCGGGACTTCGACCCCACCCACCGCGTCGTCCTCTACGGCCACCACTTTGCCGCCATCGCCGGGGCAGGGCCGCTGGTGGGACCGGTCCTGGCTGCCCAGATGGGCTACCTGCCAGGCACCCTGTGGATCATCGTCGGGGTGCTGGTCGCCGGGGCCGTCCAGGACATGCTGGTCCTGTTCTTCTCCATGCGCCGGGGCGGGAGGTCTCTCGGCCAGATGGCCACCGACGAGATCGGGCGCGTAGGTGGCGCCGTGGCTACCGTCGTCGTCTTCGTCATGCTCATGATCGTCCTGGCAGTCCTGGCCATGGTCTGCGTCAACGCCCTGGCGGAGTCCCCGTGGGGGTGTTCTCCGTGGGGTGCACCATCCCCATCGCCGTGGGGATGGGGCTGTGGCTGCGCTACGTGGCCCCCGGAAGGATCACCCAGGTGTCGGTAGCTGGGTTCGTCGTGCTCATTGCCGTCATCATCGGGGGGCGCTGGGTCGCCGAGTCCTCCCTGGGTGAGCACCTCCACCTGTCTCCCACCACCCTGGTGTGGGCGATGATCGTCTACGGCTTTCTGGCGGCCGTGCTGCCTGTGTGGGTGCTACTGACACCCAGGGACTACCTGTCCACCTTCATGAAGGTCGGAACCATCCTGGTCCTGGCTGTGGGTATCATCATCGTCCGTCCACGTGTCGAGGTCGCTGCGGTCTCCGAGTTTGCCTCCAACACGGAGGGACCCGTGTTCGCAGGCACACTCTTCCCCTTCCTGTTCATCACCATCGCCTGCGGGGCGCTGTCGGGTATGCACTCCATGGTCTCCTCCGGGACCAGCCCCAAGATGATCGAGAAGGAGAGCCAGACCCGCATGATCGGCTACGCGGGCATGCTCATGGAATCCTTCGTGGCGGTCATGGCCCTGGCCGCGGCGGTGTCGCTGAGCCCGGGCGTCTACTTCTCCATGAACACCTCTGAGGCGTCGCTGGACGCGCTGGCGGGGGAGGAGGTCGTCGCCACGGCCCAGTCTCGCGAAGAGGTAGCCAGCACCGCCGTGTCCAACCTTGACGTGACCGATGCCCGGGGGACTCCCTCACGCCCACCTGGGACTCCTGGGACGAGGACGGCAACCCTGCCACCTACACCGGGACCGAGGCGCTGGAGCAGGTCGCCGCCGACATGGGGGAGCCCTCGGTGGTCTCACGCACCGGCGGGGCACCCACCCTGAGCGTGGGTATGGCCCACATCCTCCACCAGATCGGAGGAGGACGTACCATGATGGGCTTCTGGTACCACTTCGCCATTATGTTCGAAGCCCTGTTCATCCTCTCCGCTGTGGACGCGGTGACCCGCGTGGCCCGCTTCCAGCTCTCCGACGCCCTGGGTAACGTGTTCCCGCGCTTCAAGGATCCCTCCTGGCGGCTAGGGGCATGGGGGTCGACGGCGGTCGTCGTAGCCGCCTGGGGCTCACTGCTGCTCATGGGGGTGACCGATCCGCGCGGCGGGATCCAGACCCTCTACCCGCTCTTCGGGATCGCCAACCAGCTGATCGCCGCCGTGGCCCTGCTGGTAGCCACTGTCATCGTGGTCCGCAAGGGCTACGTCAGGTGGGTGTGGATACCCCTGGTGCCACTGGTCTTCGACACCGCGGTCACCTTCACCGCCTCCTGGCAGAAGATCTTCTCCACTGACCCCCGGGTCGGCTACTGGCAGCAGTGGCGTGACGCCCGAGAGCTTCTGCCCACCCTCACCGACCCGGAAGCGGTCGCTGAGCAGGAGGCCATCGTGCGCAACACCTTTATCCAGGGCACCCTGTCGGTCGTCTTCGTCCTCATGGTGGCCTTCACCATAGTCTGCGCCCTCGTCCGGGTAGTCAGGGTACTGCGAACCGGTGACACCACGACGTCAGAGGACCCCTACCAGGAGTCGGCCTTCTACGCGCCTGACACCATGGTGGCCTCACCACTGGCCAGGAAAGTGGCCCAGGAGTACGAGCAGGTCGGGGACCCCGGGCTCGTCGCCAGACGTGCGGCCGACTCCGCCCAGCCCTCGGCCCCCAGTGGCAGCCGGTAAGGCGGGACTACTGTGCCGCGTCTGCATGAGGTCCTGTCCCGTGCCCGCCGCCTGTGGCGGGACATGACGGGAGAGTCCGCCTACGAGCGCTACCTTCAGCGACACTGTCACGAGCACCCGGACTGCGCACCGATGGGGGAGCACGAGTTCTGGCGTGCCCGTGCGCAGGCTGCGGAGGAGAAGGTCTCCACCGGCTGCTGCTAGATCTGGACGGCTCCAGACAGCCCTGGGCACCCCCGGCAGCCCAGGGCTGCTGCAGAAGTCCTCGCCACAGTGGCAGGGTGTGCCGCGACCGGCCGGAGCAGGCTCGGCGTCGGCCCCACGTACGCGCGAGCCAGCGGCCTGTGTGGCCGGGACCCTCGGTGCCCGCAGGCTCCCGGCGATCCTTTGGTGGTCTTTGTCATATCAGGGCGGTCCCGGCCATGGCGGCCCTCAGGGTGGTAGCCACCGAGGCCGCAGTCAGTCAGGATGCAGTCAGTCAGGATCTCCAGGGACGTCATCTCCGAGTACGTCGCAGATGCTGCCACCAAGGCTGATCGGCCCCTGGAGGCACTCGTGGCCTGGACCCCGAGACGCACAAAACCCAGGTCAGTACAACCTGGGCCTATACCGTGCGCGGGGGGGACTCGAACCCCATGATCGTAAGATCACACGGACCTGAACCGTGCGCGTCTACCAATTCCGCCACTCGCGCGAAGCGGGTACGAGAATAGCTGCCCCGGCCCGTCTTCGTCCAATCAGGACTTCGTGGACGAGCCGTGAGACCGCTCACGACAATTTGTTGTGACACCACTCCTGTCCCGTCTTCCCTGTCAGGGGTCACTACGGTTACGATGGGCCAAGGCTGAGTCAGGGCACCGGCCTGCCGCAGGCCCAGGGAGACGGGGCAGTTCCGTCTCCCGGCCCCACGGGGCCGTCGCACACTACTCTGGGGAGGTAACGTCCATGGGTTTCCTGGACAAGTTCGAGAAAGGCGTCGAGAACGTCGCGAACCGCGCCATGTCACGCTTCTCGGACGACGTCGAGCCCATTGAGATCGCCTCGAAGCTGCGGGAGACCATGGACAAGCGGGCCGCGTCCTTCGCGCGCGACCGCTCTGTGGTACCCAACATCTTCCGCATCCACCTGGCACCCGCCAGCATCGAGCGCATCACCGCCTGGGGCCAGGACGAGATGGTCCGGCAGATGGAGGAGGTCGCTACCACGCACGCCGCAGAGCAAGGCTACTCTTTCGTCGGCCCGGTCGAGGTCACCTTCGTGGCCAACGACGCTCCCAACGCCCCCGCCGTGGAGATCGAGTCCTCCACACGCCGTGGCGCTGCGGCCCCGGCCGCAGCCGCAGCGGCCTCGCCGTCCCACCCCATCGTGGACATCAACGGTCAGCGCTACCTGCTCACCGGCCCCGTCACCATCATCGGCCGCGGCAGCGAGGCCGACATCATCGTCGACGACTCGGGGGTCTCCCGTCGGCACCTGGAGATCCGGCTGACACAGGGCAACACGATCGCCACGGACATGGGCTCGACCAACGGTACCTTCGTCGAGGGGCAGCGCGTGGACGCCGTCACCTTGGTGGACGGCAACACCCTGACCATCGGCCGCACCCAGATCATGTTCTGGGACGGCACCCAGTCAGCCGGGGCCAACGGGTGAACGAGCTCGTCTTCACCATCCTTCGGCTGGGCTACCTGGCCCTGCTGTGGGCGTTCCTGTTCCTCATCGTGCGCGCCCTGCGCCGGGACGTCACCGAGACACCGGGCACCTCCTCCTCGTCCCGGCGACGCTCCTCCCACACCTCAGAGCCCTCCCCCTCCCGCAGCAGACGACGCAGCCCCTCCCGACTCCTCATCACCGAGGGACCGCTCGCCGGTTCTACCGTCCCCCTGAGCCCCACCTCGATCATCATCGGCCGCTCACCCTCGTGCACGCTGGTCCTGGACGACTCCTACGCCTCCTCCCGGCACGCTCGCGTCTTTCCCAAGGAAGGCTCCTGGTGGCTTGAGGACCTCGGCTCGACCAACGGGACCACCATGAACGGGGCACCCGTGCACGGAGCCGTCGAACTGCCTGTGAACACCCCGGTCCGCATCGGGCAGACGACGTTGGAGCTGCGCTCATGACCATCTCCCTGCGCTTTGCCGCCAGGTCCGACGTCGGCCTCGTGCGCCAGTCCAACCAGGACGCCGGCTACGCCGGGCCGCACCTGTGCGTGCTGTGCGACGGCATGGGCGGCCCCGCCGGCGGCGACATCGCCTCAGCCGTGGCCGTCGAGCACCTGATGCCCCTGGACGCGGACTCCCACCAGGCCGGAGAGCTCCTCGGCCTCATGCGCGACGCCGTTCACGCCGCCCACGCGGAGCTCGTCTCCCTGTCCGCGCAGGACCCGGACCTGGCCGGGCTGGGGACCACGTGCATCGGCGTCATGCGCTCTGGCAACAAGCTGGCCATGATCCACGTGGGGGACTCGCGGGCCTACATGCTGCGTGACGGGACCCTGACACAGGTCACTACGGACCACACCTTCGTGGAGTACCTGGTGGAGACCGGGCGGCTGACACGCGACCAGGCCCGGCAGCACCCGCAGCGCTCGGTCCTGCTTCGCGTCCTGGGGGATGCCGAGGGCGACGTCCAGCTCGACGAGTCGATCCGCGAGGCGGTACCGGGTGACCGCTGGCTCCTGTGCTCCGACGGGCTGTCAGGCCCGGTCAGCGCGGAGACCATCGGGGAGGTGCTGGCCTCGGTCACTGACCCGGGCCAGGCCGCCGACCAGCTCATCGACCTGGCCCTGCGGGCGGGCGGGCCAGACAACGTGACCGCAGTGGTGTTCGACGTCGTCAGGAATGAGCCCGACCCGCAGAGCGACCCCCAGGTCGTCGGCAGCGCCGCCACCGAGCGCCTCGCTCAGGAGCGCGCCGCCGCCGCTGCCCGTTCCTCGAACCGGACAGGCGCTACCGCCAGCGATGTCAGGGAGCAGACCGGGCGCAACGACGAGCTGGACCACGCCGACTCCTCCCAGGAGCTCTCCCGCAGCGGCCCCTCAACACCGGCAGCCAAGGCTGCCGCGCTCATGGCCACGCTGGAGACCGACAACGGCACTACCGGTGGTGCTGCCGTGGATCACGAGGACGGGGATGCCGAAGAGGTCTGGGACGCGGTCGCAGCCGAGGCTGACGCCCAGCGTGCGGCACGACGTCACAGCCGCCGCAGGACCTTTGTCGGCTCCCTGGTCCTGCTGGCCGCTGTCCTGGGAGCAGGCTTCCTGTTCTACCGGTGGACCCAGGCCCACTACTACGTCTCCACCCTGGACGACCAGGTGGCTATCTACCGGGGGATCCCCCAGTCCGTGGGTCCGCTAGAGCTCAGCCACGTGGTAGAGACCTACTCCGAGCCAGCCGTCGAAGACCTCGATGAGCGCATGCGGGACCTGCTGGACGACACGGTGTACCGCGACTCCCTGGCCTCAGCACGCCGCTATGTCGAGGTCACGGTGTCCAGCCACGCCAGGACCAGCCCTGAGACCGAGGCCACCAGCAGCGCCACGCCGACGGCACCAGGCTCCACGACCCCGTCAGCGACATCCCGGCCTCCCTCTCCCAGCAGCTCCCCGACCCCCACCCAGGAGAGCTGAGATGAGCGCCGCCCCTGCTCCCAGCACCCCTCCGGGCGTGGCCACGATCCACCCTGCCGGCTCCCCACGGCGGTCAGGCCGCTGGACGGAGGCAGCACTGCTTGGCATCGCCCTGGTCATCGGTCTGGGAGGCTTTGTCCTGACCGCCCTCAACCGCACCGGCGCCTCCCCGGCACAGACCCTCCAGCTCGGCGTCGCCCTGGCCGTTATCGCCCTGGTCGTCCACCTGTGGGTCCGTCGCACCGCCCCCTGGGCTGACCCTGTCATCCTGCCCACGGCAGTCGCCCTCAACGGCATCGGTCTGGCCATGATCCAGCGGCTGGACCAGGCCTACCTCAGCAACGACCAGCCGGAGTACTACGTCGGCAACAGGCAGCTGATCTGGACCGTCCTGGGCGTCCTCTGCTTCTGCGCAGTCCTGGTGGTCCGTGACCACCGGCACCTGCGGCGGTGGGACCGCTGGGCCATGTGGCTGGGACTCGTGTTTCTCGTGCTCCCCTTCCTGCCCCTCATCGGCCGGACGGTCAATGGCGCCCGCATCTGGATCATCATCGGTCCCATGTCCTTCCAGCCGGCAGAGCTGTCGAAGGTACTGCTGGCCGTCTTCTTCGCCTCCTTCCTCGTGGCTAACCGCGACAACCTGGCACTGGCAGGACGCCGTGTGCTGTGGATGAACCTGCCACGTGCCCGTCACCTGGGACCGCTGCTGGTGGTGTGGGGCGTGAGTATCGTCGTCCTGGTACTCCAGCGTGACCTGGGCTCCTCGGTGCTGCTGTTCGGCCTGTTCGTCGTGGTTCTCTACGTGGCTACAGACCGCCCCTCCTGGCTGCTCATCGGCGGGCTGCTGTTCCTGCCCGCCGCCTGGTTCGCCGCGACCCACCTCAGCCACGTCCAGCAGCGTATCAACGGCTGGCTCAACGCTATGGACCCCGAGGTGTACAACGGTATCGGCGGCTCCTGGCAGCTGGTGACCGCCCTGTTCGGCATGGCCTCAGGGGGGCTGGTGGGCTCAGGCTGGGGTGAGGGCTATCCCAGCCTGGTCACCTTCGCCAACTCTGACTTCATCATTGCCTCTCTGGGTGAGGAACTGGGCCTGACCGGGTCCCTGGCGATTATCCTGCTGTACCTCATCCTGGTCCAGCGAGGGCTGCACACCGCCATGGCCCTGCGGGACGGCTTTGGCAAGCTGCTGGCCACCGGACTGTCCTTCACTATCGGCCTGCAGGTCTTCGTGGTGGTTGGCGGAGTCACCCGGCTCATCCCGCTCACCGGTCTGACCACGCCCTTCCTGGCCTACGGTGGCTCCTCCCTCATCTCTAACTGGATCATCCTGGCGCTGCTGGTGAGGTTGTCCGACGCCGCCCGCCGCCCCTCCACCCAGGCACCTCAGATCATCGATACCGCCGAACTGCCGAGCTCGCTGCGCAGTCAGGTCCTGCACGCCCGCGACGACGGCACCATGGACGATGACGCCGTCCCGGACCCGCAGGCAACCCCCTTGGCCCCCGACGGGTACGGTGGCACCGTGGACGTCCCCGGATTCCTGGGCAGCGACGCGGAGACGACCACAATCACGACTGCGGGTGCGCACGAGGAACCTCAGTGGCCCGGCCCCTACCAGGGTCCACCCGCACACCAGGCGACGCTGCCACCGACCCCGGTTCGAGGGATCCAGCAGGCACCTCCTGGTAGCACAGGAGCAGAGGGGCAGGAGAGCACATGAACCGTCAGATCCGTCAGGTCACCATCCTGGTCCTGGTGATGTTCCTTGCCCTGTCCGCGTCACTGACCAGCGTGCAGGGACTGGCGCGCCCCGCTCTGTGGGAGTCGGCCTCCCCCTACGGAACGCTTGTGACCGACTCGCGGAACTCACGCACGGTCTACGCGCAGTTCGGCACCGACAGAGGACCTATCTTCGTCGGTGACACCGCCGTGGCCGACACCGTGGAGTCGGACGACGCCTACACCTTCCAGCGCACCTACCCGGGGGGCGAGCTGTACGCGCCGATCACCGGGTACTTCGCCACCTCCTTCGCCTCTATGACCGCCATGGAGCGTGCCGGCAACTCAGTGCTCAACGGGGACGACCCCTCACTGTTCTCCTCTCGTGTCAGGTCACTCGTCACCGGGGGTGCCCAGCGCGGAGGCGCCCTGGAGCTGACGATCGACCCCCAGGCGCAGCAGGCGGCCTACGATGCCCTGGCGGGACGCCAGGGCGCTGTCGTCGCCCTGGACCCCTCAACGGGCGCGGTCCTGGCCATGGTCTCCACCCCCTCCTTCGACCCCAGCACGCTCGCCACCCACGACGGCAGCGCGGCCCAGGCCTCTCTCGAAGCCCTCAACGAGGACCCCGCCAAGCCCCTGACCAACCGTGCCATCGGTGGCGACCTGTACCCGCCGGGTTCTACCTTCAAGATCCTCACCACCGCTGCAGCCCTACGCCTGGGAACGGTCAGCACCGACTCCGAGGTCAGCGCCCCGGACACGATCACCCTGCCAGGGACCAGCCACTCACTGAGCAACTACGCGGGGGAGTCCTGCGGCAACGGCTCAGTCAGCTTTGCCTATGCCTTTATGGAGTCCTGCAACACTCCCTTCGCGCAGCTGGCCATCGACGTCGGAGAGGAGGAGCTGGCGGAGGAGGCCAGCGCCTGGGGCTTCGACAGCGACATGGCAATCCCCCTGACGGTCACGCCCTCGACCTACCCCGCAAACACCTCCGAGGCCCAGACGGCCATGGCTGGGATCGGCCAAGCGTCGGTACGGGCAACGCCGATGATGATGGCGATGGTCGCGGCTACCGTGGCCAACGGGGGTACCCAGATGTCCCCTTACCTGGTCTCGCGCACACTGGACGCCGACCTCAACGTCGTGGACACGGCCTCTCCGTCCGTGGCTCGTACCCCGATCGACGAGGACACAGCCGCCTCCCTGTCGCAGCTGATGCAGCAGACTGTTGCCGAGGGTACCGGCCGGACTGCGCAGGTAGCGGGCGTGACAGTGGCTGGCAAGACCGGCACCGCCGAGACCGGAGCGGACGAGGGCGGCCCGACGACGTGGTTCGTCGGCTTCGCCGGGACGGACATCGACAACCCCGACGTGGCAGTTGCCGTTGTGCTGGACGGCGGTGCCGACACCGACTCCACCGCTACGGGTGGCTCCCTGGCCGGCCCTATTGCCGCCACAGTGATTGACGCGGTGGTGGACCAGTGAGACCTCGTGTCGGCTTGGAGCTCCAGGGCCGCTACACCCTGGTGGAGCGTATCGCCCTGGGAGGTATGGGCGAGGTATGGCGGGCCACGGACCTGCGCTCGGGCCGGGCCGTTGCCGTCAAGATCCTGCGACCAGAGTTGGCTGGCGACGAGATCTTCCTGTCGCGTCTGCGTGCCGAGGCCACCAATTCCCGCGGCCTGCGCCACCCCAATCTTGCGGTAGTCCTGGACTCGGGGGAGAAAGAGGGCACAGGCTGGATCGTCATGGAGCTAGTCCAGGGCAGGGCGCTGTCCGACATCCTGACGGAGCGGGGCACCCTCCCCCCCTCGGAGATCCTGCCCGTCCTAGCCCAGGTTGCCCGCGCCCTCCAGGTCGTGCACGACTCTGGGGTCGTACACCGTGACGTCAAGCCCTCCAACATCCTCATCAACCGTGAGGGCCTGGCCAAGCTGACGGACTTCGGCATCTCCACCGGCTTGAACCAGCGGCCGATGACCGCCTCCGGCATGGTCATGGGCACAGCCCAGTACCTTGCCCCCGAGCAGGCCATGGGCAACATGGCCACTCCTGCCGGTGACCTCTACGGCCTGGGGATTATCGCCTATGAGGCACTGGCTGGGCGGCGCCCATTCACTGGCGCCACCCAGGTAGACATCGCCTTCTCCCACGTCAACGACGACGTTCCTCCGCTTCCGGACACCCTGCCTCCCCAGGTCAGCGACGTCGTCCTAAGCCTGTTGGCAAAGAAGCCGAAGGACCGTCCTGCCTCGGCCCGGGAGGTAGCCCGCACCCTGGACCGTATCGTGGTCAACCTGCCACCTGAGCCCTGGACCTCCAGCGGGGCACTGGGCTGGGAAGCGACAGGCCGCCGCCAGGAGCCCGGACACGAGGCTCCTCAGCCCGAGGGCTCTACCAGGGACTCTGCGTTCTCGACCCATCCGACCCGGCCGAGACAGACAGCCCAGCCTGCGCACCCGCAGACCCCCGGTGCAGCCGCGACACCCAAGGCCGTCAGCCAGCCCGGAGGCGCCCGGAGCCAGCAGAACTCCGAGGACGCCCCGGAAGGCACTCCCAGGCACGCCTCCGGCCGCCGCTTTATGGGTATGCGCCTGCCGTCCCTGCGGTTCTTCGTCCTCGTTCTGGCTGTGAGCGCAGTCCTGGCAGGTCTAGGTACGCTTGACCCAGCTCCTGAGGCCTCGACGACAGCGACCTCGGGTGCCGGTTTCCCTGTCAAGGAGGTACTGTGACCAGTCAGTTCCCCCAGGTCCTCGCGGGCCGCTATGAGATCCGCGATCTCATTGGACGTGGAGGCATGGCCGAGGTGCACCTTGGCTACGACACCCGGCTGTCACGTTGGGTGGCCATCAAGCTGCTGCGCTCAGACATTGCTGGCGACCCCACCTTCCAGGAGCGATTCCGCCGTGAGGCACAATCCGCTGCCGCACTCAACCACCCCGCGGTCGTCGCCGTCTACGACTCCGGCGAGGAGGAGCTGCCACAGCACTCCGGCGCCGTCAGGCTGGTCCCCTATATCGTCATGGAGTATGTCGAGGGCCACTCTGTACGCGAGCTCCTTAGCGAGGGTGAGGCGGTCCCTATCACTGAGGCCGTAGAGATCGTCACCGGTGTCCTTGACGCCCTGGAGTATTCTCACCGCACAGGTATCGTCCACCGCGACATCAAGCCTGGCAATATCATGCTGACCTCGACCGGGTCGGTCAAGGTCATGGACTTCGGTATCGCCCGTGCCATTGAGGACTCGGCCTCCACCGTCACCCAGACCCACACGGTAGTCGGTACAGCCCAGTACCTGTCACCAGAGCAGGCCCGGGGAGAGAGCGTCGATGCCCGCTCCGACCTGTACTCCACCGGCTGCCTCCTCTACGAGCTGCTGACTGGTCAGCCGCCCTTCCAGGGCGACTCCGCTGTGGCCATCGCCTACCAGCATGTGCGTGAGATCCCCCGCCGCCCCTCCGCACTGGCGGCGGACGTGCCCGAGTCCTTGGACCGGGTCATTCTCAAGTCCCTGGCCAAGAGCCGCGAGGACCGCTACCAGGATGCCGCCCACATGCGTGCTGACCTGCAGGCGGCTGCCCAGGGACTGGCGGTGGCCGCACCCGCGGCAGACTCCTGGGCAGCCGCTGGAGCGGCGTCTGCGACTGCCCCCGCTGCCGCCCAGGCGGTCGGCTCCCAGGCTCCGGCACCGGCGGACTCCTCCGACAAGGCGCAGTCCGCGCCGTCACAGCGCAGAGGGCGCCTGTGGCTACGTGCGCTGCTGGTGGTCCTGCTCCTGGCTGCCGCAGTGGTCGCGGGACTGTACGCCTCCGGCCGTATCGGAGGTACCCCTGCTCCTGAGCCCTCGGCCTCCCCGACCGAGGTCGCCGTCCCCGACATCGCTGAGATGACTGAGGACGAGGCACGCGAAGCCGTAGAGGCAGTTGGGCTGGTTTTCAGCCGAGGTGAGGACGTCTCGCACAACACGATCGACGAGGGTCTTGCCGTCTCATCCGACCCTGAGGCCGGTACCTCTGCCGTGACAGGCACCACCATTACCGTCTACTTCTCGGGGGGCTCAGCCATGGTTGATGTGCCCGACGTCTCCGGCAAGACCCAGGACGAGGCCCGCACCACCCTTGAGGAGGCCGGGCTGCAGGTCGGTAACGCCACGACGGAGGACTCGGGAACTGTCGCCAAGGACAGGGTTATCCGCACCGACCCTGTCGCTGGCAACCCAGTACAGCGCGGTTCGACCGTGTCTCTGGTCCTGTCCACCGGGGAGACCCAGGTCCCGGACCTGACCGGTATGACCCAGGCGGAGGCCCGTGAGGCACTGACATCTGTCGGCCTGAGTGTCGGTAACGTCAGCCAGGACTCTTCCAGCAGTGTCGCTGAGGGCACGGTGATCTCGTCTGACCCAGCAGCCGGCACCCAGGTCTCCCAGGGCACCGAGGTCAATATCGTGGTCTCCAGCGGTGCGGGCACCCCGACACCGACGGCCACGTCCCCAGCCACGTCAGCCTCTACAGCCGAGGCGGTTGTCGTGCCTGACGTGGCCGGTATGAGCCAGCAGGAAGCGGTGGCTACCCTGGAGGGTGCCGGGCTGAGCGTCGACGGCGAGGCTGATCTCGCCTCCTCTGACTCGGTTCCAGCAGGAGACGTCATCTCTGTCAGCCCGTCACCAGGCTCCGAGGTGGAACGTGGTACGCGAGTCAGGCTAACCGTCTCCGACGGTCCTCAGAACAACGGTGAGGAGGCTGCTGCCGACGACGAGGAGGACTCCCAGGATCAGGAGTAGACGTACGTCGCAGTGGGCGACGACATCTCTTCCTCTCTTCTATTTCTATACCGGTGCTTTGCTCCACCTACCGTTGAGGGGCTAGCACCGCCCTAGCCCACGTCGGCGTTTCCGGACAAGTTCCACGTCTCGTTCGCCCACGGGAAGACGACCTCCATAAGCAGGTAGACCACTGCCGCTGTCAGGAGGAGCGCCTGAAGTGCCCGCAGCCACCAGGGTCCGGGCAGATGTCTCCAGATCCAGCCGTACATCAGTTCACCTCCGGGTCGTTGAGAACTGATGCGGGACGCCCCTCAGAGCGATCCATCCAGTAGGAGAGCTCCGCGTGGACAATCCAGCGGCGGTCGTTGCCCCACTCCCCGGTCGTCTCCCCGTGACAGGTCGTCATCGTCAGCATGGCGGTGGTGGGCGTCGCTGTCGGTTCCCCGGGAACAGGAGCGAGGACTTCAACCTGGTCAGGCATGACAATCTCATGACTGGTGACCGTGTAGACATACCAGGTATCGGCAGTCGAGATAATCACCTCGTCACCCTCCTCCAGGAGGTCAATACGCCTGAAGGAGTTGCCGTAGGTACGACGGTGGGCGGCCACAGCAAAGTTCCCGACCTCACCAACCTGCTGGGTCTCCGGGTAGTGACCAGCAGCTGCCTGGTCCAGGACATCAGATCCCGTGCCCTCGATCACGGGCATGTTGTTGTTCGTGACACCGTACCACTTGGGCACGACAAGCATCCCGATCGTCTGTCCGTTCCCGACCGGGCGGACCGCAGGAGGGTCCTCATAGTGGCGGGTGCCCTCCACCTCAGGAGAGTCCACCTGGGTCTGCTCAAAGCTCGTCGTAGCAGCAGCGGCGCTTGCCGAGGCATCTATCCCCGTCCACCACAGCTGCCAGACCAGGAACAGGGCAACAACGAGTCCCGAGGTGATAAGAAGTTCTCCGACACCGGTGAGGATCGCGTTGACAAAACGTCTACCACGCTTGCGGTCACGAGCCTGCACCGGGGGGCGCACAGAATGGGTTCTGGACATCAGACCTCTTTCGGTGTGGGAGGCCCAGTCTGGTGGCAGACCAGGATAAGCGCAAGGTCTCCCGTGGTGGACGTATCACAGTACAGACGTCCAGGACGTCTCGCGCCATGCTCTAGGCTAGGGCGGAATACGTACTTGTGGCGGTCCCCAAACCGCCAACCGCCAGTGAGGAGACCCACGTGGCCCTGTGGAAGAAGTCTGGGAAGAACACCGAGCCGCGCCTGTCCGATACCGACCTGAGGCACGCACTACGGTCAGGTAACCCGGCAAAGCGCGCCAGGGCGCTGGAGGAGCAGTCCCGGGCGGCAGCCAACCGGGTCTCCCGTACTCCTACCAAGGTGAGAGACACCTCCTCCCCCCGCTGGTACGCCCCGACGATGGTGTCTCTCCTGGTTATCGGCCTGCTCTGGGTCGTGATCACCTACCTCTTCCAGGGACAGTACCCGATCCCGTACTTCCAGGAGAACCACGCCTCCGACTGGCTCCTCAACGGCAACCTCTACATCGGCTTTCTCATCATGATGGTGGGCTTCCTGGGGCTTCTTCGCTGGAGGTAACGCGGTACCCGCCCGTGAACAGGGGTACACAGCACTGGGAGCGTTTGTCCCCAGGTGAGTACACACATGTGGATAACTACAGCGATGTGATTCCACAGATGTGTCCACACCTGGGGACAACCACATCGGTGTCATTCAGTTATTGACTGGCCTCCATGGACACCAGCAGGGCATGACAGTCACCCAGGTCCTTGGACCAGCAGGCTGCGGACAAGCACCAGGGCCACCAGGACCACAGCAGCACCGACTGTCGCCACAACGCCGTACAGGCTGCGTCTGTCTCTGGGCGCCCACGCAAAAACCGCCGCCAGCAGGCCGCCGGTGAGCAGCCCCCCCAAGTGGCCTTGCCACGATATGTTGGCACCAAGGAGGGAGATCACGGCATTGAGGACCAGTAGCCCCACAATCTGAGAGGTGTCACGTCCGAGGCGTCGCTGTACCACAAACGTCGTGGCAAACAGGCCAAAGACCGCGCCTGAGGCGCCGACCGTCAAGGTGACCCAGTCCTGGGAGGCCGGGGAGGCCAGCAGGTAGATCATCACAGACCCGCCCAGGGCGCTCAGAAGGTAGACAGCGAGGAACCGCCAGCGTCCCAGCAGCGGTTCCAGGACAGAGCCCAGGACCCACAGCGCCCACATGTTGAATGCCAGGTGAAGCGGTGGCCCGTGGAGAAAAGCGGTACTCAGGAACCGCCACGGCTCCTCCAGGGCAGCAGCGGGGACGAATCCGAGCAGCCGGTCCAGGGGGATGGAGGCGGTCTGAAGGAGAAACTGGGCTATATACACCACGACGCAGGCCAAGATCAGCATGTTGGTTACAGCAGTTCCTGACGTCGGTCTGCCACCCAGGACAGTGCGCACACGCCGCCGACCTGCTTGCGAGGTACGTACGCAGTCCACACAGTGGACACCGACAGGGCTAGGAACCTGGCACTCAGGACACACCGGGCGACCACAACGCTGGCAACGCACATAGGCAGCAGTCTGTGGGTGTCGAGGGCAGACAGGAGGAGTGGAGACAGGCTGCTGACTCATCTATTTTTCCTGTGAAACCGTAGCGCGTCTCTCACTGCGTGCCAGTGCGGTCGAGGCTGGCCGTCGGGGCTGGCAAGGACGGAACCGGACAGGGACCAACCGCTTGCTGGGAGGGGCGCTCTCAGGCTGACAACCTGCACTGACGGGGCGGGGCTCACGGCATGATGGATACGGAGGTGATGACGACGTCCTCCACGGGGCGGTCACGCTGGTCAGTGGCGACGCCGGCAATAGCGTCGACAACCTGCCTGGAGGCAGCGTCCGTCACCGCACCAAAGATCGTGTGCTTTCCCTGGAGCCACTCAGTGGGTGCCGTGGTAATGAAGAACTGTGAGCCGTTGGTCCCTCTCCCCAGCCGCCTGCCGGCGTTGGCCATAGCCAGCACGTAGGGAGCAGCGAAGGTGAGGGAGGGGTCGATCTCGTCGTCGAACACGTACCCCGGACCACCGGTACCGGTCCCCAGGGGGTCGCCCCCCTGGATCATAAAGCCAGGGATCACCCGGTGGAAGATGACGTTGTCGTACAGCGGCGCGTTGGACTCTTCCCCTGTGCGCGGGTCAGTCCATGCCTTCTCACCTGTCGCCAGCCCCACGAAGTTGGAGACGGTCTTGGGGGCTTGCTCAGGATAGAGCTCGAGGCGGATGTCACCGTGGTTCGTGTGAAGAGTCGCTTCCATAGCAGCCATGGTTGCACGGCTTGGCCCTTGGGGCAGTAGCCGCCACCTTGACCGTTACGCTGTTCACCCCAGGCAAAACCCCGGTTCCTCCGTTGGGCACGATCACCGCGGCAGTGCGACCATAGTTTCTGTTCTACCTTCCGTCCCGAGCGAGGGAGCGACATCATGCTGTGCTGCAAGAAGACGTGCTGCAAGACCCACGCAAAAATTGACAGTGGTCAACTCCGCCAGGGGGCCGCCTCTCTTGCTGAGACGGTTGCTGACCGGGCTGCCCGCACTGCCGTGTGGCTGGCGCCACGTGTCAGTAAAGCGCGTGCGGATGTTGCTCGTGCCGCTAAGGACACCCAGGTCCGACTGGAACCTGTGGTTGAGGAAGCCCGGCTACGCGTCGTGGAAGACTACGTGCCCCGCGCGCAACGTGCCGCTGTCGCCGCCCAGGCTGCTGCCCAGGCGGACGGCAACCTGACGGAACGCGCTCAGCGCGCGGCCGTCGCCGCAAAGTCCGCCGCATTGGAGGTTCCTGTGAAGAAGCAGAAGAAGCATCGCGTCCTCAAGACACTGGGTTGGCTGGCTCTCGCCGGTGCGACAGCCAGCGCTGCCTACGTCATGTGGCGTCGTAGCCAGCCGGTAGAGGACCCCTGGGCAGAAGAGTACTGGGCAGACTCCACTGATGCCCAGGACACTGGATACGGCATTACTCCCGCTGCGGCCACCCCTGACACTGCTCAGCAGGGCGACAGCACGGAACCGCCGACCGTCCCGCCAGCTCCTCCTGCCCCTGAGGCCTGAGCAGGATAGATCCTGCACGCGGCGGCTGTCCTAGCATCGTCTTCTCCCAGTCCGCAGCAGTTATGTATTGCTCTGGCTAGGCAGTCTTGAATCACGTAGACGGCGGTGGTGTACCTGCGGGTACGCCACCGCCGTTGCCGTGCGACCACAGCCTGCCTGTACCCGCACCCTGCTCCTGTGTACCCTGTCACCATGACCGGACTGCCAGCAGACCTCATCCCCCTGACTCACGGCATAAGTCCCGCTGGACCATCAACACCCCCGATGATCCCCCAACTGGGTCTCGGAACCTACAAAGTAGTTGATGACGACGCTGAGCACGTGGTCCTGGCGGCGCTCGAGCTAGGCTACCGACATATCGACACGGCTCAGATGTACGGCAACGAGGCAGGGGTGGGCCGCGCTCTCGCGGCCAGCAGGCTACAGCGCGAGGAGTTGTTTGTCACCTCCAAACTCGACAATCCCAACCACCGGCGGGACGATGCGCTGCGCAGCCTTGACGCCACTCTCGACGCCCTGGGGTTGGACTTCCTGGACCTGTTCCTGGTGCACTGGCCCCTGGCCATGTCTGCGGGAATTGACCTGGTGGATACCTGGCGCACTATGATCAAGATTCTTGACTCGGGTCGAGTCCGGGCGATCGGGGTATCGAACTACACTGCTGAGCACCTGCACCGTATCACTGAGGCCACCGGGGTGGTACCAGCCGTCAACCAGGTCGAGCTCCATCCGTGGCTGACTCAGGAGTCGCTGCGTAGCATCCATGAGCGGCTTGGTATCGTTACGCAGTCCTGGTCGCCGCTGGGCCGGGGACAGGTTCTTCAGGACCCAGTGGTCGTACAGATAGCCCAGGACCTGAAGGTAAGTCCGGCGCAGGTAGTCATCCGCTGGCATCTACAAAAAGGCTTCGTAGTCATCCCCAAATCGGTGCATTCTGATCGCATCAGGACCAACGGTGACGTCTTCGGCTTTACCTTGAGCCAGGAGCAGGTGGCGGCGATCGATGCCTTGGACCGCGGCCAGCGTACGGGATCTCATCCCGACCGGGTCCAGGTATAAGTCGCACCGCCCGTCCAAGTTATGCCCGGTGCCTGTGGACACGGTAACCAGAACCAATAGTATTGTCCTGCACCAGTTCGGCAAAGGCGTCCGCCTGGGCAACATCGGGAGAAAAAACGTAGCCGGTCACGGTATCCACCCCGTGGTCGAGGAGCACAGGATGCAAGGGGGTGGAAGGACCCACAAGTACCGTGTAGGCCTGCCGAGACAGGGCGATCAGGCGTGGCGTCGTCTTATTGACAAAGCTCGAGGAGGAGATGAACACATAATCACACTCAGGCAGGATGTACTCACAGGCACTGTCCGGATAGTCCCCAGGCTGCAGCACGCGTTCCAGGCAGCTGTACTCCGCGGCCCCAGCCAGTGCGGCCTGCGCGAAGGGGAAATGACCTACGACCGCCACCTTCTTCCCGGCGATATCGGCAGCAAAGGGGTCAAAGACCTGCCTCCAGGTAGTCCCTTCACCGGTAGGGACAAAGCCGTTGCCTTCAGCGGTGCCCGGTGCGGAGTACCAGGAGTTCACAGCAGCCAACCCAACGCTAGCTTCCGCCAGATTCCAGGAACGCACCAGTGCGGCAACGTCACGCAACGACTTACCAATCAGTGCGGAGTCCTCAACCAGAGCCGGTCGACTCCGTACATCCATGGTCCAGGCTGACCCCACCGATTCGGCTGAGTTAAGCACACGGGTCCACCGCGGTCCCTGACCGGTGCGTGTCACACGGATGTCGGCGGGAAGGCAGTCGATGAGAGCGTCGTAGATCTCCCACGGATTAGTCATGCTATGTCTCCGTTCCCCGTTCAGCTCACCGGCCCGAGTACCCAGGTCCGCTGCCTGGGCCAGGAGACCTGGATGCCACAGTAAGCCGACTTGGTTGACAAGGTGAAGCGCTCCTCACTCTACGCGGGCCGAGAACGAAAATCCAGGCACATCCTCTCCCTGGGAGCCGCACCCGGATACTACTCCTGACACCTGTTGAGGAGACCTTGACTGCGACCTCCAGCAACCTGGTGGTTGTAACGCCTAAGTAAGACTCCAATACACGCGCCCGGTAAAATAGCCTCCGTCAGAGTCTGACAGATCCCAAACTAAATAAGAAGCGCCCAGACAGCCACCTGCACTCCAACCATGCTGGCTTGCCAACGCCTTGTCCTTGGCCGCGGTCCAAGCGCCTCTAGGGTAATCCCCGCCTAGAACTACCAGAGGAGGAGTCAGTTTCCATCGCTAGGTGGAGCCAACGGGACTCGAACCCGTAACCCCCTGCTTGCAAAGCAGGTGCGCTACCAATTGCGCCATGGCCCCGGTACTGGACCTCAGTCCAGCGGGTCAGCTACCTCCACCCAGGTGGCCCGTTGCCGACAATCCGACTCTAACCTCAACCACAAGACGTAGGTCCCAGTAGCCAAGGCGGTGAGAAGCATAATCGGGACAAAACCGCGACTACACATTTGGATCCCCTACCAACTTCGCTGAAGTGGGCCTAGCTGGACTCGAACCAGCGACCTCATCCTTATCAGGGATGCGCTCTAACCGACTGAGCTATAGGCCCGTGCCACTGGAACGAGGTTATCTCACTCGGCCCAGAACGGCCAAGTCAGTTACTCGTCAGCGAGCGTGAGATGAATCCCACCGACCAAGGTTGCAGTGATGTTGTACAGGAAAGCGCCCACCGTTGCTAAAGCAGTGATGAGAATCATATTGACAACTGCAACGATCGTTGCCATCGCAAGGGCACGTGGCAGCTGTAGATAGGTCATGAGGGCGGTGAAGGCGTTAGAGTCCTCGCCTGCGACTGTCCTGGCCAGGTCCTCAATCGTGGAGAAGACCTGCATTGCGTCGAGCATCAGCCAGGTAAAAGCAGTAGCCACAATGACCATGACCCCCGCAGCAAAGCTTAGCAGGAAGGAGGCCTTCATCACCGACCACGGGTCGATTCGGGTGAGTGCAAGCCGCACCCGCCGTGGACCGACGATCTTCTTCTTAGACTTTTTCTCTTCCGTGTTCGACCCGGAGGTCGTCGCCTCCACAACGGACACAGCGTCTCCCACAGGCTGGGGCGGCCCGCCACCAGGCGGAATGGATATCGGCTGGCTCATGCCTCTACCTCGCTCTCCTCATCAGGCAACGCTACCGCCTCACCCGTGGTGCTCGCATCCGTGACTGTCTGGGTATCCTGACTTGCTACCACGCCAAGAAGCGCCGTGTCAGGCTGCTTCACCTGGTCTTCGGCTGCGTCTTCCTGTGGCTCCTTCCCAGACACCTCCGGGCTGTCAAGGTCCCGTTCAGCGTTACGAGCCACCGCGATGATGCGGTCACCCTCATCAGGCTTGGCAAAAGTCACACCTTGTGTCGTCCTTCCGGTGACTGAGACCTCGCAGACGGCAGAGCGCACAACCTTCCCGGACGCCATGATGCACATGACCTCGTCACTGGGCGCGGTCGTCAGCGCCCCCACCAGCTCGCCACGCTCCTCCACTAGGTTGGCTACCTTGACCCCGAGGCCGCCCCGCCCCTTGACAGGGTAGTCAGCCACGTTGGTGCGCTTAGCGTACCCTCCCTCAGTCACCACGAACAGATCCGCGTCCCTCCAGGAGGGGTCAATGACATCCATGGCGAGCAGCGAGTCACCCGGCCGGAAGCGCATACCGGTCACGCCACTCGTTGCACGTCCGGTCGGCCGTAGCGTGGCATCGTCCGCCTGAAAGCGAAGCGACTGACCGTGGTGGGAGACCAGCAGCAGGTCCTGGCCCTCGGAGACCAGGCGCGCAGAGACCAGCTCGTCGGCTCTTCCCTCCTCGTCCTGTCGCAGGTTGATGGCGATAACCCCTCCAGAGCGGTTAGAATTGTACTCTTGCAGCCTGGTCTTCTTCACCAGACCCCGGCGCGTAGCGAGCACAAGATAGTCCGCCTGCTCGTAGTCCGTGAGCTCCATGACCTGGGCGATCTCCTCCCCGGGCTGGAAGGCGAGGAGGTTTGCCACGTGCTGGCCCCTGGAGTCACGGCCTCCCTCAGGGAGCTCATAGCCCTTGGCCCGATAGACTCGCCCCAGGTTGGTGAAAAAAAGCAACCAGCGGTGAGTCGTGGTGACGAAGAAGTGGCTGACCACGTCGTCCTCCCGAAGGACCGCGCCCCTGACGCCCTTACCTCCCCGGTGCTGAGACCGGTAGGCGTCAGTACGGGTCCGCTTGGCGTAACCGGAACGAGTAATCGTCACAACCACGTCCTCCTCGGGGATGAGGTCCTCCAGACTCATCTCGCCATCGAAAGGCACGATCGTCGTACGCCGCTCGTCTCCATACTTGTCCACGATCTCAGCCAACTCGGAGGAGACGATACCGCGCTGACGGTCAGGACTGGCAATAATGTCACGCAGATCAGCTACCCGGGTGGTAAGGTCGTCAGACTCCTGCTGGATCTTCAGGCGTTCCAGAGCAGCCAGACGACGCAACTGGAGGGAGAGAATAGCTTCAGCCTGGGCCTCGTCAACTCCCAGCAGCTCCATGAGTCCGCTCCTGGCCTCCTCGGTGGTGGGCGATCTACGGATAAGAGCGATCACCGCGTCCAGGGCGTCAATGGCAGCCAAAAGACCGCGCAGGATATGCAGCCTCTCCTCCGCCCTGCGCAGTCGGAAGCGTGACCGCCGCACAATGACGTCAATCTGGTGGGAGACCCAGTGACGCACAAACCCGTCCAGGCTCAGAGTGCGCGGCACACCATCAACCAGGGCCAGCATGTTTGCGGCGAAGTTGTCCTGCAGCTGAGTCCGCTTATAGAGGTTGTTGAGTACCACCTTGGCGACAGCATCGCGCTTGAGGACGATCACCAGCCTCTGGCCGGTACGTCCCGAGGTCTCATCACGAATGTCGGCAATTCCTTGAACCTGGCCCTCACGCACCAGCTGGGCGATCTTGTCGGCCAGGTTGTCAGGATTGACTTGATAGGGCAACTCAGTGACCACAAGGCACTGGCGTCCCTGGATCTCCTCAACCTCCACCACTGCACGCTGGGTGATCGAGCCGCGACCGGTACGGTAGGCGTCCTCAATGCCGCGACGTCCCAGGATCGTGGCACCAGTGGGAAAGTCAGGGCCAGGAATCCGGGCGATGAGGGCCTCAAGAAGCTCTTCGCGGGACGCTTCAGGATGGGAGAGGAACCACTGGACACCACTGGCGACCTCACGCAGGTTGTGCGGAGGGATACGGGTGGCCATACCCACCGCGATCCCCTCAGATCCGTTAACCAACAGATTGGGGAACCGTGAAGGAAGAATCGCCGGCTCCTGATTACGCCCGTCGTAGTTGTCCTGGAAGTCGACGCTCTCCTCATCAATGTCTCGGACCATCTCCATGGCCAGAGGAGCCATCTTGCACTCGGTATAGCGAGGCGCGGCCGGTCCCAAGTTCCCAGGAGTACCGAAATTACCCTGGCCGGCTACCAGAGGATAGCGTAGAGACCACCACTGCACCAGACGAGCCAAGGCGTCATAGATGGCACCGTCACCGTGGGGGTGATAGTTTCCCATCACTTCACCCACCACGCGGGAGGACTTGGAGAAGGATGAGGTGGGCCGATACCCGCCGTCGTACATAGCGTAGAGGACACGCCTGTGCACGGGCTTGAGTCCGTCACGCACGTCCGGCAGCGCCCGTCCGACAATGACGCTCATGGCGTAGTCAAGGTAGGAGCGCTGCATCTCCATCTGCAGGTCGACCGGCTGGATACGGTCCCGATCCGTCTCCTCGGTACCGTCGATGCTGGTGGTGTTCTCGTCGCTCACGGGTTTCCTTCGGTCTTGTGTTTCGGTATCCACCTGATCCATCTGGCACCTGGACAACCAGGGGCACGAGACGGCCCCGGCCCAGGACCAGCCAGCAGGCCATGAGCACCAGGGTGCTCAGATATCAAGGAAGCGCACATCTGTTGCGTTGCGCTGGATGAATGAGCGGCGCTGTTCGACGTCGTCGCCCATGAGAATGGCAAAGGTTTCGTCGGCGTCAGCCGCCTCATCAAGGGTGACCTGCTTGAGAACCCGGTGCTGCGGATCCATCGTGGTTTCCCACAGTTCATGGTCGTTCATCTCGCCTAGACCCTTGTACCGCTGGATACCACCTTCCTTGGGCAGGCGCCGTCCGGCTGCCTGCCCAGTTTCGAGGAGCTGGTCACGCTCGGCATCCGAATAGGCGAACTCGTGGTCGGTACCGACCCACTTGATCCGGTACAGGGGGGGCATAGCAATATAAGCATGCCCATGCTCGATAAGAGGTCTCATATACCGGAACAGAAGCGTGAGAAGAAGGGTGGCAATATGCTGCCCGTCAACATCGGCGTCAGCCATGATGACAATCTTGCCGTAGCGCAGCCGGGAGATGTCGAAGTCCTCTCCGATACCTGTGCCAAAAGCCGTGATGAGGCTGCGGATTGTTTCCGAGGACAGCGCCCTGTCCAGCCTGGCCTTCTCCACGTTGAGGATCTTTCCCCGAATCGGCATGATCGCCTGATGCTCCGGGTCACGTCCACCCACGGCAGATCCCCCAGCAGAGTCGCCCTCGACAATGAAGATCTCGCACTCCTCAGCCACACGGGAGGAGCAATCACGCAGCTTTCCCGGCATAGAGGCAGATTCCAGGACACCCTTACGTCGGGTAGCCTCTCGCGCCTTACGGGCGGCCAGTCGCGCGGTAGCGGCCTGAATAGCCTTGGTGACTACGGCCTTCGCCTCACCCGGGTGGGAGTCGAGCCAATCGCCGAGCTGGGAATAGACCGTCTGCTGGACGAAACTGCGGGCTTCAGTATTACCGAGCTTGGTCTTGGTCTGTCCCTCGAACTGTGGCTCTGAGAGCTTGACCGAGATCACTGCAGTCAGTCCTTCACGGACGTCATCGCCAGTGAGGTTGTCCTCCTTGTCCTTGAGCAGCCCCCTATCACGGGCGTACTTGTTAACCAGTGTCGTCAGCGCCGTACGGAAGCCTTCTTCATGGGTACCGCCCTCCGTTGTGTTGATAGTATTAGCATAGGTGTGCACGGACTCCGAGTACGCGCTTGTCCACTGCATGGCGATCTCCAGGCTGATAGACCGCCCGTCCTCCGTAACTTGCTCAGCCTCAAAGGCGATGATCTCAGGGTGAATCAGGTCCGTCTTCTTGGAGGTGTTGAGAAAGGCCACGTAGTCGCGCAGGCCGTGCTCGTAGCAGTAACTGACGCTGCGGTGCCCTACGACCGGGTCGTCAGCGGGCCCGGCCTCATCCCCAGTTATCTCGTCCCCCGAGTCCTGTACACCGGCGCGCTCGTCCGTCAGAGTAATACGCAGGCCCCTATTGAGGAAGGCCATCTGCTGAAACCGTCGGCGCAGGGTTTCATAGTCAAAACTGACCGTCTCAAAGACAGCAGGATCAGGGTAGAAGGTCTGAGTCGTCCCCGTGTCCTGTGTAGGTGCCTCCCGCACGAGGTCAGTCACCGGCTTGCCGCCCTCCGCAAAGGACATGCGCCACTTGTACCCCTGTCGACATACCTCCGTCTCGACACGAGTGGACAAAGCATTGACCACGGAGATTCCCACTCCGTGAAGACCGCCAGACACCGCGTAACCGCTGCCACCGAACTTTCCTCCAGCATGGAGAATTGTCATGACAACCTCCACAGTCGGTCGCTGCTCAGTGGGATGGTTGTCGACAGGGATACCCCGCCCGTTGTCCGTCACGCGTACACCGCCGTCGGCCAGGAGAGTAACCTCAATGTGGTCACAGTAGCCAGCGAGGGCCTCGTCCACCGAGTTATCTACTACCTCGTAGACCAGGTGATGCAGACCACGTTCACCGGTAGACCCGATGTACATGCCGGGACGCTTGCGAACTGCCTCCAGTCCCTCAAGGACGGTGATGTCCGAGGCCCCGTAGTCCCTACCCCCTGAAGCCGTCGGATCAAGGTCTCCCGAGAGCGCTGCCTCGGAAGTTGTCATGATGTCCTGGTCAGACACGTGTCAGTTGCTCCTCGTTCTGTGCGCAAAAGGGACCTGGGTGGTCCGAATGTCTCCGTCCCGCTCCCTCCTTGGGCCGATCCTGGTCTGGACACCGCGCTACAAGAGGTGCTTGTCATCTGGACGGTCATGGGCGCACCGTGGGCGCTCAGAGGCATTCTAGCCCAGGAGGGCACATGTCCCGGCGAGCACGAGCCCCTCACAGACGTGCCTGTGGTCACCTCAGTTACAAGAAAGTTACCCGTAGGTGTCGCGAGGACCACGCGCTCCGTGCAGCCCCACTCCGCGATGTCGCCAACTCGGTGCCGCGGGCCCGAGAATCCTTAGCGTCACAGGAGGACGGGGGCGGGTCTGCCCTGGATGGCTCCTTACATCCATCGTGCCCGCGGGCGCCGACTTCATCGTCTCGGCGACACGCGCCTCGATAGTAGGCTGAAGCAGCCGCAACTGCTGGGCCCAGCTAGAGGATGAGGCGCGCACGGTAACCTGATCGGCGTTAAAGGATTCTACGGTACAGTGCTGGGCAACCTGCTCCCCCACGATACCGGACCATTGAGACACGGTCCAAGCCACAGCAAGCCTGTCTACCCAGCCATGGCCCGTGACAATACGATGCAACTCCTCACGGCCCGTGCGAGGGTCGTAGGGAGTGGGACCAGGCCTGTCCCGTCCGCGCGCCAGTCCAGGTCCACGCTCATCCGGGTCCTCATCCAGTTGCAGGGCACGATCACGTTCACGTCGAAGGTCCCATGGCGCCACCTTCTTCTCATGGTCTGTAATCCACCCAGGAGCCTGCGTCTCTCCCGACTCCCAGGCACGGCGCCGCTGACGTACCAGGGCACGTTGGGCAAGGACGTCAACCGGCTCCTGACTGTCGCGACTAGGCTGCTGGGGAGAACCAGGTCCCTGCTCAGTCATTGGTCACCTTCCCTCCCAGAACATGAAAGCGTGCTCCGTTCAACTCTGCAGGAACGTCAGCGTCCACCGCCGCTGTCAGCAACACTTGCTGGGCATTCGCGACCATCTTAGCCAGGGCACGACGCCGCTGCTGGTCCAGTGAGGCGAATACATCATCAAGGATGAGGACGGGCTCGGAATCACCACCATAGGTGTCGGCGCTGTGCCGCAGCATCTCGTAAGAAGCCAGACGCAGGGCCAAGGCGAGGGACCACTGCTCCCCGTGAGAAGCAAACCCTCTAGCTGGCAGCCCCCCTAGGAACAGACTAAGGTCGTCACGGTGCGCGCCAACAAGGTTTGCTCCCCTGTCAATCTCCCGCTCGTGAAGCTGAGCCATCGCCGTCCTCAGCCGCACCGCGACCGCGGCCGGGTCCCGAAGCGCCTCCTCCGTCTCGTGCCAGGTCTCCTTGCGCTGTGGGTCAGGATCTCCGGTCCTTTCATGGGCGTCCAGGCTAGATCGATAGGCAGCATGGACGGAAGACCGTCCTACGGAGACAGTCTCATAGGAGGACTCCACCCAGGGACGCAACCGGCGTAGCACCTCAATCCTGGCCGCGATAAGACGGGAGGCGACATCAGCAAGCTGGGCGTCCCAGACCTCCAAGGTGGAGATCACCGATCTGGTGCCGGTCGCACTCGACCGTGCGGCACGCGCCGACTTCAGAAGGCTAGCTCGCTGAGCGAGGATCTTGGAGTGCTCGGCGAGCACACTTGCCAGCCCCGGTCGCAGTGCAACTGCCAAGTCGTCCAGGAGGCGGCGACGCAGCCCGGGTTCTTCACGCACCACGGCAAGATCCTCCGGAGCAAAGACGACGGCGCGCAGGATTCCCAGCAGGTCACGAGGACGGCAGTTTCCACGATTAATCCTAGCCCTGTTAGCTTTCCCCGCAATGATCTCGATCTCCAGGACAGTGGGACGATCTGTATGCACCACCTTTGCTCTCAAGACGGCTCCCTGAGGCTGGGAAGAACCAGGAGGGGCACGGCGTACCAGAGCCGTGTCCGCACCAACTCGGTGCGACGAGAGCGTCGCCATATAGGCAACAGCCTCTACCAGGTTGGTCTTCCCCTGGCCGTTGGGGCCTACGAAAGCGGTGGGCCCGGGGGACAGGGAGAGAACCAAGTCCTTGTAGGAACGGAAGTTGTCCAAGGAAAGGTCAGAGAGGTACACGTTGTTGCTGAAGTAGTCAGGCACCGAACCGAATCGGCATGATGAGATAGCGGAAGCCGGGATCCTCGTCACCACCGATAGAGTCCACGCCGGTAAGTACCGCGGGTTTGGAAGAGTGCGTGAAGTCAAGTCTGACATAAGGATGCTCCAGCGCACCTAAGCCGTCTAGCAGAAAAGCGGGGTTGAAGGCAGTCGTAATATCGTCGCCCTCAAGGTGGGACACAAGTTGCTCGGAGGCTTGCGCGTCGTCACTCTGGCCTGCATCAAGGGAGAGAGTACCCTGGGTGAAAGTCATGTGGACAGGTGTGGAGCGCTCAGCGACCAAGCTTACGCGCCGAACCGCAGCCATGAGTTCCTCGGTTCCGACGGTAGCATGGATGGTCGTTGTCTCCGGGAACAGCCGACGCACCGGCGGGTAGTCGCCATCGGTAAGCAAGGAGGTAGTTCGTCGACCGCCAGCCTCGAACCCGATGCGTCCGGACGAGGTGCTGTCGTCCGAGAGGGCAAGGGTGATCTCACCCGAGGAGGTCAGGGACTTGGCGACGTCAGACAAGGTTCGGGCCTTGAGCAACGCTGTCGTGGCGATCTCTACGTGCGACGGATTCCATGTCATCTCACGTACCGCAAGCCTGTAACGATCAGTGGCCATCAGGACCAGCGACTCGCCCTTAACTTCTATCTGTACGCTGGTGAGCAGAGGAAGAGTGTCGTCGCGTGACGCGGCAGCAGAGACCTGGGCCACCGCCCGAGCCAGGTCATGAGCGTCTACTGTCCCCGCCACGGCGGGCATGGTGGGCAAGACAGGGTAGTCGTCTGCCGCCATGGCAGCCAGGGAGAAGCGGGACGACCCACAGGTGACAGTGACTTTAGTTCCTTCGACTTCAAGTTCTACAGGCTTGTTGGGCAGAGACTTGGCGATGTCGGCAAGCAGCCTTCCCGACACCAGGACAACGCCCTCCTCTTCTACCTCGGCAGCGACCTCGCTACGTGCTGACACCTCATAGTCAAAGGACGCCAGAACCAAGGTCGCTCCTATGGCTTCCAGGCGTACCCCCGCCAGGACCGGTACCGGAGGCCGGGTCGGGACGGAACGAGCGGTCCAGGTCACAGCCTCAGCGAGGACGTCACGATCAACCCTGAGTTTCACGGTAGGTGCCTTCCTGTCGATGTTCCTGGTCCCTGGCTCCAGCAGGTCCCTGGCTGTGGAGCGGAGCGGGATCGTTGGCACGGCTGGTCCGTGACCGATCCGTACGGAGGAGTCTAGACGTCACCCCAACACTAGTCTGACAGCCTCGCCCCCGACCATACCTGGTACAGCAGCCTCGGCATGAGTCGGCCGTGAGGGTTCCCAGGCAGGTCCAGGGCGCTGAGGGAGCCTCGATGGCTGCGCTGTGCCGTTCATGTAAGAAGTTCCTGTTCTGTAGGTGTAGTAGCACATGTGAATCCTGGGGAGAACTGGCTCTTAGGCGGGAACCGCGCGGTGACCTCTGTGGAACCACAAAGGAGTGGTTCTGGTGATCGGACAGTAGGAGCGGTGGAGACAGGGAACTTACAGCAATGTGTTTCCACATGTAGCCTCTGGGTCTCCACACTGTGTCAGGTTGTCATCCACCTACTCTCCACAGAAGTATCCACACGGGTCGTACTGGCGGTGGTCGCACCATCTGGGTCACCATGGTGGCCCGGCATACGGAGTTTGTAGGGGACTACGGCCGCGCGGAGGAGGTCCCCAGAGCTCCAGCGTCAGGTTCCCAGGCGGGGTTGGTCAGTGTTGTGGGGACTGTGCAGCCTGCTTGATACGGCTGGTCAACTCTGTGACCTGGTTGAAAGTGGAGCGACGCTCAGCCATCAGTGTGCGGATCTTCTTGTCGGCACTCATGACTGTGGTGTGGTCGCGTCCTCCGAATTCGCGACCGATCTTGGGCAGTGACAGGTCGGTGAGTTCACGGCATAGATACATAGCAATGTGGCGCGCGGATACGATTGTGCGAGACCGGTTGGCGGAGCAAAGGTCCTCGATCGTGATACCGAAGTAGTCGGAGGTCTGCGCCATGATGAGTGAGGCGGTTATTTCCTGGCCCTCGGGGTCGGAGATAAGATCCTTGAGAACCATCTCTGCCAACGTGTGGTCTACCGGCTGTTTATTGAGGGAAGCGAAAGCGGTGACTCTGATAAGCGCTCCCTCGAGTTCACGGATGTTGGTCGTGACACGCGAAGCGATGTACTCCAGAACGTCCAGCGGCAGGTCGAGGCCTTCAGCAGATCCCTTGCGTGACAGTATCGCGATACGAGTCTCCAGGTCGGGGGGCTGGACGTCGGCTAGAAGACCCCATTCGAAGCGTGACCGCAGGCGCTCGTCGAGGCCGCCTAGTGCCTTGGGAGGCTGATCAGAGGTAAGAACTACTTGCTTTCCGGAAGAGTGCAGGGAGTTGAAGGTGTGGAAAAACTCTTCTAAAGTGGATTCTTTTCCTTGGAGGAACTGGATGTCATCGACGAGGAGGATATCTACCTCGCGGTAGCGCCGCTTGAAGCCTTCCATGCGACCGTCATCTTGATTGCCGTCGCGTACACAAGCGATGAAGTCGGAGACGAAGACTTCGGAGTTGACATACTTGACACGGATACCGGGATTAAGCGTTCGCGAGTAGTGCCCAATTGCATGGAGGAGATGTGTTTTTCCGAGACCTGATCCGCCATATATAAATAAAGGATTGTAAGCTCGGGCAGGTGCTTCGGCCACAGCGAGAGCAGTGGCGTGGGCGAACCGGTTGGAGGAACCCGTCACGTAGGTGTCAAAGGTGTAGCGTGGGTTGAGTTGGGAGATGTCGTCTGCGGCAGTGGGGGTCAGTAGGGAGGAGGGTGACTGGTTAACGGCGGAGAGGGACGCAGTGGAGCGGTAAGTGCTCTCGGCGGCTGACGAAGTGACAGACGAGGAGGCTGTCTCCTGAGGTTGAGTAGTAGTCCGACGGTCCGTACCGAGAGGGGACCCGCTCCCGATGGAGGTAGGTGCCGTGCCAGTTGTTACAGCGTATCCCCGGGCAGCCGGGGCCTCCGAGTAGATGTCAGTACCGTTGGCCGGGTGCTCGGTGCGGTTAGCGGCGTACGTAGGCATCTCGACGTGACCTGGAGTGGTGTCATGACTAAGGTGAGCTGTGGCGAGGTTCATCGGTTCTTGGGACCTGGGGGAGTTAGGTCTGCCAAGGCGAGTCCCTTCCGAAGATGTGTCGACAGTCACTTCAATAGGCACAGGATGGCCCCACACCTGAGCGACTGCAGCAGCGATCGGTGCCCGTGACTGCTCCACAACGTCCTTAGCGAAGGCGGACCCAACGACAAGGACTAGGGTTCCATCTACGTCGATGACGTGGGTCATACGGATCATGGACATCTTGCCTTGCCCCAGCTCCCCTGAGGTGGAGAGGACCTCCAGGGCGGAAAGCCACTGGGTGTTGGCTGTATCGGGCAC